>JADLEF010000262.1 GCA_020846295.1 Acidimicrobiales bacterium
CTTCCCGTTCGATGATGGTGAGGTCGGGGTGCGCCTCGGCCCTGGCCAGGCGGCGATGGCGCGCCGTCGCCTCGCCGTCCCCGGCGCGTCGGGCGGCCTCGGCCAGCAGCTCGCCGGCGAGCGCCATGGCGGCCTGCCGTTTGCCTGCACCGGGAGGACCGACGAGCAGGTAGGCGTGGACGGGGTTGTGCGTCGCAGCGCGCAGCTGGGCGACGGCGTCGGGCTGGCCGGTGACGACGGCGAACGGATCGTCGGGATCCTCGTGGTCGGCGACCGTGCCCGGGCCCCCGCCGGTGAGCCCGCCCGCATCGATGTCACGGTCGCTGCTCATCGGGCCCCGCCGGTCGCGCCCGCCGGCGCCTCGCCCGTGGCGGCGGAACGGGCCATGCCGGCGACCGCCGCCGGCTCGACCGCGGCGCCGTCCTCCGGCCGACCGGTGGAACCGGACCGACCGGACCGACCGGACCGACCGGACCGACCGGTACGGTCCGCTCGCCGTCCCCAGCCGATGGAGCGGGCGGCGAGCAGACCGGCGGTGACCATGATCGACGCAGCCAGCCACATGGTCAGCCGCACGCCGGGCACGAAGACCCGGGCGCCGAACAGCTCGATGCGGCTGTCGGTGAACAGCCGGACGGACAGCTGGTCCAGCACCTGGGTCAGGAACGGGCCGACGGCGAAGGCGGACACAAGGCACAGTCGCACCAGCGTGTTGAGGGCGGAGAAGATGCGGCCCCGCAGCTCGTCGTCCACGTTCTCGTGCAGCAGCGTGAACCCGAGCACGTAGGCGGCGCCCGCGCAGCTGCCGAGCCCGAAGATGAGCACCGCGGCGGGGGTGAGGCTCGAGGTGGACGTGGCCGCGAACAGGCAGATGCCGGAGGTGACCACGACACCGGCGAACACCTTGGCCTTGGGCAGGCGGGCCTGCAGCACCGACACGCCGAGCACCCCGACGGCGACCCCGACGCCGAGCACGGTGAGGAACAGGCCGAACCCGGCGGAACCGGCGTGCAGGACCCGGTCGATGAAGATCTTGCCCAGGGGCACCAGCATCCCGCCGCCGACCAGGCCGGTGGCGAGGCCCACGTTGACCGCCCGCACCACGGGGTTGGTGGCGATGAACGACCACCCTTCCTTGAGGTCGGTCCACGCCGTGGTGACGCTGCGCAACGGCCCGGCGCCGCGCGCCGAGCTGCGCTGGGGCCTCGGCGGCAGCGTCAGCCCCCAGATGAGCAACGCCGAGACCACGAACGTGGCGGCATCCACGTAGAAGCCGAGCGAGCCCTCCTGACCGAACCGGAGGGCGGAGGCGACGGAGCCCTGCATCGACTCGCCGAACTTGGCGAGCACGGCGAACAGCGCGGCGGCGAGGGGGAAGGTGCCGTATCCGGCGGCGATCGACAGCGAGTTGGCGGTGGCGAGCCGGCTCTGGGGCACCAGGTTGGGGACGGACGCCTCCTTGGCCGGCTGCCACGCCAGGGTGAGCAGCTCGAGGACGAGCGAGGCGACGATCAGGCCGGCGACGGAGTCCACGAAGGGCAGCGACAGCAGGACCATGGCCCGGCCGAGGTCGCACACCACCATCACCCGCTTGCGATCGAAGCGGTCCACGACGACGCCGACGACGGCGCCGAAGAGCAGGCCGGGCAGCATGCGGGCCATGAACACGAACCCGACGGCGAGGGCGCCGGAGCTGTCCCCGCCGAGCCGGGCGGCGAGATCGGCGATGGCCAGGAACCCGAGCCAGTCTCCGGTGGCGGAGGCGAACATGGCCAGCCAGAGGCGGAAGAACGCCCGGGAACCGAAGAGCCGGACGATCAACCCGTTGCCGGCCGACTCCGATGCGGTGTCGCCATCGGCCTGTTCGGGTTGCCCGGGGGCAGCGGCTTCGGGGCGCTCGTCGGCGCCACGACGCCCCTGGATGGTCACCCGCCCCAGGTTAGAGCAACCCGTCCTGGCGGTCACCCACGTTGTAAGCCTGTCGCACCGAGGGCTGCAGCTCAGGCTCAGTTGTCGTCGGGGGTGCCGGCCGCCGGCTCGGCTGCGGACGCATCGCCCGCGATGGTCGCCGCCGTCTTGTTGGTCGCGGCCTTCTTGGTCGGCGCCTTCTTCGTGGCCGCCTTCTTGGTGGCGGTCTTCTTGGTCGCTGTCTTCTTGGTCGCTGTCTTCCTGGTGGTGGCCCCCGCCGCTGCATCGCCGGTGGCGGCAACCTTCTTCGCCGGCGTCTTGCGGGCTGGCGTCTTCTTCGCCGCGCCGCCGGCCGGCTTGCGGCGGCCCTTGGTGGCGGGGCCGCGGTCGCGTCGATCCTGGAGCAGCTCCAGGGCCCGTTCCATGGACAGCTCCTCGACGACGTCGCCCTTGCGCAGCGACGCGTTGGTCTCGCCGTCGGTGACGTAGGGGCCGAAGCGACCGTCCTTGATGACCAGCGGCTTGCCCGACACCGGGTCCGGGCCGAGCTCGCGCAGCGGACCCTTGGGGGCGGACTGGCCGCGCCTGCGCTTGGGCTGCGCGAGCAGCTCGAGCGCCTCGGGCATCGTCAGGGTGAGCAGCTGCGCCTCGGTCTCGAGGCTGCGGATCTCCTCGCCCTTGCGCACGAAGGGACCGAACCGGCCGTTGGCCACCACCACCTCGACGCCGTCCTCGGCCACGCCGACGGTGCGCGGCAGTTGGAGCAGCTGCACCGCGTCGTCGAGGCCGATGGTGGTGGGGTCCATGTCCTTGAACAGCGATGCGCGCTTGGGCTTCGGCGCGTTCTTCTCGGTGGGGTCCTCACCGAGCTGCACGTACGGGCCGAAGCGTCCGTTGCGCACGTAGACGGTTTGGCCGGTGACCGGATCGGCGCCGAGCTCGCGGTCCCCGCTGGGGGCGGCGAGCAGCTCGAGCGCCCGCGGCACGGTGAGCTCGTCGGGCGGCAGGTCCTCGGGGATGGAGGTGCGGTCCTCACCCCGCTGGATGTACGGGCCGTAGCGACCGACGCGGGCCACGACCTCGACGCCTTCGCTGTCCTTGCCGAGCGGGATGGTGGAGATCTCACGGGCGTCGATGGTGTCGAGCCGCTCGGCGAGCATCTGTCGGAGGCCGGCGCCCTCGGGGCTGTGGTCCCCGAAGTAGAACTTCGACAGCCACGGGATGGCTTCGCCGCTGCCGCTGGCGATCCCGTCGAGATCGTCTTCCATGCGAGCGGTGAAGGCGTAGTCCACCAGGTTCGGGAAGTGGTCCTCCAGCAACCGCACCAGGGCGAAGGCGGTGAGGGACGGCACCAGGGCGCTGCCCTTCTTCCACACGTAGCCGCGGTCCTGGATGGTCGACATGATCGACGCGTAGGTCGAGGGGCGGCCGACGCCGAGCTCCTCGAGCCGCTTGACCAGGGACGCCTCGGTGAAGCGGGCGGGGGGCTGGGTCTCGTGTCCCTTGGCCTCGAGCTCATCGGCGCGCAGCCCGTCGCCCTGGGCGACCTGGGGCAGGCGGCGCTCGTCACCGTCGGCGTCCTCGGCGTCGTCGGTGTCCTCCACGTAGACCCGCTGGAAGCCGGCGTGGGTGATGATGGTGCCGCTGGCGCTGAAGCTGGCCCGGCGGCCGGTGGCCGTCGTGCCGTCCACCCTGACGGTGACGGTGTTGCCGAGGGCGTCGGTCATCTGGGAGGCGATGGTGCGCTGCCAGATCAGCTCGTAGACCCGGGCCTCGACCGAGCGACCGCCCAGGGAACCGCCGACCTCCTCGGGGCTGCGGAACCGCTCGCCGGCAGGGCGGATGGCCTCGTGCGCCTCCTGGGCGTTCTTGACCTTCTTGGTGTACTGCCGCGGTCCCGGCGGGAGGTACTCGGCGCCGTAGCGCTCGGTCACCACGGAGCGGGCCGCGGCGAGCGCCGTGTCCGACAGCGTGGTGGAGTCGGTCCGCATGTAGGTGATGTAGCCCTGCTCGTAGAGGCTCTGGGCGGCGCGCATCGTCTGCTGGGAGCTGAGGCGGAGCTTGCGGCCCGCTTCCTGTTGCAGGGTCGAGGTGATGAACGGCGCCGCAGGAGAGCGGCGGTAGGGCCGCGAGTCGACGTCGCCGACGGTGAAGGGCCGCCCGTCGAGCTCGGCGACGAGGGTCCGTGCTGCGGTCTCGTCCAGGGCGACGGTTCCGGTACGGGTGAGCCGGCCGTTGCTGTCGAAATCCTTGCCGGTGGCGACCTTGAGGTCGTCCACGGTGGCGAGGCGGGCGGTGAACGTCCGCCCGGCGTCGGTGCCGGTGAGGGCGGCGAAGGTGGCGTCGAGGTCCCAGTAGCCGGCGGGGACGAAGCGCATGCGCTCCCACTCGCGCTCGACCACGATGCGGGTGGCGACGGACTGGACGCGACCGGCCGAGCGGGCCGGCGGTACCTTGCGCCACAGGACCTCGGAGACCTTGTAGCCATAGATGCGGTCGAGGATCCGCCGGGCCTCCTGGGCGTCGACGAGCCGACGGTCGATCTCCCGGGGGTTGTCGATGGCGTGCTGGATGGCGGCGGGGGTGATCTCGTGGAACACCATCCGCTTGACCGGGATGCGCTGCGGCGGGTTGAGCACCTCGAGCAGGTGCCACGCGATGGCCTCGCCCTCGCGATCCTCATCGGTGGCGAGGTAGAGCTCGTCCGCATCCTTGAGGAGCTTCTTGAGGCCGCTGACGTGGGATTTCTTGTCCTGGTTGACCAGGTACAGCGGTTTGAAGTCGTTCTCGACGTCGACGCCGAGCACTTCCCACTTCTTGTAGGGACCCTCGACGTCGCTCGAGCTCACCGGGAGGTCGCGAATGTGGCCGATCGAGGACTCGACCACGAAGTCGCGGCCGAGAAAACCCGCGATCGTGCGGGCTTTGGCGGGTGATTCGACGATTACCAGGCGACTGCCCATCGGGACGAACGTATCGGGGTGGGGCGCCGAACTGTCAAACGAACTGGGAATTCGTCTCCCGAGGTGACCGGGGTGACACCCCTCAGCAGGCGCCGGCGCGGGCCAGCATGACGACGTGCACGACGGTGCCCCAGGACGAGGAGTTGATCTCCAGGCGGTCGGTGAGGGTCCGCATCAGCCTGATCCCCAGGCCGCTCTCGAAGTCGAGCCGGCGGGGGTCGGCCGGCTCGGGCAGCGGGACCAGGGCGGCGGGATCGAAGCCGCCGCCGTGGTCGCTGATGACGACCTCCACCCGGGCGGCGTCGACCGCGCAGCGGATGGCGATGGCGTCCGATACGCCGGCGGCCGCGTGGGCGTTGATGGCGTTGGTGCACGCCTCGGACACCGCGACCTGGAGGTTGCTGAGCTGCTCGGCTTCGAGGCGGGCCTCGATGTTGGCGGCGGCGGCGACGAAGCGGCGGGCGACGGCGAGGTAGTCGTGGCGGGGCGGGATCTCCAGCTCCACGACCCGGCGCAACGGCGACGGCCCGCTCACGACCGCGCTCCGCTCGGCGCGGCGGAGGCGGCGGGGGCCGCCGGCCCGGGGGCGGAGAACACCGGACGCAGGCCCAGGAGGTCGAACAGCCCGGCGATCGACGGCTCGAGCGCGGTGACGCGGAGGTTGCCGCCGGCCAGTCGGGCCCGGCGCAGGGCACCCAGCAGGACGCCGATGGCGGTGGAGTCGAGCAGGTCGACACCGGCGAGGTCGACCTCGAGGTCGCAGCAGCCGGCGTCGGTCAGGGCGCGCAGCTCGGCGCGCAGACGCGGCGCAGTGGCCAGATCGATCTCGCCGCGGATCCGAACGATCGTGACGCCGGGTCGATCACCGGGGGCATGCTCGACACGAAGAATCGCGCCAGTTTACCGGGACGTCTTCGCAACAACGGTGTTGGGTGAGCGCGATCATCGATGCGGGTCGCGCCTCGCTGGTGGGCCGGGATCGCACGGCTGAAATTACGTGGCGGTGAGTTAGCCTTGGCCGGTGGTTGCGACGGACCCGTACTGGCTGGCCGATGGCGGCGGGCTCGACGCGGCGGAGGCGTTGCTGCGCGAGATGGGCGAGGAGGACGGCCGGCTCGTGCACCTCGAACGGCTGGCGGCCAGGGAGGCCACGTTCTCCACGTTGCAGCGACCGCTTCCGGCCCGGGTGGCCGAGCGGCTCGGGGTCGATCGGTTGTGGTCCCACCAGGCGGCCGCCATCGACCTGTTGCGAGACGGCCGCTCCGTGGTGGTCGCCACCGGCACCGGGTCGGGCAAGTCGCTGTGTTACCAGGCGGCCATCGCCGAGGCGGTGAGCAGCCCCGTACGGGCCGGTACGTCGCTGCTGCTGTTCCCGACCAAGGCCCTGGCCCAGGATCAGCTCCGCTCGCTGCAGGCGATGAAGCTGCCCCGCCTCGCCGCCGCCACCTACGACGGGGACGCCGGCCAGGCCGAGCGGGCGTGGGTGCGTCGCAGCGGCAACGTGGTGCTGACCAACCCGGAGATGCTCCACCACGGGATCCTCCCCCACCACGATCGTTGGGCGCGGTTCCTGGCCAGGTTGCGCTACGTCGTCGTCGACGAGCTGCACGTGCTGCGCGGCATCTTCGGCAGCCACGTCGCCCAGTTGTTGCGCCGCTTGCGTCGGTTGTGCGCCCACTACGGCTCCTCCCCCACGTTCGCCTTCACCTCGGCCACCCTGGGCGACGCGGACCGGTTGGCGTCCTCCCTGTGCGGTCTCGACGTCGTGGCGGTCACCAACGACGGCTCACCCCAGGGGGAGCGGCTGTTCGCCCTGTGGAACCCGCCCGTCATCGATGAGCGCGGCACCCGTGCCTCGGCCAACAGCGAGGCGGCGGCGGTGGCCGCCGCGCTGGTCCGCACCGACCGGCGCACGATCGTGTTCTGCCGCAGCCGGAAGGGCACCGAACTGGTGGCCGCCGACATCAAACGGCGGCTGCCGGCGCAGCTGGCGCCGCTGGTGCGCCCCTATCGCAGCGGGTACCTGGCCGAGGAGCGTCGCGACATCGAGCTGGCGCTGTTCACCGGGCACCTGCGCGGCGTCGTGGCGACCTCTGCGCTCGAGCTCGGCATCGACGTGTCCGGTCTCGATGCCTGCGTGCTGACCGGCGTCCCCGGCACGATGGCGTCGATGTGGCAGCAGGCGGGGCGCGCCGGGCGGGCCAGCGCGGACGGCGTCACCGTGCTGGTGGCGGGCGACGACCAGCTCGACCAGTGGCTGATGCGCCATCCGCAGGAGGTGTTCCGCCGGGCGCCCGAGCCGGCGGTGATCAACCCGTCGAACCCCTACGTGCTCGATCCGCACCTCGAGTGCGCCGCCTTCGAACGCCCCCTGTCCGCCCTCGACGGTCGGTTCTGGCCCGAGGACCTCGACGAGGGTGTCGTGCGCCTCGCCCGGCGGGACCGGCTCGGCGTGCGGCGGCGGGACCGTGGCGCGGCCCTGGCGGCCTGGACCGGACGCGGCTGGCCGAGCCACGGGATCGGCCTGCGCAGCGCATCGAGCGCCGAGGTGAAGATCGTGCGGGTCGACGACGAGCAGCAGCTGGTCGGCACGGTGGACGTGAGCCGGGCGCCGGCCACCGTGCACCCGGGCGCGGTGTACCTGCACCAGGGCGTGACCTACCGGGTGACCGAGCTGGATCTCGAGGCGCGCACCGCGTGGGTCGAGCAGGCCGAGGGCGATGAGTACACGACGCCCCGCTCGGACGTGTCCTTCCGCATCCTCGAGTGCGTGGCCGGCCGGCCGGTGGGCCGGGCCCGCCTGTCCATCGGTCGGATCGAGGTGGTCAGTCAGGTGACCGGCTACCAGCGGATCGACCTGCGCACCCGCACGACGCTGGGGACCGAGCCGCTCGAGCTGCCGCCCAGCGTGCTGGAGACACGGGCCGTCTGGTACACGATCGACGAGGACCTGCTCGACGGGGCCGGCCTGCGAGCGGACCAGGTGCCGGGCGCGCTGCACGCGCTGGAGCACACCGCCATCGGCATCCTGCCGCTGTTCACGATCTGTGACCGCTGGGACGTGGGCGGTGTATCCACCGCGCTGCACCCCGACACCGGGTGCCCGACGGTGACCATCTACGACGGCTACCCCGGTGGTGCGGGCATCGCCGAGTTGGCCTTCGAGGCGGCGGACCGCCACCTCGCCGAGACGCTTGAGGTCCTGCAGCGCTGCGCCTGCGCCGACGGGTGCCCGTCGTGTGTGGTGTCCCCGAAGTGCGGCAACGGCAACGAGCCGCTCGACAAGGACGGCGCCCGACGCCTGCTGGAGACGCTGCTGGCCGCAGCGCCGTTCGCTCCGACGGAGATCACGCTGCCCTGAGCAGCCCGCTGCCCGGCATCCGGTCATGGCGCCGTGCCGTCGAGGGTGCGTTCGTCGTACCGTTCGTCGTACATGGTCACCGTGGACTCGAGCGCCATACCGGAGCGCATGGCCCGCAGGAGGGGCACGACGACCGGGCTGTCATAGCGCACCGTGACGGTGACGAGGTCGCCGGCGTGGGCGACCGCCACCTCCATCCGCCCGGGGACCAACCCGGTGGCGCCGCGCGCGGCGTCGACGGCCGCTGCGTCGTCGCCGTCGATGGCGGCAACGCGGGCCGCCTGGCGCGCCGCGTGCGTGGCGAGGAGCTGGTCACGGCAGAGCAGACCGGCCTGCACCACGAGCAGGATCAGCAGGAACAGCAGCGGCAGCACGAGCGCGAGCTCCACCGTCGCCTGCCCCTGCTGGCCGGAGTCGCCGCGCCGTACCGCGCGGTACTGGCGGACGGCGCGGTACGGCGGGCGGCGCATCAGGACACCTTGGCCACGACGGAATCGAACACGCGGTCGGCCAGCTCCCCGATCTTGCCGCTGCGCGCCGCCCAGGCGACGAGCAACAGGGCGATGGCCGCGGCGGCCAGGACCACCAGGGCGTACTCCACGGTGGCCTGACCCGCCTCGCGATCGAGCGGGAGGCGGTTGATGTAGACGTCGTGCAGCTGACGAAGGCCGCGGTGACGCAGGACGTGTCGGCTCATGGTCCGACCCCTTGCTGTTGGGTGGTGGCGGAGGGGGCGGGCTCGCCCCGAGAGGAAGCGTCCGCCGCAGCGCCGGGAGCCGGCGCGGTCGGCGAGCTCGTGGCCCCGAGGTCCCCGAGCCCGCCCAGCCCGCCGACCAGCATCGGCACCACGGCGAGCAGCGCGAAGGCGGGCAGGACGCCGCCGATGAGCGGGCCCAGGAGGCGGACCGGCAACCTGCGGGCGTCGCGTTCGAGGCGGTGGCGACGCTCGAGGCGAAGCTCCCGCCGGAGGGTGCCGAGCGCCGGACCGGCCGGTACGCCGTAGCGCTCGGCCTCGGCCACGATGCGGGCGAAGGGCCGCAACTCGGGGGCAGCACCCTCCACCAACCGCTCGAGCTCGTCCGCGAGGACGAACCCGCGAGCCGAGCGACGCAGCCCGTCACGGAGCAGCGAGGCGAGCGGACCGTCGGACCACTCGAGCGCGGCGGCCGTCGCCTGGCGGATGGTGAGCCCGCCCTGCATCCCGAACGCCACCAGCGTGACCAGCGCGTCGAGCTCGACCTGTCTCCGTCGAGCGGCCCGCCGGCGAGCCCTCGCCCGCCCTGCGACCAGACCGATCGGTATGAGGAGGCCGACCGACGCCCCCCATGGCGGCCGGACCGCCGCGCCGGCGACGGCGAGGCCGACAGCCAGACCTGCGGCACGGTGCGGGGTCAGCCGGCTCGCTCGTTGGGGTGGGTCGGCCGGGACTCGACCGCACCTTCCCGGTCGCCGGCGCCAGAGCGCCAGCAGCGGCGCGACGGCGCAGCCGAGCGTGCACAGGGTCAGCCACATCAGGGACCGTCCTCTCCGAAACCGGCCACGGCGCGCACCATCATGGCGGCGGCGCCGAGATCGAGGGCCAGCGCGATGGCGACGCAGGCTGCGCCGGCGGTGCTGTGCAGGAGGAAGTGCCGGGCGGCGGCGTCGCCCGCCGCCAACAAGGCGGCGAAGCCCACCGGCGCGACGACCATGACCGCCGCCGATGCCTGGGACTGGCTGGCCTGGGCGACGGCCTCGCGCTGGGCCTCGTCCGCTTCGCGGAGCCAGACGGCGAGCTCCTCGACCGACTGGGCTCGCAGCCCGCCCTGAGCGTGTCCGATCCCCAGGGCGGCGGTCACCAACGCCACCGACGGACGTGGCCGGCCCGCTCGCCAGGCGCGCAGGACGTCGTGCATGGTGTCCCCCTCCCCCAGCGCGGTGGACAGCGTGCGGAGATCTCCGGCGAGCTCATCGGGCGCGTCGACGGCGACGGCCGCCAGCGCGGCGGGCAGGGACGCGCCGCCTCGGAGCTGCCGACCGAGTTGCTCCACCACCGGGGCGAGGGCACGGTCGACCCTGCGCCCCGCACCGAGCCGCCCGGCCCAGCGCAGCAGCGCCGAGGCCGCCATCAGGGCCAGACCGAGCACCACCGCGACCGGCGACCGGCCGACCAGCCCGATGGCGGCCACCAGCCCGCCCGTGCCCAACCCCGCCCGGGCGGCCGCCGCGCCGTCGAGCCGGCGACGCCGACCCCCGTTCGAGCGGGCCGTGCCGGCAGGTGCGCTCACCCCCAGACGTGCCCGGAACGACGCGACGCGACGGGTGCGACCACCGGCGCGCAGCAGCAGACCGACGAGGACGAGCGACAACGCATCGAGCACCACCAGTGCCCTCACCTCGTGCTGCCGAGCTGATCGGCTTCGCCGGTCAACCAGCAGCCGGGGGTGAGGCGGCCGTCGACGACGACGGGCGAGAACCCCTCCCCTCCGGCCCAATCCGCGTCGCGCTGCAGGGCGACGACATCACCGATCGTGCGGCCGCCGCCCGGTCGGCGACGCACGTGCACGATCAGCTGCAGGGCGGCGCGCAGCTGGTCCCGCACGAACGGCAGCACGAGCCGGTCGCCGCCGAGCAGGGCCAGCGCCTCGAGGCGGCGCACTGCGTCGCGCGGGGTGTTGGCGTGGCAGGTCGACATGGAGCCCTCGTGGCCACTGTTCATGGCCTGGAGCACATCCATCACCTCGTCCCCGCGCGCCTCGCCGACCAGGATGCGATCCGGTCGCATGCGCAGCGCGGTGCGCACCAACTGCCGGATGCTGACCGAGCCGACGCCCTCGGTGTTGGCCTGACGTGCTTCGAGGCGCACGACGTGCGGATGGTCGAGGCGGAGCTCCGCGGTGTCCTCGATCGTGATGATCCGTTCGGTGCGGCCGATGTGGGCGGCCAGCGCGTTGAGCAGGGTGGTCTTGCCCGACCCGGTGCCGCCCGACACCACGATGTTGGTTCGTCGGCACACCGCGTCGGCGAGCAGCGCCGCCACCGGGGGATCGCAGAAGTCCGCCAGCGCGGCGCGATGCAACAGGAACCGCCGGATGGTGATGCACGGCCCGTCGGGGGCGAGGGGCGGCAGCACGATGTTGGCCCGCGAGCCGTCCGGCAGCCGGACATCGACGATGGGACTGGCCCGGTCCACCCGGGCGCCGGCGGGCCCGACGATCCGTTCGATGAGGCGCTGCACCTCCGCCGGGGTGAGGGTCAGCTCGCTCTGCTGCAACGCGCCGTGGCGCTCCACCCAGACCGCGCCTGCGTTCACCATCACCTCGGCCACCGCGGGATCGAGGAAGAACGGCGCCAACGGTCCATACCCCTCGGTCCGGGCCAGGACGGCGTCGGCCACGGCACGGCGCTCCGCCGCGGCAAGCAACGGCGCACGACGGCGCACCTCCTTGGCGAGCACATCGACCTCGATCGCGCCGTGCTCGGCCACGGACCGGAACACCTCGTCGACCAGGACGGCGAACCCGCGGTCTGGCGCGGTCGTCCCGATGCCCTGCTCAAGCGGCATGGCGCAGACCCCGCTGCAAGGGACGAGGCGGGCGTGCGAGCAGCAGCCCGGCGTCCACCACGCGGGCGATGGCCGGGTCCACCGCCACCTCAGCCACGATGGGCACGCCCAGCACCTCGCCGACGTCACCGGCGTCGAGCGCCCGCCCCGCTTCGTTGACCACGACGATGCCGGACGGCCGCAGCGGCGCGGCGAGGGCACGCCGCAACGAGGCGAGGCACGGACGCAGCACCATCAACGAACGCGTGGCGCTCGATGCGGCGGCGAGTGCGAGCTCCCCCTCGCCCTGCGGACCGAAGGCCACCGGCAACGGCGGCCCGCAATCGATCACCACCGGGCGCAGCTCACGGGCGAGGACGGCGAGCAGCACGTCCGCCCGCTCACCGACGGGCAGCGGTCCATGGCCGCGAGCGAGCAGGCGAAGCTCGCCCGGCAGGGCGACCTCGAGGTGTGCGAGGGCGTCGGCCGGGACGGAGGCACCGCCGGCCAACCAGTCCGCCACCCCCGGCGCATGGTGGGCGGGGGTGCCCGTGATGTCCGGCTGATCGCCCCCGAGATCGACGAGCAGGGCGCCGCCGTGATCGGCAGCGAGACGCTGTGCCAGCGTCGCAGCGACGACGGACACACCCGCGCCGCCCTTGACGGACCAACAGGCCACCAACATGAAAGACCCTCCGCGCAGGACGAGCCAGCGAAAAGGGGAAGTGGAGCAAACCTAGGCTGGCGCCCTAACGGGTGTCAAGGGCGGTTCCTCGGGAGGCGACCGCGCGCCGAGGCGGAGCGGGGCAGCCGGAGCC
>JADLEF010000263.1 GCA_020846295.1 Acidimicrobiales bacterium
CCTGCCCAGGCGGTGCGCACGTGGCGTAACCCGAGCGTGGTGCAGGTGTTGACCGCGTCGAGGGCGCGAGCGACGTCGAGCTCGTCGGGCCGGGCGTCGCAGGGTTCGGACGGCGTCTCGTCCACGGGGGAGCACAGCAGCGACGGCCCGGCTTCCGGCTTGAAGTAGCAGCGGTCGCCCCACACCACCAGCGGCCACGCCCCGCTGTCGGCGGGGGCGCGGGTGAGCAGGGCGGTGCGTCGCAACGGGCGCAGGCCGAGCGGGGCGACGCCGGCCACCTCGGCGAGCCGGTCGCCCCAGGCGCCGGCGGCGTCGACGACGACGGGGGCGGACCAGCCCGCCGGCTCGGCGTGCCAGGAGCCGTCGGGTCGGGGTCGCACGGCGATCTCGCCGGCGGCGGTCACCACGGTGGCACCCGCGGCGCGGGCGCGTCGGACGAAGGACTGGTGCAGCGCGGCGACGTCGATGTCGGCGGCGTCGGGTTCGAGCACGCCGGCGGCGACGACCTCGGGTCGCAGCACGGGGACGATGCGGCGGGCCTCCTCGCCGTCGATCAGCCGGATCGAGTCGACCAGGCGGGCGCCCTCGGCGGCGAGGGCCTCCAGCTCGGGGAGCTCGTCCGGCCCGCCGACGACCAGCATCGGTCGGGTGCGCAGGAACGGGCCGCGGGCGAAGCCGTCCCGGCTGGCCAGGGTGAGGGCCCGGTTGAGCGGGCCGCCGTCGTTCTCCAGGTACTGGGCGGCGGAGCGACCGGTGGTGTGCTGGGCGAGCTGGGTCTCGCGTTCGAGCAGGGTCACCCGGGCGCCGCGCTCGGCCAGCTCGGCGGCGGCGCCGACGCCGGCGATGCCACCGCCGATCACGATCACGTCTGCGTGCGGCACGGTCGCTTCCGGGGACGGGGCGGGCTCAGACGAACCGGCAGGTGATGGCGCCGAGGGGTCCGTAGTCGACGTGGAACACGTCGCCCGGCCGGGCGTCGAGCGGCCGGGTGAACGATCCGGCCAGCACGACGTGGCCGGCCTCGAGCCGCCGGCCGATGGTGGCGTAGCGGCGCGCCAGCCAGGCGACGCCGTTGGCCGGGTGGTTGAGCACGGCGGCGGCGACGCCGGATTCTTCGATGGCGCCATTGCGGTAGGCGAGCGCGGCGACCCACCGCAGGTCGACCTCGGTCGGGCCGACGGGGCGGCCGCCCATGATGACGCCGGCGTCGGCCGCGTTGTCGGCGATGGTGTCGCGCACGGTGCGGGGGCGCTTCAGCTCCGGGTGGACGCGGTAGGAGCGGGCGTCGATCAGCTCGAGGGCGGGAACGACGTACTCGGTGGCCGACAGCACGTCGAGCATCGTGACGTGTGGGCCTTCGAGGGGGCGGCCGAGCACGAAGGCGAGCTCCACCTCGATCTTCGGGTCGCAGAAGCGGCCGGTGTCGAGCTCGGCGCCGTCGTCGAAGACCATGTCGTCGAGCAGGGCCCCGAAGTCCGGTTCGTCGATCTGCATGGAGGCCTGCATGGCCTTGGAGGTGAGCCCGATCTTGTGGCCGACGAGGCTGGCGCCGGCGGCGAGCTGCAGGTCGACCCACGCCTGCTGGATGGCGTAGGCGTCCTCGAGGTCCATGGTCGGACGGCTGAAGGTGGGCGGCTCGATCTGGGTGGCGTGGCGGCGGGCCTGCTCGTGGACTGCGGCCCAGCGGCGGATCTCGTCGGCGTCCATGGTGCTCATCGGCGGGCTCTTTCGGCGGTGGTGCGGCTCGTCAGGCGGTGTCGATGCCGAGCTTGGCGTCGACGGAGGTGTGCGCGTACCGATCGGTCCAGTGCGGGTCGGCCGCCTCGGCCACGGGCCGGAGCTGCTCGAGCGCCGAGCCCCAGGCGTCGATCAGGCGGTCCTCGGCGGCGTAGTCGAACGGGTCCTGCAGGCCGTGCTCGGTGACCGAGCCGCGCTCGAGCGGGTGGTCGGCCAGCCAGCGTGCGGTCAGCGGCAGCGCGTCGGTGACCGGGGTGAGGTCGCGGTGGCCGAGCTCGGCGCAGAGCAACTCGGTGGACAGCACCCGGTGGTGGTTGCTGCACTCGCCGAAGGGCCAGGCGGGTCGGGCCAGCTCCCATGGCATGCCGACCAGTTCGATCTCGGCGCCGAGGCCCTCGGCGAGCAGCTGCACCCACTGACCGACGGTGACGGTGCGCTCGTCGGTGACGTGCACGATGCGGCCGGCGGCGACGTCGGGCCGATCGACCGCGGTGAGCAGCGCCTGGGCGGCGTTGCGGGAGTACGCCAACACGATGAGCGGCAGGCCGCCGTCGGGCACGATGATGCGGCGGCGCCCGTCGAGCACGCGGCGCACGACGCACCATTCCTTGGGCTGCACCTGGAACGGTCCGTAGAGGCGGGGGTAGCGCAGGTGGGTGGCGGTCGGGTGCTGCTCGAAGAGGACCTGTTCGGTCTCGATCATCTTGAGCACCTTCGGGTTGTCGCCGGGGCCGGCCAGCGGGTCGTGCTCGCGGGTGGGAACGGCCATGCCGTGCGGGTGGTTCGCCTCGGGCCAGCCGAAGCCGCGGTAGACCGGCGCACCGCCGACCGAGATCACCCGGCCACATCGGCCGGCGAAGTAGGTGGCGAGGTCGCGCAGGCGGCCGTACATGGGCACGACGAGATCGAAGGTGCGAGCGCCGAGCGCAGCGGCGACCGCGGCGACGTCGAAGGCGTTGGTGTGGATGTGCTCGACGTGGGCGGGGATCAGCTCGCTCTCGTGGCGGCCGGAGTGCAGGATGGCGACGGTGTAGCCGCGATCGAGCAGGCCGTTGACGACATGGGGGCCGGTGGGCCCGGTGCCGCCCACGACGAGCGCGGTGCCGGCGCGGTGGTTGGTGCTGGTGGCCACGAGGCGGGACGTTAGCGGTGATGTGGCCACCAGCTCCTCGGTCAGCGGTCGAGACGGCGGTACCGGGGCTTCTGGCCGGTGGTGCCGTAGGCCATGCCGGCCAGGCTGTTGAGGTCCTTGAACATGTGGCTGAACTGGGTGACCCGAGGGCCCGCGGCGAGCAGGCCGCCGTCCACCACCAGCTGCTGGCCGGTGACGAAGGTCGAGTCCTCGCTGGCCAGGAACAAGGCCGCGCCGGCGATGTGGGCGCCCTCGCCGCGGTCCGGCCATGGTTGCAGGGCGGGCAGCCATTCGTCGACGAGCTCCGGCTTGCCGGCGTGCATGAGCGGGGTGTGGATCACGCCGGGGCAGATGGCGTTGACCCGGATCCGGTGCGGCGCGAGCTCCAGCGCGGCGGCGACGGAGAGGTTGGCCACCGCGGCCTTGGCCGCCGAGTAGGCGAGCGGACCGGCGCCGCCACCGAGCCCGGCCACCGAGGCGGTGTTGATGATGGAGCCGCCCTTGCCGCCGCCGATCATGACCCGGGCAGCGTGTTTGATGCCGAGGAACACCGAGCGCACGTCGATGGCGAAGGTCTCGTCCCAGGCGTCGACGTCGAGCTCGGTGACGGGGCCGAAGGCGCCCCCGATGCCGGCGTTGTTGAACATGATGTCGAGCCCGCCGAACGCGTCGACGGCGAGCTCGACGAGGGCGGCGACGTCGTCCTCGACGGACACGTCGGCCCGGGTGAAGCGGACGCGGTCGCCCAGGCGGGCGGCGGCCTCCTCGCCGGCGGCGGCGTTCATGTCGCCGATGACGACCGAGGCGCCCTCGGCCACGAAGCGTTCGACGGTGGCCAGGCCCATGCCGCTGGCGCCGCCGGTGACGATGGCCACGTTGTTCTGCAGGCGGTCGCTCATCGCCGGTTCGCTCCTGCGTCGCCGAGCTTGAACACCGAGCGGGCGTTGTCGCCGAGGAACTTCTGGCGGCTGCCGTCGGGGAACATGTCCGCCAGCTCCTCCAGGTCCTTCACGTACCCAGGGGTATGGTCGACGTGGGGGAAGTCGGAGGCCCACATGAAGCGGTCGGCCCCGAAGCGCTCGGCGAGGTGGGGCACGGTGCGCTCATCGGGGTCGCAGCTGACCCAGATGCGGTTCTCGAGGTCCCAACTCGGCGGGTTCTCGAGCGGAACCCGCTTGGCCAGCGGCGTGTGCTTGAACACGGCGTCGAGGCGGTCCATCCAGTACCCGACCCAGCCGGCACCCGACTCGAGCACGACGACCCGCAGCTTGGGGAACTTGTCGAACACGCCATAGTCGAACAGCGTGGTGAACTGCTGGCGCACCCCGTCCGACGCCATGACCATGGGCAGCAGCTTCAGTTGCTTGACGTTTTCCCAGGTGCCCATGCGCTGCCCCTTCGTCCACTGCGGCTCGAAGGTCGGGTGGATGGCGAGGGGGACATCGAGGTCCTGGCAGGCGGCGAAGAGCACATCGTGGTCGGGATGACCGAGGGGCTTGGCGTCGTGGGTGAACGGGGCGACGAAACCGCCGACGGCTCCTTCGCCCACCGCTCGCTGGATCTCGGCGGCCGCGCCGGCCGGGTCGCTGAGGGAGAGGTGGGCGGCGCCGAAGAGGCGACCTTCGCCGCCGCTGCACCACTCGACGACCCAACGGTTGTACGCCCGGCAGTACGCCTGGGACAGCTCGGGGTCGGTGACCTCGGCCTCCCACAGCAGACCGACGGTGGTGTAGATGATGGCTGCGTCGATGCCTTCGGCATCGAGCAGCTGGAGACGCTGCTTGGGGTCGGTGGCGCCGTAGGGGGCCACCTTCTCGTAGGTCTGCTCGGGATCGAACTGGAGCTTGGCGAGGTCGGTGCAGCCCATGGCGCCGAGGGTCGAGGGGAAGCCGTTGCGGCTCATGGCGGACGGCTTGCCGTCGTACTCGAGCGCCTCGAGGCCCGTGTCATCCCGCACGAAGCGCAGCGCCCGGTCCCGGTACTTGGGGTCGATGTAGCGCTCCCACAGGTCGACCGGCTCGAGGATGTGGCCGTCGGCGTCGACCGCGCCGCGGTACTTCAGCTGGTGCTCCGCGTGCAGCGTCGCGCTCTGTTCCATTGCAGTTCCCCCGAACGATCTTCCCCGACGTGTTCGTCTCGATGGAACGCTACCGGCTGCCCGGAGCGGGGAGAAATCCCTCCTGGCGGTGCCACCCGGCCCTACCGGGAACGGGTCACCCGGTGCTGCCGGTGCGGTCGCCGTCGGTGAGAGGCTGGCGGGGTGATCGATCGATCGGGCGCTCCGCTCCTGAGGTGCGAGGGTCTGGTGCGTCGCTTCGGGGGGCGCGTGGCGGTGGCGGGGCTGAGCTTCCACATCGATCGCGGCGAGACGTACGGGCTGTTGGGTCCCAACGGATCGGGGAAGACCACGACGATCTCGATGATCGCGGGCATCCTGCGGCCGGACGCCGGTTCGGTGACCATCGCCGGGGTGCCGGTCGACGCCCGATCCGGGAGGGCCAAGGCGCTGATCGGGTTGGTGCCGCAGGACATCGCGCTCTACGAAGATCTGTCGGCCCGGGAGCACCTGCGGTTCTTCGGGCGGTTGCAGGGGATGAGGGGCGCTGAGCTCGAGCGTCGCACGGCGGAGGTGCTGGACATCGTCGGGCTGGCCGAACGCTCCCGGGATCGGGTGGGGGAGTACTCGGGCGGCATGAAGCGGCGGGCGAACATCGCGGTGGGGTTGTTGCACCGACCGCAGCTGCTGATCCTCGACGAGCCGACGGTCGGGGTGGATCCGCAGAGCCGCAACCAGATCTTGGCGAGCATCGAGACGTTGGGCGGCGAAGGGCTGTCGGTGCTCTACACGACGCACTACATGGGGGAGGCCGAGCGGCTCTGCCGGCGGGTCGGCATCATCGACGGTGGGACGATGCTGGCGGAAGGAACCCGCCGGGAACTGGTGTCGGGCATCGGGGAGCACGATCTGGTCACGTTGACGTTCAACGCCGAGGCCGGGGCGATCGACGAGTTCGTGGCGCGCTGCGGCGGGCTGGCCGGGGTGAGCAGCGCCCGCCGGCGCGACGGGGTGGTCGAGGTGCTGACCGATGCGCCGGATGTGGTGCTGCCCGCGGTGATCGGGGCTGCCGGAGGAGCGGGCCTGGCCGTCAGCAGCGTGGCGGTGCGCGAGCCCGATCTCGAGTCGGTGTTCCTGCACCTCACGGGCCGGGCACTGCGGGATTGAACGGGCCGTCGTGGCGCAGTTGTCCCGCACGCTCGTCATCTGTGCGCTCGATCTGCGGCGTCGCGTGCGCAATCGCTCGGCCGTCATCACCACGGTGGTCGGGCCGCTGGCGATGGCCATCGTGTTCGGGTTGTTGGTGTCGGGCACGTCGGAGCTGACCGTTCGCATCGGGGTGGTGGATCTGGACCGCTCTGCGGCGTCGATGTCGTTGGTGTCGTCGTTGCTGGCCGATGACGGATCGGAGGCCGCCGACGGGGACCCGGGCGGGGCCGCCGCGCAGCAGGTGCTGCAGTTCGTCGAGCTCGATCCGGGCGGGGCTGCGCTCGACGGCGTGCGCAACGCGGTGGCAGACGGCACGGTTGATGCCGCGCTCGTCCTCGAAGCCGGGTTCGGGGCTGCGGCCACGGCCGGCGGGTCCGGGAGCCTGGTGGTGGTCCAGGATCCGGAGCAGGTGGTGTCGGGCCAGATCGCAGCGTCGGTGGCCCAATCCGTCGCAGCCGGCTACCGTCAGGTCGGCCTGTCCGTCGCCACGGTGATGGCGCTGGCCGGCACGGGTTCGGGCGCGTTCGACGAGGCGCTGATCGACGCAGCCGGTGCGCAGTCGCCGGCGTTGTCGGTGCAGGAGGTGCCGGTCGGCGGCCGGGATCTGTCGGCGGCGGCGTTCTACGGGGCGGGCATGTCGATCCTCTTCCTGTTCTTCACCGTCGGCTTCGCCGCCCGATCGGTGCTGGCCGAACGGGAGGCGGGCACGCTGGACCGGGTGCTCGCCACGCCCACGACGGCGGGCGCGGTGATCGCGGGCAAGACGCTGTCGGTCGGGGTGCTCGGGGTGGCCGGTTTCGTGGTGGTGTGGCTCGTCACCAGCGTGCTGTTCGATGCGCCGTGGGGTGACCCCATCGCAGTGTCGGTGTTGATCGTGTCGACCGTCTTCGCCATCGCCGGGGTGGCGACGTTCGTGGCCAGCCTCGCCCGCACCGAACGACAGGCAGACGCGGCGACCGCCGCGGTGACGTTCCTACTGGCCCTGCTCGGCGGCAACTTCGTCGGCCCGAACCAACCGCCGTTGCTGCGGCGGTTGTCCGTGCTCACGCCGAACGGGTGGTCGCTGCGGGCGTTCGCGGACCTCAACGCCGACGCCGCGACGCTCTCCTCCATCGCCACTGCGGTGTCGGTGCTGCTCGTGATGGGGGCGGTGTTCGGCTCGATCGGCGTGCGTCGGGTGCGCTCGGTGATGGTGCGATGAAGCGGCTGCTCGCCGTCCAGGCGTTCACCGCAGTGGTGTTGCGTCAACTCCTGCGGGATCGGACGGCGCTGATCTTCATCGTGGCGCTGCCGGTGGCGATCATGATCATCATCGGCACCACGTTCGGTGGACAGCAGCGCCTCGATCTCGGCGTCGTCGCGCCGGAGGGGCGCGCGGTCACCGAGCGGCTTCTCGCTGCGCTCGCCGACGGCGAGGGGGTGCGGGTGCATCGCTATCGGGACCTCGAATCGATGCGAAAGGCCGTTCGCCGGTTCACGGTGGTGGGCGGCGTCGTCGTCCCGGTCGACGCCGACGGCGAGCTGGCGGCCTCCGGCGCGACGGTGCTGTCGATCGTCGTGCCGAGGACGAGCGAGCAGGCCGTGACCGTGCGTCGGGTGCTCGACGGCGCAGTGCGCGATGCGGCGGCGCCGCTGACTGCCGCGGCGTTCGCCGCCGAGCGGACGGGCACGCCGATCGAGATGGCCAGCGCCACCGCCGAGTTCCTCGATGGGCCGGATGGTGCCGAGGCGGCTGCGGCGCTCGGCGGCGGGATCGATGTGCACACGGAGGCGATCGGCACGGGGCGCAGCGCAGGGGAGAGCCGCTTCTCGCAGACGGCGACGCAGAACCTGGTGCTGTTCACGTTCATCACTGCGCTGACCTCGGCCACCCTGCTGGTCCGGGCGCGGCGCACCGGGATCCTGCGTCGGGCCAGCGCCACACCGGCCGGTGTCGGCACGCTCCTGTGCGGCATGGCCGGCGGCTGGTTCGCGCTCTGCCTGGTGCAGTCGGTGGTGCTGATCGTCGTCGGCGCAGTGGGGTTCGGCGTGCGCTGGGGTGATCCGCTTGCCGCCGCGCTGCTCGTGGTCGTCTTCGACATCGTGGGTGTGGGCGCTGGGTTGCTGGTCGGTGCGGCTGGCGCGAACGAGGATCGGGTGGGCGCGCTCACGCCGGTCATCGGCATCGTGGCCGGCTCCCTCGGCGGGTGCACCGTGCCGATGCAGTTCTTTCCCGCAGCGATGCAGCGGGTTGCGCGCCTGACGCCGCACTACTGGGCCGTCGATGCATGGGATGCGCTCGTCTTCGATCGGGCCGGCGTGAACGAGATCGTCAAGAACCTGGTGGTGCTGGCCGGTTTCGGTGCGGTCTTCGTGCTCGCCGCGTCGGTCGGCATGCGCCGCGTGCTGCAGTCGGGCCGCTGAGCTCGTCGAGCGCCCGTCAGGACTGTGTGGTCTCGCCATCGAGAGGCACCCGACCGCCGGTTCGCCAGTACTGACCGTTCCGACGATCGAGGAACCCCTCGTCGACGAGGTGACGCCGAAGCGCGGCGTGGTCCGGGTGGAACGCCTGCAACACCCCGTTCAGCTCGCGCTCCGCGTACCGGCGCCCGACGTCGAGCTCGAGCGACAGCCGTTCGAGCACGATGAGCCGCTTCGAACGGTTGGTCGGGATCTCGCGCAGGGTCCGACCCTCGAAGAACCTCCGGAGGACCTGCTGCTCGTCCTCCGTCATGCCGAATCCAATGGACGGATCCATCGGAACCGTCGGCTCTGCCACTTCGCTGGCGGCGCGCTGCAGGTTCTCCGGCGGCAGTGAGTACGTCGCGCCAATCGCCTCGACCAGGCCGGCGAGCCGCAGCTCGGCGATCGCCTTCAGCACCGACCGGGCGTCGAGACCGGTGTGCGTCTGCACCTGCTCGGATGTGCGCGATACGCCGACGAGCGCGCCGGCGACGATCAAACGGGTCGGATCCAGGAGCACGGTGAACGCAGACGGCCGCGTCATGCCGTCCATCATCGCAGCAACACTCGTCCAGCCCGTCCGAGGCGGAACGCCCGGTGCCCCAATGCCGGCGACGTAGGCCCGCTCCAGCTGCCGCGCGGCGCCGGAGTCCGCGTTCGGATCCGTGCTCGCTCTGGTGCTGTCGACCGTTCGCTGGTGTTCGCATGCCGCCTCCGTTCCGGCCGCATCGTAGCCGGGTCGGCCTGGAAAAGCGAACAAATGTTTTACCAGACGAACGATCTGCGCTATGGTGTGCCCATGGCCGAGACGGTGGTGGCTGCGTTCGAGAAGGTGGCGCTGGCGGTGCGGGAGCTCGATCTACTGGTCGGGTCGGCGGGGGTGTGCGAGTTGGCCGACCTTGTCGGGGCGGTGCAGGCCTGCTGCAACAGTGCGGAGCAGGTGCGACGGGCTGTGGCGGACCGCGTGTGTGAATCGGAGGTGTGGGCGGCGGACGGCTGCCGCTCTCCGGGCCGGTGGGTCGCCCTGCACGCGGGGACATCACCAGGTATGGCGACGAGGGTGTGCCGGCAGGCGAAGGAACTGCGGTTCATGCCGCGCGCTCGGGCCGCTGCGCTGGACGGCTTGTTGTCTGCATCGCAGGTGGAGATGTTGACCCGGTGTCGTCGGACGGCGCCGGATCGTTTCACGGACGAGATCGAAGAGCTGCTGGTCGGTCTGGCGGACCAACCCGTCGAGTTCGCGGTTGCGGTCAAGGCGTTCAACGCGGCGGTCCGTGCCGGGCAGGGCGGTCAGCCCGACGCGGATCCGGAGACCGTCGCGTCGTTCACGATGCTCGAAACCGTTGTCGGGGGCCAGCGCGGGTCCTTGACGTTGGGAGCGGAGGATGGGGCCGTGGTGGCCGCAGCGTTGGATCGGCGGATCGCCCGGATGATCCAGTTGCGCCGTGATGGTGATCCCACGCTGGACGCGATGACGATCGCGGCGATGCGTGCCCAGGCGTTGGTCGATCTCTGCGATGCCGACCTGCGCCGTGATCCCAGCCGGCGTCGGGCGCCGGACCGCCACCGCATCGCGTTGACGATGCACGTCGACGAGCACGGTAACGTCGTTCCCGTTGGGGATCTGCCAGCGGCGTCGAGCTGCGACGTCGAGCTGTTCCGCCTCATCCGAGGCGCACACGGCGAGATCCTCGATCTTGGCCGCAGCAAACGCACCTGGTCAGCGGCGCAGGCCACCGCAGTGATCCGCCGTGATGGCCACTGCCGCTTCCCGAACTGTGACGCCCCACCCGGGCACTGCGACATCCACCACTGTCACCCATGGGAGCGCGGCGGCCCGACAGACATCACCAATGGCGTCTTGCTGTGCCGCTGGCACCATACCTACATTCACCGCCACGGCTGGCGCATCGAGCTCGACCGCCGTCAACGCCCGCACACGCACCGACCGGATGGCACTGAACACACCGTTCAGCGCCGTGCTCCCGGGATGTGGGTATGAGCGCTCGGCGTCGCGGGTGGCGCGAGCGCCGCGCCACGGTGCAACACGCGTCGTCGTCGACGCGCCCCTGCGTCCGTACCCTCTTGTTCATCGCATGCCGACAGCCGGTAGCGTGCCCTGACCGTGGGGCACCGACCAGCAGTGCGAGTGTTCCGGGCCCAGGTTGCCCAGCAGGTCCGCCTCATCTGGTTCCTCCTGCGGTGGATCGGGCTCGGCTCGGTCAGCGGGCTACTCGCCGGTCTCTCCTCCTACGTGTTCCTCGTGGGTCTCGACCGCGTGACCGAGTTCCGCCTCGACCATCCATGGCTGCTCTATCTCCTTCCGCTGGCCGGGCTGGGCCTCGGCGCGGTCACCCAGTTCCTCAGCGGCCGGGCAGCGCAGGGCAATTCGCTGCTCATCGAAGAGATCCACGAGCCCACCACCTGGGTCCCCCGCCGGATGGCCCCACTCGTGTTGGCCGGCACCTGGATCACCCACCTCTTCGGCGGCTCGGCCGGGCGGGAGGGCACCGCGCTGCAGATGTCCGGCAGTCTGACGGACCTGTTCGCCCGGGTCGCTCGCATCACGGGCGAGGACCGCCGCCTGCTCCTCGTGACCGCGCTCGCAGGCGGCTTCGGTGCAGTGTTCGGCGTGCCCCTCGCGGGGACGGTCTTCGCCCTCGAGGTCCAGACCATCGGCCGGATGCGGTACGAGGCCCTCGTGCCCGCCTTCACCGCAGCCATCGTCGGCGATCGTGTCGTCGCCGTTCTCGGCCACGACCACGCGGTGCGCCCGCAGCTCGACCTCGACATCGATGCGGCGCTTCTCGCCAAGGTCGCCGTCGCCGGGCTGTGCTTCGGTCTGATCAGCGTCGCGTTCATCGAGACAACCCACGCCATCAAGACGGCGGCCGCCCGCTGGATCAATCCGCTGATGCTGCGGCCCGCGGTCGGCGGTGCGGGCGTGGTCGGGCTCGCACTGCTCTTCGGGCGCGACGAGCTCGGCCTGTCCCTCCCGCTCATCGACCGAGCGCTCGCCGGGGAGCAGCTGTCCCTTGCCGTGTTCGCCCTCAAGCTGCTCTTCACCGCCGTGACCCTCGGGTCCGGGTTTCCCGGTGGCGAGGTCACCCCGCTCTTCGTCATCGGTTCCACTGCCGGCGCCGCACTCGCTGCATCGCTCGGTCTTCCCGTCGGACTGGCCGCCGCGGTCGGGTTCGTCGCCGTGTTCGCCGGCGCCGCCAACACGCCGCTCGCCTGCACGATCATGAGCGTCGAGCTGTTCGGGCGGGGCGCGCTGCTGCCCTGCGCCGTCGGCTGCGTCGTCGCCTACGTGTTCTCCGGTCACCGGGGCATCTACCCGATCAAGCGCGCCGATGGCTGAATCGGTGGGAACGTTGTCATTGCCGCCACCTCTGTCCAGCAGGAGACTCGACCCATGAGCACCGAACCCGCAGCGGGTCCACCCGCCTCGATCGCGATCGCCCTCTATGACGGCTTCACGGCCCTCGACGCCATGGGTCCGTACGCCGTGCTGGCCACCCATCCCGGCTCCACCGTCACCTTCGTGGCCGACCGCCGGGGCCCCATCCGCGACGACCAGTCCCTCACCGTGAACGTTGACACCGCCTTCGACGACCTCCCCGACCCCGACATGATCGTCATACCGGGCGGTATCATCACCCGCCGCATGGCCCGCGATGGCCACCCCGTCGTCGACTGGATCCGCCGCGTCCACCCGCACACCACCTGGTCCACCTCGGTGTGCACCGGCGCCGTGCTGCTCGCCGCGGCCGGCGTGCTCGACGGCCTCGATGCCACCACGCACTGGATCGCCTACGACCAACTCGCCGAGCTCGGCGCCCATCCCACTGGCGAGCGGGTCGTCATCCGGGGCAAGGTCGCCACGGCGGCCGGCGTCTCCTCCGGCATCGACCTCGCCCTCACCCTCGTGCAACGCTGGTCAGGGGACTTCGTGGCCCAGGCCATCCAGCTCGGCATCGAGTACGACCCGCAGCCACCCCTCGACGCCGGCTCGCCGACCAAGGCCCCGGCCAAGGTCCTCGAGGTCGTCGGCCGCTCGATGCGCGCCGCCGAAGCCGCCAGCTTGGCGTGACGCTCGGCACTACGGTTCGGCCATCCGTCCAGAAGGGGGCATCGATGACGCAAGTATCGCCGCAGTTCGAGTTCGAGATGTTGCGCTACGAGGTCGACGGGCCGGTGGCCACGCTGACCATCAACCGACCCGAGAAGCGCAACGCCTGGTCCTCCACGCTGTCCCACGAGTTGGTCGACGCCTTCGCCGCCATCGAGGCGGACCCGACCATCCGGGCCACCATCTTCACCGGGGCTGGGGACAAGGCGTTCTCCGCCGGCGCGGACCTCGGCAACGAGCGCACCCACCGCACCAGCTCCGCCGGCGAGGCGCTGGCCGCCGTCACACCCCGCGGTATGGACGTGTTCAACGCCGTGGCCGACCACCCCAAGCCGATCGTCGCCGCCATCAACGGCTTCGCGGTCGGCATCGGCTGCCTCATCACGCTGTGCTGCGACATCCTGCTCGCCTCCGACAACGCCGAGCTCGGCCTGCCCCAGGTCCCCCTCGGCATCATCCCCGCCTACGGCGGCGGCGTCCGCCTCGCCCGCTACGTCGGCCGGGGCAAGGCCATGGAGATGGTGCTGCTCGGCGAGCGCATCACCGCCGAGGAGGGCTACCGCGTCGGCCTGCTCAACAAGGTCGTCCCCCAGGCCGAACTGGCCCCGCTGGCCCGGGACTACGCCCAACGCCTCGCTGCCCTGCCGCCGCTGGCGGTGCGCATGGCCAAGGAATCGCTCAACAAGGGCCTCGACATCGCCAACCTCAAGGACGCCGCCCAGGTCGACACCTACCGATTCGCCATGCTCGGCCAGACCGAGGACAGCCGCGAGGCGCACCGCGCCTGGCGCGAGAAGCGCACACCTCGCTTCGAGGGTCGCTGAGCCCGCCAGGCGACAGGTCAGGTGCGGGGCCGCACCCGGATCGGGTGATCGACGGGCACCTCGACAAGGCGCAACTCGTTGCCGTCCGGGTCGGCCACCCACAGCTCGATGAGTCCCCACGGCATCCGCTCGGCCGGTTTGGACACCATCACCCCGGCCGAGCGCAACGCCGCTTCGACCCCGTCGAGCGATGGCACCTGCAACCACAACGTCGTGGCCCCGTGCGCCGGACCGGCGGACAGCTCGAGGTGTCCGCCGCCCAGGAAGTAGGCCACCCCGACGCCCCACTCCCGGTAGATCGACAGCCCGATCACCCCTTCGTAGAACGCCCGGGACGCGGCCAGGTCCCGCGGGTGCACGATCACCCGGCTCGACAGGATCTCCATGCCGTGCGCTCAGCCGTCGGTGGTGAGGAACTCGATCAGGTTCCCGTCCGGGTCCCTGGTGTACACCGACTGGCCCTTCGAGCCGTCGGCCGCCAGCCGGAACGCCGGCCCCTCGACCAGAGCCAGCCCGTGCCGTTCGACCAACGCGAGCGCGTCGGCGATCGGCCCGTCCCACCGGAAGCACAGATCCACCGACCCCGGTGTCGGCGCCTCCGCCACCAGATCGGCCCGCGGCGGCGACGGGTGGATGTTGATCCGGTTGGCGCCCAGCACGGCGGTGACGATGGGGAAGCGCCCGGCCTCGAAGCGATCGAGGTAGAGCAGCTCGGCGCCCAGCACGTCGCGGTAGAACGCCGCCGATCTCGCCACATCGGCCACGGTGATCGCCAGGTGATCGAAGCCTCGAATGCCCATCGCCGCACGCTAGCGGCTCGATGACCAGCGAGATCGTGGCCTCCGAGGGTGGCCCGCTACGATCGCCGCCCATGGGAGCACCTGACGGACGAGTAGCCATCGTCACCGGCGCTGGCCGGGGCATCGGTCGGGAGCACGCGCTGCTGCTGGCCTCCGAAGGAGCGAAGGTCGTCATCAACGACCTCGGCGGCAACGTGGACGGGACCGGATCCGACGCCGGTCCTGCCCAGGAGGTCGTGGACGAGATCAAGGCCATGGGCGGCGAAGCCGTGGCCAACACCGACTCGGTCACCGACTGGGAAGGTGGCCAGCGCATGATCAACGCCGCCGTCGAGGCGTTCGGCGATCTGCACATCCTGGTCAACAACGCCGGCATCCTGCGCGACCGCGTGCTGGTCAACATGACCGAGGCCGAATGGGACGCGGTCATCGCGGTCCACCTCAAGGGCCACTTCGTTCCGTCACGCTGGGCCGCCTCCTACTGGCGGGAGAAGTCCAAGGAGACCGGTAACCCGGTCAAGGCCAGCATCATCAACACCGCGTCGGGCGCCATGCTCGGCAACCCCGGCCAGACGAACTACACCGCCGCCAAGGCGGGCATCGCGGCGGCCACCATCGTGATGGCCCAGGAACTGAGCCGCTACGGCGTGCGGGCCAACTGCCTCGCCCCCGTCGCCCGGACCCGCATGACGCTGCAGACGCCCGGCCTCGGCGACGTCGTCGCCCCGCCGGAGGATCCGAGCCAGTTCGACATCTACGACCCGGCCAACATCAGCCCGCTGGTCGCCTACCTCGCCACCGAGGACTGCCCCTTCACCGGTGGCGTGTTCCACGTCGGCGGCAACGAGGTCGGTCTCTACGGCGGCTGGTCGCTGGCCGAGGAGAAGATCATCGCCACCGAGGGGCGCTGGGATGTGGCCGGCCTGCAGCACTTCGCCCCCCGTCTGCTCGAGGGGCGCAACGCCAAGCTGGCCTCGGTGCTGACCCACATCAACGACACGTTCAAGAACTACGGCAAGCGCCCCGCCACGACCTGACCGGCCGCTCAGCCTGACGTGACCGCCGTGGAGGGCTCCTCCACGGCGGTCTCGCGCTCGGGTCCCCACGCGTCGTAGACCTCGAACGTGCCGACGCCGGGCCACAGCCCGAAGCGGGCGGCGACCATGGCCCGCTCGAACGGCAGCGGCCACTCGTTGGCCGTGCAGCCCTGCAACGAGCGGAACTGCTGCTGGTTGAGCGGCGCCGGGCCGTCGACGCAGCTGAAGTGCCCCTGGCCGAGCCAGTGGCCGACCTCGTGGTTGATCTCGTGGACGCGGAACTGCTCGAGCGGGATCGGATCCCCCAGCGCACCGTCGCGCCAGCGGGCGTCGTTGATGATGACATCGTCGCCCACGGTGCAGCTGGCGTCGGGGTCGCCGGTCCGCTCCGAGCGGCAGTCCTCGGCGTAGCCGGGCACCTCGTCGGCCGCAGCGACGACGAGACGGAGATCGGCCTCCTCGGCCGTGGCGACGCGCTCGAAGCGGATGGCGCCGCCAAGGCTCCAGCCCCGCTCGTCGGCCAGCGCCCGGGCTGCGACGGTGGCCACCTGCTCGGGATCGACCAGCGGCTCGCCCGCTTCGACCAGGGCCCAGCGCACCACCCACGGCTCGTCGGGTCGCTCGGTGCCGTGCTGCGCGGCCAGGTCGGTCAACCAGGCCCGGTCCTCGGGACCGAGATCGCCGTCGAGATCGAGCCACGCACCGCTTCCCGCCTCGCGCTCGACCTCGCCCTCTCCGACCGCTCCCGCTCCCTCGGGGTCCTCCGGGCTGGGGTCGTGGCCCTCGGTCCCCGCGTCGTCGCTGCCGGCGCGCCCCCCGGAGACGGCGGGCCGGGTGGCCGGCCGGGTGACGAGCGAGGTCGCCGGGCCGCTGCGGGCTCGACCACCGTTGACCGGGACCGGCGATGCGCTGCCCCCGGCCTCCCGGGCGGGACTGGTGGGGCTGTCCGCCCCCGCCGGCCGGGCCCGCGACGGCACCCGGGCGGCCAGGGCGAGCACGATCACCAGGGTGGCCAGCAGGGCGGGGAGAAGGGCACGGCGCACGGTCGGACCCAACGCTACCGGCACTGCGCCGCCGCCCCCGTCACGCGCCCCGCCCCGCGGCGCCCGGCCCCGCGGGGCCGGGCCGGGCCGGGTGGGCCGAGCCGGGCAGGGCAGGGTGGGCAGGGCAGGGTGGGCCGGGCAGGGCAGGGCGGGCCAAGGTGGGTGGGCCGGGCCAAGGTGGGTGGGCCGGGCCGCTGCGCGTCGCCTCCCGCGGTGCCGTCGGGCGCCGCCCGGGCGTACGGTCGCGGTCATGACCGATGACCCGCCCTCCGGCCGGCCGTTCCCGCAACCGCTCGGCGGGAACGAGATGCCCCGCTTCGGCGGGATCGCCACCTTCATGCGCCTGCCCGGCCGCAGCGCCCCGGCCGAGCTCGACGTCGCGGTGGTCGGTGTCCCGCTCGACATCGGCACCTCCAACCGGCCCGGCGCCCGGTTCGGGCCGCGCGGCATCCGGGCCGAGTCGGTGCTGACCCGCCCCTACAACATGGCGACCCGGGCCGCCCCCTTCGACAGCCTGCGCATCGACGACGTCGGGGACGTCGCCACGAACCCCTACGACCTGCGCGACGCGGTGGCCCGCATCGAGGCGTACTACGACGAGCTGCTCGGCCACGACGTGATCCCGGTGTCGATGGGTGGGGACCACACCGTGGTGCTGCCCATCCTGCGGGCCATCGCCCGCCGCCACGGCCCCGTCGGCCTCGTGCACGTCGACGCCCACACCGACATCAACGACACCATGTTCGGCGAGCGCATCGCCCACGGCACCCCGTTCCGCCGCGCCGTCGAGGGGGGGGCTGCTCGACCCGAGCCGGGTGGTGCAGATCGGCGTGCGGGCCACCGGCTACGCGGCCGACGACTTCGACTGGTCCCGACGGCAGGGGTTCCGGGTGGTGCAGGCCGAGGAGTGCTGGAACCGCTCCCTCGCCCCGCTGATGGATGAGGTCCGCGCCCAGGTCCAGGGTGGGCCGGTCTACCTCAGCTTCGACATCGACGGGCTCGACCCGGCGTACGCGCCCGGCACCGGCACCCCCGAGATCGGCGGGCTCACCACCGTGCAGGCGCTCGAGATCATCCGTGGCTGCCGCGGCCTGCCCCTCGTCGGCTGCGACCTGGTCGAGGTGGCGCCGGTCTACGACCCCAGCGGCATGACCGCGCTGGTGGGGGCCAACCTGCTCTACGAGATGCTCTGCGTCCTACCCGGGGTGCAGTACCGCACCGGCTGACCCCAGCGGCGGCGCGACACCGGTCAGCGCCTCCGCCAGCGCCAGCAGCGCCTCGTCCCGACCCCGCGCCGCGAACAGTTGGATACCGATCGGTACACCATCGGGCCCGACCCCCCACGGGATCGACAGCGCCGGCCACCCCGTCACGTTGGCCACGAACGTGTGCGGGGTGTACTCGTCGTTGGCCGCGCACCACTGCACCCACGGGACCTCGCCGCCGAGCCGGCCGAGCGGCAGCGAGGCCCGCCCCAGCGTCGAGCAGAGCACCACGTCGAACCGCTCCCACCACCGGTCGAGCTCGGCGGTGAGGGCGGCGGCGTCGATCGTGGCCCGCCGGCGCGCCCCCGCCGGCAGGGCCCGCACCACATCGAGGCAGGCCAGCGTGACCGGTTCGAGGTAATCGGCGTCGAGCGGGCGGCCCGTGGCGGACGCCACCGTCTCGATGTCGGCGACGGCCGCCGCGCCGAAGAGCGGGTCCATCAGCGCGGCGATGCGCTCGTAGGGCACTGGCCAACCCACCGCCTCCACCGCCGCGCCGAACCGGTCGAGCGCCGCCGCCGCGCCGTCCAGCGCCGCCACCAGCGCCCGGTCGCCGGCCAGGCCCGCCCAGTGGGCGGTGACGAGCCCGACCCGGGTCGGGCTCGTCACCGCAGCGCGAACGGTCGGTTGAGCGCGAACGGTCGGTTGAGCATGAACGGTCGGTTGAGCATGAACGGTCGGTTGAGCCTGAACGGTCGGGGCGGCGGCGGGCGGCTCGCCCACGAACCCGAGCAGCGCCCGAACATCCTGCACGGTACGGGCGAGCACGAACTCCTCGGCGATGCCGCCCCACCCGCCGCTCACGCCCCCTTCGCCCCACGGCACCCGGCCCCGGGTCGGTTTGAGCCCGACGAGCCCGCACACCGACGCGGGGATGCGGATCGAGCCGGCGCAGTCCGATGCGTGGGCCACCGGCACCACCCCGGCGGCGACCGCCGCGGCGGAACCGCCCGAGGAGCCACCGGCCGAGCGATCGAGGCGCCACGGGTTGCGGGTGGCGCCGTGCAGCCGGGATTCAGTGGTGGCGTGCAGGATGAACTCCGGCACCGCGGCGCGCCCCACCACGGTGCACCCGGCCGCGGCGAACCGCCGGAACAGCAGCGAGGTGCCCGGCGCCCGCCAGCCGACCGAGAGCCGGCTGCCCCGTTCCACCAGGCGGCCCGCCTCAGTCGCGCCGGAGTCTGTGCGCAGGAGCGGCACCCCCGCCCACGGCCCCGCCGGCGAACCGGGCGACGGCTCGTCGTACCACTCGAGCACCGCGTTGAGCGGGCCGTGCCAACGTTCGTGCTCGGCGGCGGCGGCGGCCAGCACCTCGGCCGGGGAGACCGAGCCGGCCCGCAGCAGTGCGGCCAGCCCGCACCCGTCGAGCGTGCGGTACTCGGCGAACGGTTCGGCCGTGCTCACGTCGCCGCTGCCCGGCTCACTCGGGCAGCACCGGCGGGGCCAGCTCAGCCCACCGATCACCCGGCCCCGGGTTGGACGGCGGGCAGCGCCCGCCGAGGTGCGCCACGATGCCCCACACCGCGTTGAGCGCGGTCTGCACCGCGCCCTCGACCCACCCGGGCGTCCACGACACGTCGTCGCCGGCCAGGAACACACCGCGGTGACCCGGCTCGAAGCCGTCCTGCACGAAGTGGGCGTACATGCGGCGGTTGTAGCGGTAGTGGCCTGGCAGCGCTCCTTTGAACGCGCCGAGGAAGTCCGGGTCCGACTCCCACGACACGCTGATCGGATCCCCGATCACATGGGAGCGGAGGTCGGTGCCGGGATAGATCTTGGCCAGCGTGTCGAGCGCCAGGCGGGCCCGCTCCTCCGCCGATTTCGGCAGCACCTTCAGCGCGTCGCCGGCCCAGGCGTAGGAGAGGCAGATCACCGCCGGTCGGTCGGGGCCGTTGTCGAACAGGTAGGTGCCGCGGGTGTTGCGGTCGGTCAGCGTCATCGACAGCAGCGGCCGGCCGGTGACGGGGTCCCGGTCGTGCCAGAACGGGCGGTCCACCATCACGAAGGTCTTCGAGGACTGCATGTAGCGGGTGCGGTCCAGCGCCATCCACAACGGCTGGGAGAACAGCGCCTCCTCCACGTCGATGTTGGTGGTGAGCAGCCAGCTCTGGGTGGTGAACAACACCGCCGGGTAGGTGCGGGCCACGCCGCGGCGGTCGGTCACCTCGATGCCGTCGGGCCCCGCCCGACGCACTGCGGCCACCCCCGGGCGGGTGGCGCCGGAGTGCAGTCGTTCCAGCGACGTGCCCGCCGGCCAGTGCACCAACCGCTCGGGGGTGTGGCGCCACAGCCCGCGTGGCACCTGCTCTGCCCCGCCCACCACCAGCCGCTGGTTCGACTCGTACTCGCAGACCACCACCCGGAGGATCTCCAGCATGGAGTTGGGGAAGTCGCTGTCCCAGCCCCCGGTGCCGAACCCGACCTGGCCGAACACCTCGCGGTGGCGGTAGCTCAACCGGGCGAAGGCGTCGCTGGTGGCCACGAAGTCGTAGAAGGTGCGGTCGTCCCACACCTCGATCAGCGCGTTCCACCGACGTTGCACCTCGGCCGCGTCGCGTCGGCGGATGGCGTCCTGCAGGTCGGCCAGGCCGATCTCGTCCTGCAGCGCCTCATCCCACGCGGCGGCCACCTCGCGGAACAGCGGCGGCAGGTCGTCGATGGTCTCGGCGTAGAGCGGCTCGCCGGCGAGGTCGATCACGGTGCTCGGTGCGGCGGCGGTCAAGGGGTTGGGGAACGGCCGGGTCTGCAGCCCGAGCAGGTCGAGGTAGTGGAAGAAGCAGGTGCTCGAGATCGGGAAGCGCATACCGCCCAGTTCGGCGATGACGCCCTCGGCCGAACCGAACGGCTCCGAGCGCAGTCGCCCGCCCAGGCGGCTCGACTCGTAGAGCACCGGACGCAGGCCCAGCCTGAGCAGTTCGTAGGCGGCGACCATGCCGGCCATCCCTGCGCCGATGATCGCCACCTCGGTGCCCAGCGCGGCGGCCGGCAGCATGGCCAGCCCGTCGGGGTGGCGCAGCCAGCTGTCGAACGAGAACGGGAAGTCGGGACCGAACGCCGTCACCGGCGCCCGGGTCTCCTCGTTGCGCTGGGGTGGGCGAGCCCTCACCGTCATGGGACGACGGTAGCGGTTGTCAGGGCTCGCCGAGCAGCGCCCGCCGGAAGCGCTCCTTGAGGTGGGCGCCGTCGCGGGGTGGCATCACCAGCGGCTCGTCCGCGGCCGCGACCTTGACCACCCAGAACCGGGGCCCCTCCTGCGCCCACAGGCCGGCCGCCAGGGCGGCGGCCTCGTCGGGGGTGCGCGCGGTGCCGGTGCAGGGCCAACCGCAGGCGGCGGCCACCCCGGCCAGGTCGGTGTACCGAGCGGTATGGGTGGGCTGGGCGCCGGTCTCGCCGTAGCGCTCGTTGTCCAGCACGACCACCGCGAGGTTGGCCGGACGGTGGTAGCCCACGGTGGACAGCGACCCCAGCCCCATCAGCAGCTCGCCGTCGCCGGTGAGCACCAGCACCCGGTCCCGCGGCCGGGCGAGGGCCAACCCGAGCCCCATCGCCACCGCGCCGCCCATGGCGCCCCACAGCGGGAACGTGCGGTCCCGGTCCCCTGCGGCGGTGGCATCCCATGCCGGGGCGCCGAGCCCGGTGACCACCAGCACGCCGTCGTCGCCGGCGAGCAGGCCGGCCACGAACGGGCGGCGCCGGATGGGGTAGCGCTCGGCCCGGTCCGGGTCGATGGCGCTCATCGCCCCGCCGCCGCGAACGCCTTGGCCCCGATCACCCGCTGGCCGATCAGCACCGCGGCCATGCCGGCCCCGGAGAACACCATCGCCGCCGCCGCCTCCACGGTCGGGGCGACGTCGGCCTCGTCCTGCACGTCGAAGACCAGCACGCCGCTGGCCCGCAGCACCTCCGCCGCGGTCGAGCCCATCGGGACCTGCCACGGGTTGCGCTCGCCGTACTGGCCTCGCATGGTGACCACCATCAACAGCGGGAAGCGGCAGGTCCGGGCCAGGCTCAGCAGGTTGATGCAGTTGCCCACCCCGCTGGACTGCATGAGCAGCACCCCGGGTGACCCGCCCAGCCATGCCCCCGCCAGCAGCGCCACGCCCTCCTCTTCCGTACTGAGCGGTACGGCGGTGACGTCGGCAGTGGCCTCGGCCCGGCGGATGAGGGCGGCCAGGCCGGCATCGGGCACCGAGGCGACGGTGCGCACCCCGGCGGCGAGCAGCGCCCGCCACGTCGGCGACACCCAGACGGGTTCGACAGCTCCGGTATCCGCCGGGTCGGTGTCCGCAGGTTCCAGCATCGCGGTGCAGTCTGTCGCGCTACGGTTCAGGCCCGCTACTACACCGGGGGAAGGATCGCGAGATGGAACCTGTCGACGTCGTCAATGCGTTCATCGAGGCCATCGGCCGCAAGGACATGGAGGCCACCAAGGCGCTCGTAGCGGACGACTGCTACTACGACAACGTGCCGGTGGGGGACATGCGGGGCTGGGAGAAGATGCTCGACGTGCTCGGGCCGATGTTCAAGTCCACGGAGCCGGTCGAGTTCGAAGTGCTGCGCCAGACCGCCTCGGGCAACATGGTCATGAACGAGCGCATCGACCGCTTCGTGATGAAGGGCAAGCAGATCGCCATCCCCGTCGCCGGGGTGTTCGAGGTCAACGACGACAAGATCACGTTCTGGCGTGACTACTTCGACAACGGCATGTTCATGAAGGCCCTCAAGGGCGAGTGACCACCGGGGGCTGACGGCCGCATCGGACCGTCAGCCCCGGTCACCGTTGGTCTGCTCAGCTGCCGGTGACGGCGGCGAGCGGCACCCGGTTGCCGTCGGCATCGGCGGGCGGCAGGACCGCGTCCTGCGGTCCGAAGGTCTTCGTCCACGCCGCGATCTCCAGCACGATGCCATCGGGGTCCTGGAAGTACGCCGAGCGCACGAACACGCCGGGGTGGACCTCCTTGGCGATGGTGGACTCGCTGTCGTCGTGGTTGAGCACCGGCGACACCGCGACACCCTTGGCCTTGAGGCGGGCCACGCACTCGTCGAAGCGCTCCGGCGGCACATCGAACGCCACGTGGTTCATCGAGCCGTGAGCGGAGACGATCGGCCCGACGCCGGGCATGTTGGCCGCCGAGGCGACGCCGGGAGCGGCTTCGGGGGCGCCCGGGAACCAGAAGAAGGCGAGGCTGGTGTCGTTGCCGCAGTCGAAGAAGAAGTGCTGCGCGCCGCCGGGGATCTCGAGCGTCTTGATCAGCGGCAGGCCCAGCACGTTGGTGTAGAAGTCCACGGTGCGGGCCATGTCCTTGCAGACCAGGGCCAGGTGGTTGATGCCGCGGAAGCTGAACTCGGTGTTGTCGGCCATGGGACCCCCGTGTGGTGTCGTCGATCGAGCGCCGATCGTCGGCTCTACAGTACCGCTGTGACCAGAACCCGACAGATCCCCCGCGCCGAGGCCGACGCCTCGGTGCTGCCCGTCTACGACCGCCTCTTCGGCGACCGTGACCCGGTGGCCGAGCCCGGCACCGCCACCGGTACACCGGGAAACTGGTGGACCGTGTTCGCCCAGACGCCCGAGCTGCTGCAGCACATGGTGGCCGGCTTCGGGTTGTTCTCCAGCCCGGCCCGGGTGCTGCCGGCAGACCTTCGCGAGCTCGCCCTGGTTCGCACCGGCTTCGCGTCCGGCAGCCAGTTCGTCTTCTCACAGCACTGCAAGGCGGCACGCGCCGCCGGCGTGAGCGCCGACAAGGTGGCCGCGGTGAGCACCTGGTCGCTGTCCGACGGGTGGTCGCCCGCCGAGCGCGCCGTGCTCGCCTACACCGACGAGCTGGTGCTCGGCGATGGGCGGGTGCAGGACGCCACCTTCGCCGCGCTGCAGGCCGAGCTGACGGAGCCGGCCATCATCGAGCTCACCTATGCGGTGACCAGCTACCGGCTGCACGCCACCATGTGCCGGGCCCTGCGCCTCGAGTACGACGACGTCGACGAGCGGATCGTGGAGATCGCTGCGCCGGCCAAGGGAGCCGAGGACGTGATGGGCACCATCTCAATGCGCTGAGCCACCGAACGCCCGGGCGATGGCGTCGGGGAGCTCCTCGATCCACTGGATCAGCTCGTGGGCGCACACCCGTTCCACCCAGTGGTGCTCCACGCCGGTCATCTCCAGGAAGGCGTGCCAGGAGTAGGTGGACAGGTGGAACTGGCCTTCGTAGACGCCGGCGCACAGCTGGATGTAGGGGGCCTCTCCCGACGCCCAGCGCTCGTTGCCGTTGGGTGGCATGCCCGACGAGTAGGCGATGACGTGGCCGAACCGCTCGGGGTGGCGCACCGCGATGCTCAGCGCGTGGGCGCCGCCGTCCGACGCGCCGCACACCGCGCGCCGGGCCCGTTCGGTGGCCACGTTGTAGGTGCGTTCGGCCCACGCCGGCACCTCGTCGAGGAAGAAGCCGGCGTGGGCGGCGTAGGCGCCGGGGTCGTAGCCGGGGAAGTACTCACCGGTACGGTTACGGCCCGCGTGGGGGGCGACGATGACGCATCGCGGCGCGGTCCCCGCCTCGATGGCCGCGTCCACCCGGCGTGTGTAGGGGGCGAAGAACTGCCCGTCGGCGGAGTAGACCACCGGCAGGTTCTCGGCCGGGTCGAACCCGGCGGGCAGGTAGACGCTGACCTTGCGGGGCCGGCCCAGCGACTCGCTGGGCAGCTCGTGTTCCTCGACGCGGCCGACGATGGTGTCGTTGGTCGGCGCGGCCGGGCGGGCGTTCACGCCGCGGAAGCGGCCGTCGGGGTCGGGGCGCACGCTGAAGGCGGGGCGACCGTCCTCGTCGAGCGGCCAGAAGCCATAGGTGAACACCGCCTCGTCGAGGCGGTGCACCCGCACGGTCAGCACCAGCAACGACCCGACCCGCCACATGGGCAGCTCGAAGAGCGGCCCGACGATGGCGCCGATCAGCGGACGGTCGCACACCACGGTGAGCTCGTCGCCGTCCGCCCAGATCGGTTGGCCCTCGGCTGCCCAGCGGGCCCGCAGCTCCTCCTCGGTGGGGTCCCGCCAGATCCGCACGTAGCCCTGGCTGTGGTCCGGGGGACCGCCGTCGGTCCGGGCCGCGGCGGCGGCGCGGTTCGCCGCCTCGACCTCGCGGCGCAGCTCCTCGATCGACCCGACCCCGAACTCGGCGCGCAGCTCGTCGGACACGGTGCCGTCGAGCGGGGCGAGGAGCAGCTCACCCTTGTACTCGTAGGCGAACGTGCCGAAGCGCTGGGTGCGGCTGCTCATGACCGCGGCGCGGTCCACCGCCTCGGCGCAGACGCGCCCCGCACCGGGCACGCCGCTCTGGTGGGCCCGCAGCGCCAGCTGGGCAGCGGTCTGCAGGTCCGCCGGGAACCCCTGCCGGCTCAGCAGCGCGGCAGCGCGCACCGCGTCCTGCCCGTCGGCGGCGCCCAGATCGGGATGGCTCCGCAGCGGGGCGAGCGAGTCGGGCCCGAGGTCACCGGCCGCTTCGAGGCCGTCGAGCAGGTCGGCGAGGCGTTCCCGTTGCATGGCGTCAACATAGGCGCCAGCCCGAGGTCGCGCTCGGGGAACCCCCACGGTGAAATGTCGCGGCGTCTCGCGGTGTTGCACCCGGTGATGAACGCTTCCATCCCCGTCGACGTGCTGGGCGTGCAGGTGGCCGGTGAGGGCCAGACCCCGCTGGTCCTGCTGCGCGAGCTGGCCGAACCCCATCGGATCGTGCCCGTCGCCATCGGCGGGAACGAGGCGGTGGCCATCGCCCTCGGGCTGCAGCGGGTGGAGACGCCGCGGCCCATGACCCACGATCTCCTGGTGGACGTACTGGCCAGTACGTCCACCGCCGTCGAGCAGGTGACCATCACCGAGGTGCGCGACGGCACCTTCATCGCCGAGGTCGCGCTCAGCGGCCCGCACGGCCCCCGCACGGTGGACTGCCGGCCCTCCGATGCCATCGCCCTCGCCGTGCGGCTCGAGGTACCGGTGTTCGTGGCCGAGTCGGTGGTGGACGCCGCCGGCGTGGCGCTGATGCTCGAGCCGCCCGACGACGAGGGCGATGCCGACGCCGAAGGCGATCCCGAGGAGCTGGTGGCCGAGTTCCGCTCGTTCCTCGACTCGGTGGACCCGGGCGACTTCAGCTAGGTGCCGGTCTAGAACGCCTCGGCGTCCGGTGGGGCCTCGTTGCTGGGGCCGACGTTCGACTCGAGCCAGCGGTTCAGCGGCTCAGCCGCGTCCCACACCTCGCGGATGCGGCCGACCACCTTCGGGGTGTGCAGCCACGCCGGTGCGCCGAAGTCCTTCGAGGCGATGGCCCCCTTCCAACGCAGCCACTCGATGCGGGGGTGGTCGACCGCGACGCCCTTGGGCGCCCGCTTCAGCGGGGGTTCCGCTCCGCCGCCGATGTCGAGCCTGGCCCCCCGCACGGCGCGGACCGCGTCGACGAAGGCGCTGCCCTGCCGGTCATCCGCGACGGCGTCGCGGAACCGTGCCAGCTGGTCCTTGGCCAGCAGGTACATGCCGGTGCCGACGAAGAGGCCCCTGGCCGAGATGGCCACGTAGTTGATCGAGCCGCCCTCGCGCTCGTGCACCGCGCCGCACTGCGTCTTGTACAGCGACTTGTCCTTGCTGAAGCGCACGTCGCGGTTGGGTCGGAAGATGTGCACCGGCTGGAAGCGATCGCCGAGCGCCTCGCCCAGGGCCAACATGGCGCCCCGCACGTGCTCGTCGTAGAACGGCTTGTGGGCCAGCCAGTACGGGCGGGTGTTGTCCGCCTCGAGGCCGGCGTAGAACGTCAGTGTCTCCGGAACGAACCCCTGGAACGCCACGTCGGAGAGCTTCGCGCGCCGGGGCCGGTCGGCGCACCGGCCAGCGCGGGTCAGTGCCGGGTGTGCCGCTCGATGTCGTGCTGCTTGTCGTCGTGCTGCTCGTCGTCGAGCAGCTCGCGTTCCTGCACGTAGCCCAGCCCCTCGGTGGAGGTGGTGGTGGCGGCGTGCGGGGTCTCGGTCACCGTCGCCTCGGCGTTCTCGGCGCCGCGCAGGTCGATCACGTCGCGGTTCATCACGACGTTGCGGTAGAGGCCGGCCAGACCGCCGACCACCAGGCCGGCCACCGAGGCGCCGATGGTGACGACGGTGGTGACCAGCGAGCCGGACCCGGCCAGCACGCAGGCGGCCAGGGCGACCACCCCGGCGGTCAGGCCGGCGGCCGCCGCCACCAGCGCCGCCGGCCGGCCGACGGCGGCGAGGTTCTCGTGGTCGTTGCGCTGGATCTGACCGACCGTGCGGGGCCGCTGGTCGTCGCGCTCCACGATGTGGTGGCGCGACGAGTCACCACCGCGGCGTCGCTCCGAGTCGGCCACCCTCGCGGCGGCCTCGCCGACGGTCGACTCGGCGGCCCGGCCGGTGGTCGGGCCCGCGTCCGTCGAGACGGCGGATCCACCCGGCACGGCCCGGTCGAGCCACGCCGCGGCGGGCAGCCCGAGCTGCGGCGGCACCACGATGACGGCGTGGCCGTCCGGCGTAGCCAACAGCTCGTCGTCCAAGCGGCCGGCGGCACCGAGCCGGCCGAGCACCGGCGCGTGGGTCAGCACCGCAGGACCGCGGGGCTCCGAGCCGGCGACCACGATCACCGTGGTGGGTGCCGGCCCGGCCGCCACGCGGCGCACGGCGTCGGCGGCCGGGCCGGGCTCACGGCGGAACGCGCCGACGGGTCCGATGTCGTCGACCTGGCGACGGGCGTCGAGCTCCCCGGGATAGGTCCATGCCGGCTCGGCGGGATGGGGGAACGTGTCGGCCTGGGGCTGGTAGGCGAGCACGGCCGTGATGCGGGCGGGGTCGTGCACCGCGACCCGGGTGAACCACAACGGGGCCCGGTCGTGGCTGGAGCCGTCCACCGCCACCACCCACGCGGTGTCGAGGTCCGGCGGCTGCATACCAGTCGGTATGACGGCAACCGATGCGCCGCCGTCGTCGAGCAGTTCGCGGGCGAGGGCGTGCACCGTGGCGGCGCGCCGTTCATCGGTGCCGATCACGATCAGATCGGCGTCGAGATCCTCGGCGATGGTCCGCATGGCGTCCACCGGGTCGCCCGGCAGGTCGACGTAGCCGACCGCGGCGGCGGCGCCGTTGCGGCTGCGGTCGCGGGCCAGCTGCGCCTGCTCGACGGCGGCGTCACGCACGCGGTAGCGGTCCTCCTCGGACGGCGGGATCGCACCGGCGGCGAGGTACACCAGGGTCACCCGGGCGTCGTGGGTGGCCGCCAACCCGAACGCCCACTGGGCGGCGCTGTGGGCGGCAGGGGAGTCGTCGAAGGCGACGATGAGGTGTTCCATCACCGGGGACCCGTACCCCGCTCGGTGGGGCCGGTAACCGCATGCTCAGCCCTTGGGCGGGATGCGTCGCATGGTGGGGGCGGCGTCGACGTCCTTGATGAACGACGCGGCCACGAACCCGAGCGCCGCGAGCACGACCGACCCGAGGAACGCGTCGTGGTACGCCGCCACCAGCTGCGGCACCGCCTGGGCTCCGGTGAGGTCCCCGACGAGCGCGTCGCGGCGTTCGAGCAGGATGGTGGCCAGCACCGCCACCCCGACCGCAGCGCCGGCCTGGCGTTGGGCCTGGAACAGCGCTGACGCCCGGCCGGTGGACTCCGGGCGGATGCGGGCGAAGGCGGCAGCCTGCAGGGGGATGAACCCGAAGCCGATGGTCAGGCCGCGACCGAACATCAACGCCCGGATCGTCCATTCGCTCGTGTCCAGCCCGACCTTGACGAAGGCGAGGGTGATCACCGCGTTGGCCGCCATGCCGAACATGATCAGCCGGCGTGGCCCGATGCGCGGGTAGAGGTAACCGCCGATGAAGCGGGCGGTGACGAACATGCCGACCGCCTGCGGGAAGGTGGTGAGCCCCGACTGGAACGGGCTGAGCTGTCGTGGGCCCTGCAGAAACTGCGGTAGGAGGAACAGCAGGCCCAACATGGCGCCGAAGCTGGCGAAGGACACCAGGTTGGGGGTGCGGAAGGAGCGGTCCGCCAGCAGTCGGAGGTCGAGCAGCGGGTTGGTCTTGGCCAGCTCCACCTTGATCAGGGCGATGAACATGACCACGGCGAACGCCAGCGACACGACCACGATGGCGTCCATCCAGCCCCGCACCGGGCCTTCGGCCAGGCCGTAGAGCAGCGCGGCGAGGCCGAGCCCGGACAGCAGGAACCCGGCCACGTCGAAGCGGCCGGCGGCGGGCTCGGTGTGCTCGCGCAGGTAGATCACGGCGAACGCGAGCCCAAGCACGCCGAGCGGGAGGTTCACGTAGAAGATCCACCGCCAGGACGCCTTCTCCACCAGCAGGCCGCCGAGGATGGGGCCCAGCGCGGGGGCGACGACGGTGACCATGGCCAGGATCGATGACGCCCGGGGCCGCTCGATCGGGGGGAACGCCCGGTACAGCATCGCCGTGCCGACGGGGGTGAGCATGCCGCCGCCCACGCCCTGCAGGACCCGGAACACGATCAGCGACTCGATGCTCCACGCCGCACCGCACAGGGCCGACGCCGCGGTGAAGGTGAACAGGGCGAACACGAAGATGCGCTTGGTGCCGAAGCGGTCGCCGAGCCAGCCCGAGGCCGGGATCCACAGCGCCAGGCTGAGCAGGTAGCCAGTCACCACCCACTCGATGGTGTTGGTGTCGGCCTTGAACTCGGTCGCCAGGGTGGGCAGGGCGACGTTGACGATCGTGGTGTCGAGGATGTCCATGAACAGCCCGAGCACGAACGCGATGGCGACGATGTACTTGTACTCGACCGTCCGGCCCAGCAGCCGGGCGGCCGGCGGGGCATCGTCGATGGCCTGTTCCATGGGCGGTCCGCTCGATTCTGCCGGCACCGCAGCCGGCGTCAGGGGCGGACCTTACCTGCGAGCGGCCCGGTGGCGAAGATGGCCCGCTCGTCGGCGAACGCCTTGAACTCGAGCGCGTTCCCGCTCGGGTCGAGCAGGAAGCAGGTGTGCTGCTCGCCGGGTTCGTCGGCGAAGCGCACGTAGGGCTCGATGACCCAGTCGGTGCCGGCGGCGCGCAGCCGGGCGACGAGCTCGTGCCACTCGGGGACCGCGAGCAGCAGCCCGAAGTGCCGGGCGGGGACCTCGTGGCCGTCGACCGCGGAGGTGGCCGGCGGGGCGGATCCGGGCGGGGCGCCGACGGGTGTCTCGGTCGGGGCGAGGTGGGCGACGATCTGGTGGCCGTAGAGGTCGAAGTCGACCCAGTGGTCGGCGGAGCGGCCCTCAGGGCAGCCGAGCACGCCGCCGTAGAACGCTCTCGCTGCGGCGAGGTCGTGCACCGGGAAGGCGAGGTGGAAGCGGGGACGGGTCATGGTGGGGATTCTTGCCGGTGATCCGCCGGTGTTACGTTGCGGCGTGCTTCGTGACGAGGACAAGGTCGGTGGTGCCCGCCACCGCCTCCTGGGACCGATCGTGGCCGGGGCGCTGGTCGTGCTGGTCAGCTACAGCGGCCCGATGTTCATCATCCAGGAGGCGGCGCGCAACGCCGGGTTGTCGGCCGGCCAGGCCAGCAGCTGGATCTTCACCGTGTCGGTCGGCTCCGGGGTGGCCGGGCTGGTGTTGAGCGTCCTGCTGCGCCAGCCCATCGTGGTGGCGTTCTCCTCTGCCGGCGCGGTGCTGTTGTCGAGCTCGCTGGGTACCTACCGCTATGGCGACGCCATCGGGGCGTACCTGGTGGTATCGCTCGCCTGTGTGGCGATCGGGTTGTCGTCGACCTTTGGGCGGTTGATGGCGCGGGTGCCGGCGCCGATCGTGTCCGCCATGCTCGCCGGCGTGCTGTTCCGGTTCGGCACGGGGTACTTCGCCGCGCTGCCCGGGTCCCCGGCGCGGGCCCGGGTCACCGTGTTGGTGGCGCTGATGGGTGCGACCTACTTCGTGGCCCGCTCCCGCGGGTCGCGGCTGACCATCGTGTGGACCGCGCTGGTGGGGGTGGTGGCCACCGTCGCCCTGCGGCTCACCACCGGGGCGTCGGTGGCGCTGGCGGTGGTGCGCCCCGAGGCGACGCGCCCGACCCTGCACGCCGGCGCGGTGATCGGCCTGGCGCTGCCGCTGCTGGCCATTGCGCTCTCCTCGCAGTTCGCGCCCGGGTACGGCGTGTTGAAGGAAGCGGGCTACGAGCCCCGCATGAACCCGGTGCTGGCCGTCACCGGCGCTGCCGGCGCCCTCCTTGCGCCGTTCGGCTGCCCGGGGTTGAACCTCGCCGCCATCACCGCGGGTCTGGCCACCGGCCCCGACGCGCACCCCGACCCCGCTCGGCGCTATCTGGCCGGCGTGTGGGCCGGGCTGTTCTACGTTGCGGTCGGGGTGTTCGGGGCCAGCGCCCTGTCGATGTTCGCGTCGATGCCGCAGGAGTTCGTGGCCGCGGTCACCGGGCTGGGGTTGTTCGGCACGATCGTCAGCTCGGCCGCGACCGCCTTCTCCGATCCGGCCCAGCGGGACGCGGCGGGCGTGACGCTGCTGTGCGCCGCGGCGGGCTTCAGCCTGTTCCACGTGGCGTCCCCGTTCTGGGCCCTGGTCGCCGGGCTGGCGGTCTCGGCGCTGGCCGAGCGCCGCCGGACCGTGGGGCTGCCTGGCCGGCGTCGCAGCTGAGACCTGACGTCAGCGATCATCGCCGCTGCCGTGGCCCGGCCGGGCGGTGGTGTCGGCCGGTGCAGCGCCGTCCTCCAACGGCACGCCGGCGACGTAGACGACCTGGCGTCCCGCCACGGCGGGCACCCGCCGGCCCGGGGTGATCACGCCGGTGAGGTTGAGCGGGTCGGCTGCGCTGATCACGATGCGGTCATCGCCCTCCCCGACGCTCGCCTTGCTGACCTGGGCCAGCGCGTCCGCCGCTTCCGGCAGGGCGTACTGCTCGCCGCTGAAGCCGCTGACGAATCGGCCGCCGCGGATCGTGCCGCGGGCTTCCAGCCGTCGCAGCGCCCACTGGATCTCCCGCCACGGCAGGACCAGCTGTTCCCGCACGGCGAGGTCTCGGAACACAACGCCCCAGCGGCACAGCAGCTGCTCTGCCACCGCCTCGGCCAACTCGTCGGGCTCGGCGTGGGCGGGCGGCGGCGGCAGCAGCGCCCAGCGGCCCTCACCGGGTGCCCGCCCGCCGGCGGCGCCGCGCCGTAGACGCCCTCGGGTGGGGCTCGGTCGAAGGACAGCGGCGCCGCCGTCGCTGCGGTCGGGTCGGCGGCTGGCGAACAGCGAGCGCAGGGCCCAGAAGCTGTCGGCGCTGAGCACGCCCCGGGCGACGCCGTCCCACAGCGCAGCCTCCACCGTGGCGTGGTCGTGGCCGGTGTCGCCGGCGAGCTCGCGCAGGAAGCGGGCACCCCCGACGCGCAGCGCATCCACCAGCTCCGCCAACACCGTACCAACGGGTATGGTCGGCGCCTGATCGCCCCGGGCGGCGGCCGACAGCCAGCCGAGATCGGCCCGGGTGCACAGCGTGATCGCTGTTGTGCGCGACGCCCGCCGGGCCGGGCCCGGGCCCGGCCCGGCGTCGGCCGGTTCGCTGCCGGCCGGGTCGGTCGGCAGGGACAGGCGGCCCCAGGTGACGAGGCCGGCGTGGCCGACGCGGTCAAGCTGGTCCGGGTGGTAGCGCTCCACCCGGGCGGCCAGGATCGACGCCTCCCAGGCGGCGGCGGGCGCATGCCAGCCCTGCAACTGCTCCACCAGGTCGAGCAGGGCGTCGTCGCCGCGCAGCCGGGTGGCAGGCTCGACGTGCTGCCAGCGGAACAGGAACCGCATGAACTGCGCCGCGGTGGCCGGCTCGATGCCGCGACGGCGCCTCGTCTGGCTGGCGACGTGGATGCGGGCCAGCACCCGCCGGGCGCACCACTGCTCCGCATCGGCTCCCGCACCGCTGCCCTCGGATGGGCGCGCCCGCGCCCGGAACCGGCCCCGGATGGCGAACCCCTCGGCCTCCAGCGCGGCGACGGCGATGGCGATGTCGCCCGTGCTCAGCCCGCATGCGGCGGCCAGTTCGGCCTCCGTCATCGGGCCGGCGTGGTCCAGGCGGCCGCGCACCGCCTGGCGGGCGGCGTGCTCGGCGTCGGGCCCGCCGGCCGCGACGAGTGGCGCGCCGTGCTCGTCGGTGGCACCCGGATGGAGCGCGGCGACCAGCCCGATGGCCTCGGTGGCGCACCATCGGGCGGCTCGGCCGATGTGCACCATCTCCGCCCGACCGGCGGCGCGCAGTTGCTCGAACCAGTGCTGCCAAGCCGGTTCGGGCGCGGCGCTGAGCAGCGCCATCAGCACATCGTGTAGCTCATCCGCCGAGCGGGGGTCCGCCGCCACCTCGGCCTCGATGCGGGCGATGGCGGCCGGGTCGAGCCGGCCGATCTCCTCCAGCGAGACGGGCAGGCCCCGGCGCAGCTTGACCTGCCGGGTGCGGCGGTCGGCCGCCTCGCCGTCGTCGAGGAAGGTGAACGGCTTGCCGACGAGGATCTCGTGGCTCATCGGGGAGGGCTCGACGGTGTCCCGGCAGTGGACCTGCACCCGCCCGCCCTCGATGTCGCCCAGCAGCGCCCGCAACCCGGCGACGTCCATCGCCTCGGTGAGCGTGTCGTGCATCGTCTGGGTGACGAGCGGGTGGTCGGGGATCTCGAGCGGGCCGCTGACGTTCTCCTGGCAGGCGGCGGCCTGGGGGAACACGGTGGCCATCACATCGTCGGCCTCCATGCGTTGGATGGCCGGCGGGTGTTTGCGGCCACCCTTCCAGCGCAGCACCACCAGCGACCGGTTGAGGTTCCAGCGCCAACGGGCGACGAACATCGGCGACGGCGGCACCAGCACGGCTTGGCGTAGGACGGTCTCCACGCTGTCCGCTCGCAGGAACCTCGGTACCGATTCGAGGGCGAAGCTGTGCTGCGGACCGAGCGACAGCACGACGGCGTCGTCCGACGCGGCGGCCTGCAGCTCGAAGTCGAACGTGACGCAGAAGCGCTTGCGCAGCGCCAGCCCGAAGGCGCGGTTGAGCCGGGCGCCGTAGGGGCTGTGCACGACGAGCTGCATGCCGCCCGACTCGTCGAAGAACCGCTCGATGACGAGCTCTTCGCGCGTGGGCACCAGGCCGAGCACCGCCCGGGTGGCCGCCAGGTAAGCGACCACCTGCACCGCGGCCGCATCGGGCAGCAGAGCGGCATCGACCAGCCAGCGGCGGGCGCCGTCGGCGTCCTCGGCGGCGAGGTAGCCGTCCACCACGGCGCGGAGGTGGGACACCTCCTCGGACAGCTCCCGGGTGCGCCCAGGCGCTTCGCCCCGCCAGAACGGCACCGTCGGATCGGCGCCCTCCGCGTCGACCACGCGCACGACCCCCGGCTCGATGCGGCGGATGCGCCACGTGTGGGTGCCCAGCAGGAACACGTCGCCTGCGGTCGATTCGGTTGCCCACTCCTCGTTGACGGTGCCGACGAGCAGCTCGTCGGGCTCGGCCAGGACCCGGTAGTCGGCCAGCTCCGGGATGGCGCCACCCGAGGTGACGGCAGCCAGGCGGGCTCCTCGGCGGCCGCTCACCTCGCCGTTGATCCGGTCGAGGTGGACGTGGTCGCCACGGGGGCCGCGCCCCGTCGGCACGCCGGCGGCGATGAGCTCCACCACCCGGTCGAACGCGGCGCGGTCCAGCTCGGCGTAGGGGGCGGCGCGCCGGACGAGCTCGTAGAGGTCCTCGATGCGGCACCGCTCGGTGGCGGCCTCGGCGATGAGCTGCTGGGCGAGGATGTCGAGCGGGGCGATGGGCGGCTCCAGCGCATCGAGCCGCCCGGCGCGCACCCCGTGGAGCAGGGCGGCGCACTCGATCAGCTCGTCGCGCGTCAACGGGAAGATGCGGCCCTTGGGCACGCCGTAGCGGTTGTGGCCGGACCGGCCGACGCGCTGCAGGAAGGTGGCCAGGCTGCGCGGCGATCCCAACTGGCACACGAGGTCCACCGGGCCCACGTCGATGCCCAGCTCGAGCGACGCGGTGGCGACCAGCGCCCGCAGCTCCCCGGCCCGCAGGCGGGTCTCCACCCGGAGGCGCCGGTCCTTGGAGAGGCTGCCGTGGTGGGCGGCGACCGCGTCCTCCCCGAGGCGTTCGCCGAGCTGGTGGGCGACGCGCTCGGCCAGGTTGCGGGTGTTGACGAACACGAGTGTGGTGCGGTGCTGGGCGACGAGCTCGGCGATGCGATCCAGCGCATCGCCCAGGTGCTCGGCCGAGGCGATCGCCTCGAGCTCGCCGCCGGGCAGCTCGAGGTCGAGGTCGAGGGTACGGCGATGGCCGGTGTCCACCACGGTGCAGGCCACGGCGCCGTCGGGCTCGGTGCGAGCGCCGACGAGCAGCCTGGCCACCGTCTCGATCGGCTTCTGGGTGGCGGACAACCCGATGCGCACCGGGCGCCGCTCGGTGAGCGCCTCCAGCCGCTCGAGCGACAGGGCGAGGTGGGCGCCGCGCTTGTCCCGGGCCAGGGCGTGGATCTCGTCGACGATGACGGTGTCCACCGTGGTGAGCACCCGGCGGCTGCGCGGCGCGGTGAGGAGCAGGTACAGCGATTCCGGCGTGGTGACGAGCAGGTTCGGTGGCTTGCGGACCAGCGCGGCGCGGGCCGATGACGTGGTGTCCCCCGTGCGCACGCCGATGCGGATGTCCGGTGCGGGCAGCCCGAGCCGCTTGGCCACGGTGGCGATCTCCTGCAGCGGCCGTTCGAGGTTCTCTTTGATGTCCACCGCCAGGGCGCGCAGCGGCGACACGTAGATCAGCTGCAGCCGACCCGCCGTCGGCTCGCCCCGGGCGTGGGCGCGGTAGAGACGGTCGATCCCGACCAGGAAGCCGCTGAGCGTCTTGCCCGACCCGGTGGGCGCGGCGATCAGCGTGTCCCGCCCGGCGGCGATGGCCGGCCACCCACCCACCTGCGGGGGTGATGGCCCATCGGGGAACCGCTCGGTGAACCAGGCCCGCACCGCGGGGTGGAAGCCGTCCAGCGCGGGGTGGTCGAACAGCGTCGACTGCCCGTCGAGGAGCGTCATGGTGCGCCGCCGGTCGGTCCGCTCGATCCCACGGTGCGGACTGTACGCACGCCCTGTGACAGCGAAGCGCTCGTCCGGGCAGATCTCCCCGTCGGCCGCCCCGGGTGGGTCAGCGCTCCGCTTGCCCGTAGACCCGCTGCGGGCGCAACAACACCGCGACCCGCTGCTCCTCGACCATCACCCGGTCGAACTCGTCCCAGTCCTCGTGGGTGCCGCCCGCCGCGGCGAACACGTCGCGCAGCAACCCCGGCAGCCCCACCCCGGGGACCGCGTCCCTCGGGCCGAACAGCTCGACCGGTCCCTCGATCGCCTGCCATTGCCACAGGCGCGTGACGGTGAGCGTGGCTCGGGGGGCGACGCGCCAGCGCCGGTGCTTGTACGCGGAGGACCGGACGACGAGGCCGAGCACCGTCGTGCCGTCGACCGGGTGGGGGAGGGGGCCGGCGTTGACCAACGACGAGGAGACCGAGCCGTCGGGCCGGCTCAGGCTCACCACGCAGAGGCCCCGGTCGATGCCCAGCAGGCGGCGAGCCACGGTCAGGTCGGGTTCAGGGTCGTGCACCGCGGCGACGCTACCGGCACCACGGTGTTATCGCTCGATGAACGTTGCCCCGGTGCGCCATCGGCGCCTTGCCCGCCGACCGTGCCTGCGGTTGGCTCGCCCGGTGAGCGTCCCCGTCATCGATCTCAACCCCTACTTCGATGGCTCCGCCGCCGAGCGAGCCGCCGTCGCCCGCCGGGTGGACGAGACCTGCCGTCGGATCGGCTTCCTCGTGGTGACCGGCCATCGGGTGCCCGGCGACGCGGTGGCCGCCATGGAGGAGACGTCGCACGCCTTCTTCGCCCTGCCGCTCGAGGAGAAGATGACCGTCGCCGGGCCGCCCGGGGACACCTTCGTCGCCTATTCGCCGCTCGGGGACCCGCGACCGGGCGACGACCCGTACGCCCCCAGCCGCCCGAACCTGCGCGAGGTCTTCCATACCTCTCGGTACGACACGCCGGCCGAGGCGCTGGCCCACGGCTACCCGGCCGAGGTGGTGGGCAGCCTGCCGCCCAACCTCTGGCCCGCCCGCCCGGCCGGCTTCGAGGCGGCGTGGAAGCGCTACTTCGCGGAGATGGAGTCGCTGGCTTCCCGCGTGCTGGGGCTGTTCGCGGTGGCGTTGGGTCTGCCCGAGGACCACTTCGAGCCGTGCATCGACCGCCACCTCGGCAACCTGGCGGCCAACTGCTACGTCGAACAGCCGGAGGCACCGGAGCCCGGCCGGTTGCGCATCCCCGCCCACGTCGACTTCTCGACCATGACGATCCTGCACCAGGACGGCGGACCGGGTGGGCTGCAGGTGCACCAGCGCGATGTCGGCTGGGTGGACGTGCCGCCGCTGGCCGGCAGCTACGTGCTCAACGTCGGCGATGTGCTCGCCCGCTGGACGAACGACCGCTGGGTGGCCACCCCGCACCGGGTGCTCAACCCCGAGCCGCGCCACGCCGCCACCCGGCGGCTGTCCATCCCGTTCTTCCACCTACCCAACCACGATGCGGTGATCGAGCCCCTGCCGACCTGCGTGGGCGAGGACAACCCGGCCCGCTACGAGCCCGTGCGGGCCGGCGAGTGGATCATGACCCGGCGCGCCCGCCTGGTGGCCGCCTCCTGAGCGGGCGCCGGCCCGCCCGGCGCGGCCGACGATCCGCCCCCGGCGGCGTGCGCTACCGATCGAAGCGACCGGCGAGCAGTGGCACCAGCTCGTCCCGCCACGCCGCGGGGGACACCAGGCCGCCGGACCTTCCCCCCTCCGGGTAGCGCTCGATGCGCAGCGACGGCCGGCGCTCGGCCAGCACGTCCAGGCCGCACAGCGCCCGCAGCTCCAAGCGCAGCAGCTCGGTGAAGGCGTCGGCCGAAGCCGGCCGGGGCAGGTCGAGCAGGCGTTCGTGCAGCTCCTGCCACAGGAACGGGTCGCCCCGCAGCCCCCACCGCGGTGGTGGCTCGATGAACAGCTCGTCGGCCCACCGCCTGTGATCTCCGTGCACCGGTCACCTCCGCCGTCCGCCCGTCATCGCCCCACACGGCCGCCCCGCACCGCCGCACCGCACCAGCATGCGGCGGTCCGCCTCCGCACCGCTCCCGGGACCCCACTCACAGTGTGGCGGCGCTGACCGCGATTTTCGCGCCGGTGGCGTACCGTGCCGCCATGGCCGCCCAGCTGTTGCTGATCCTCGGCGTCGACGGGGCCGGCAAGAACCACGTCGCCAACGTCGGTGCCGCCGCCCTCGCCGCCGCCGGCCACCGGGTCGTCACCCGGTCGGGCTACCTCAGCGCCCGGGACCGGCCGGTCACCTCCTCGGAGGACAAGGGTCGGCTCCGGCTGACCGAGGAGCGCCTGTTCTTGTTCGCCTTCCCGCTGCTGCGGCCTGTGATCCCGTTCGTCGTCGACGCGCTGCTGCGGGCCGACCTGCGCCGCTGGAACCGGCGGCCGGCCGCCAGCGGCCGGACCGTGGTCGTCAGCCACACGCCGATCCGGGTGCTCGCCTTCACCCTCGGCCACCGCCGCGCCGACCAGCCGCTCCAGGTGCCCCGCCGCGTCGGGCGGACCTTGCACCGGGTGGCCCGCGACACCGGCCTGCGCGCCGTCGTGCTCGATGTCAGCCCCTCCGTGCGAGCCCAGCGCCTGTCCGAGCGGGCCATGCGCGGCCGGCTCGATCGCTTCGACCGCTACCTGGCCAACCCGGCCAACGCCGCGCTCGCCGAGCGCATCGAGGCCACCCTGGTGGAGCTGGCCGAGCGCTACCTCGACGCCTCCGTGCTGTACAACGACGACCTCGACGATGACGCCATCGCCGAAGGTCTCGGTGTCGGCCGGGTCCGCATGCTGCCCACCGCGCCCGTCACCTGACGCGGTCCCCG
>JADLEF010000264.1 GCA_020846295.1 Acidimicrobiales bacterium
GGTCGACTCGCTCGGTGTCGTGCGCATCGTGCACTGGCTCGAGGAGCGCTGCGGGTTCATGGTGGACCCGGCCGACGTGACCCTGGAGAACTTCCAGACCGTCGCTGCCATCGTGGCCTACGCAGGTCGCCGGCAGGGCGCCGCGGCATGAGCACCCCGGTGGCGCTGCGCCCGCGGCGGGCCCTCGGCCGCTCCCAGGAGCTGATCTGGACGGGCCAGCGGCTGCGACCCGATGCGCCGGTGGCGAACACGGCGAACCTCTACCGCATCGACGGCCCGATCGATCCCGTGCGGTTCGTCGCGGCGTTCGACGCGGTGGTGCGGGCGTCTGATGCGCTGCGCACCGTGATCGCCGAGGTCGGCGGCGCTCCCCATCCGCGCGTGCTCGCCGAGCCGCCGCGGGCCACCGAGGTCATCGAGCTCGCCCCCGATGCGCTCGAGGCGTGGACCGCGCAGCGCATCGCCACCCCGCTGCCGATGGACCGGGCCAACTACGACTCGGTCCTCATCCGCCATGGCGAGCACGACTGGTCGTGGTGGCTGGATCTGCACCACGTCATCGTGGACGCGTGGGGTGCCACGCTGGTCTTCCGGGCGACGGCGGCAGCGTACTGCGGGGTCGCGCCCGAGCTACCCCCGTTCGCCGCGCACCTCGCCGCTGTCGAGTCGGCGCGCGACGCCGAGCTGTGGTCGAGAGCCGCCGCGCACTGGGCCCACGAGCCGTCGGCGGCCGCGCCGACCTCGCTGTACCGCAGCGGGCCCGAGACGACGCGCAGCCACCGGGTCCCCGTCGGGTTCGACGGTGACCGCCGGCGTGCGCTCGACGCTGCCCTCGAGGGGCCGCTCAAGGCCATCAGCCGCGATCTCGGGGTGCTGGCCGTGCTGGCCACCGCCACCGCCGTCTACCTCCACCGGCTGTCGGGCGAGCGGCACATCCGCATCGCCGTCCCGGTGCACCACCGCCGCAGCGCCGCCGACAAGGCCACCGTCGGGTTGTTCATGGAGCTGTTCCCGCTCAGCGTGGACATCGGGGAGGCGGACACGCTGCGCGATGTCCACGCTGCGGTGACGCGATCGCTGTTCACCCTGCTGAAGTGGGCTCAGCCGGCGACCAGCCCGCGATCCGACGTGGACGTAGTGCTCAACGTGATCACCGCGTCGAGCGGACCGTTCGGCACCCTGCCCTGCACGGCACGGTGGATCCACAGCGGTCACGTCGATCCGGCCCACCGACTTCGCGTGCAGTACTTCGACTTCACCGGCGCCGGTGAGCCCGAGCTCGCCCTCGACATCAACGAGGCGCTGGCCGACGAGGAGCAACGCGGCTCGGCCGCCGGGCACTTCGCCGTGGTGCTCGACGCGCTGCTCGCCGATGCCGACACGACGGTCGGCGGGTTCGGCCTCGTCGGCGGCGAGGAGCGACGACGGCTCGTCGGGCGCTACAACGACCGCGGGCCCGGCGCCCGCCCCGGGTTGCCGGTCACCGCGTCGCTGCTCGACGCGCTGCGCGTCGCGGGCGACGGGCCGGCGCTGATCGACGGCTCGCAGCAGCTCAGCGGGACGCAGCTCGCCGAACGCATCGAGTCGGTGGCCGCCTGGTTGCAGGAGCGCGGCGTTCGACCGGGCACCCGGGTCGGGTTGCAGCTGGCCCGCAGCGCCGACGCGGTGATCGCGCTGCACGCCGTCGGCGTGGCGGGCGGGGCCTTCGTGCCGCTCGATCCGACCTACCCCGAAGCCCGGCTGCGCCACATCGTGCAGGACGCCGAGCTGACGTTGGTGCTCGAGGAGCTGCCCGACTGCCCGCCGGCGAGCCCCCGGCCGGTGCCGGTGGACGTGGACGACCTCGCCTATGTGCTGTACACCAGCGGCTCGACCGGCCCGCCGAAGGGCGTGCCCATCACCCACCGGGGACTGGCGGAGTACCTGGCGTTCGCCCGCGCCGCCTACCTGCAGCCCGGGGAGCGCCCGGTGGTGGCGCTGTTCTCCTCGCTGTCGTTCGATCTGACCATCACCAGCCTGTTCCTGCCGCTGCTGCACGGCGGCACGATGGTCGTGCACCGGGAGGACGGCCCCGCCGCGCTGCACGCCATGACCCGGGCCGGCTGCGCCACGTTCGTGAAGGCCACGCCGAGCCACCTGGAGCTGCTCGTGCGGCTCGAGGGATCGGCGGCGCTGCCCCTGCGGACCCTGGTGGTGGGCGGTGAGGCGTTCTCGACGGAGTTGGCTCGCCGGCTGGTGCAGCGATGGCCCGGTGTGGCGGTGTTCAACGAGTACGGTCCGACCGAGGCGGTCGTCGGCTGCATGGTGCACCGCTTCGACCCCGAGCGCGACCGCGGCGCCGACGTACCGATCGGTGTCCCGGCGCCCGGTGTGCGCCTGTTCGTCCTCGACCCCTACGGCCACGTCGCACCGAGCGGGGTACCCGGGGAGCTGCACATCGCCAGGCCGGGCATGGCCGCCGGCTACCGCAACCGGCCCGAGCTGACCGCCGAGCGCTTCATCGCAGTGCCGCAGCTCGACGCGGATCGGTTGTACCGCAGCGGTGATCTGGTGCGCTTCGTCGACGCGAACACCATGGAGTTCCTGGGCCGGATCGACGAGCAGCTCAAGGTCAACGGCGTCCGGCTCGAACCGGCGGAGGTGGAGGCCGCCCTGCTCAGCCACCCGCGCGTGGCGCAGGCGGCGGTGCGCCTGTGGAGCCCCACCCCGCCGGCCGGGCCCGCCTCGCCCGACGGGTCGGCGCTGCGGCGCTGCCCGCGCTGTGGCATCGGTTCCGACGTGCCCGGCATCGCCTTCGACGGCGAGGGCATCTGCTCCGCCTGCCGCGACTACGACGCGGTGCGGGAGCAGGCCCAGCAGTACTTCGGCACCGTCGAGGACCTCCTTGCCATCGGGCGGCGGGCCCGGGGCGCGCGCCGCGGTCGCTACGACGTGCTGCACCTGCTGTCGGGGGGCAAGGACTCCACCTACGCGCTGTACCGGCTGGTCGAGCTCGGGTTCGAGGTGTTCGCGCTGACCCTGGACAACGGCTTCATCTCCGAGCAGGCCAAGGACAACGTGCGCCGCGTGGTGCAGGACCTCGGGGTGGACCACCGTTTCGTCACGACCGAGGCCATGAACGAGATCTTCCGGGACAGCCTGGAGCGCTACTCCAACGTGTGCAACGGCTGCTACAAGACGATCTACACGCTGGCGGTGAACGAGGCGCACCGCCTCGGCATCCCGGTGATCGTCACCGGGCTGTCCCGAGGTCAGTTCTTCGAGACCCGCCTCACCCCGGGCCAGTTCGCCCTCGACCGCTTCGACGTGGCCGCCATCGACGCCGCCGTGCTGCAGGCGCGCAAGGTGTACCACCGCACCGCCGACGCGGTGTCGCGCCTGCTCGATGTCTCGTTGTTCGAGGACGACGCCATCTTCGAGCAGATCGAGTTCGTGGACTTCTACCGCTACGTCGACGTGGAGCTCGCCGAGCTGCTCGCCTTCCTCGACGCCCGGGCGCCGTGGATCCGCCCCACCGACACCGGTCGGTCCACCAACTGCCTCATCAACGCGGCGGGCATCCGGGTCCATCAGCTCGAACGCGGCTACCACAACTACGCCCTGCCCTACAGCTGGGACGTCCGGGTCGGCCACAAGCGGCGCGACGAAGCGCTCGAGGAGCTCGACGACCCCATCGACGAGGCCGAGGTCCGCCAGCTGCTCGCCACCGTCGGCTACGAGCCGCGCTCCCGGCAGATCCTGACCGCGTGGTACCGCAGCAACGAGGTGCCGGCGGTGGACATCGATCCGGACGAGCTGCGCGAGCACGTCGCCGCCCGGATCCCGGCCCACGGCGTGCCGGGCGCGTTCGTGCGGGTGGCGCAGCTGCCGTTGTCGCCCAACGGCAAGCTCGACGTCGCCGCGCTGCCCGCGCCGACGCGCCGCCACCGCGAGGCCGGCTCCGGGTACCTCCCACCGGTCGGCGCGGTGGAGGAGACCGTGTGCGAGCTGTGGGCCCAGGCGCTGGGCATCGACCGGGTCGGTGCGCTCGACGACTTCTTCGAGCTCGGGGGCACGTCGCTCGATGCGCTGGAGATGGTGGTGCTGCTCAGCGAGACCTACGAGGTGACCATCCCCGACGAACGGGCCTTCACCCACCGCACCCCGAGGGAGCTGGCCCGCGAGATCGAGGCCGTGCTGCTTCACACCATCGAGGCCATGGACGACGACGCCGTCGCCCGGGCGCTGGAGGGCTGAGCGGTGGCAGAGTTGAACGAGGCCAAGCGCCGCTTGCTCGAGCAGCGCCTCGCCGCCAGGGCCCAGCGCGGCCCGGCGGAGGTGCCGGCCATACCGCCCCGTCCGCAGGGCCCGGTCCCGCTCTCCGCCGGCCAGACGGCGCTGCTCTACGAACACCAGCTGCGGCCCGACCGGGCCGGCTACAACGTGGTGCACGCCTACCACCTGCGCGGCCCGGTGGACCTCGACCGGCTCGAGCACGCCATCCTCAGCGCGGCAGCCCGCCACGAGCCGCTGCGCCACAGCTTCGCAGCCGACCGTCGCAAGCTGAGCGAGAGCGAGGCCATCGAGGTGGTCGAGGTCTCCGTCGACGAGGCCGGGTTCGGGGAGCTGGCCCGCCGTGAGGCGGTGGAGCGCTTCGACCTCGAGCACGGGCCGCTGCTCCGAGCGGCGGTGTGCCGGCTGGGCGACGGCCATGTCGGGCTCGTGCTGTCGGTGCACCACGTCTCGAGCGACGCCGCCTCCCTGGCCCAGCTGTGGCGGGACATCGACGCCGTCTACCAGGGCGCCGCTCTGGAGCCGCTCAGTGTGTCCTACAGCGACCACGCCGTCTGGCAGTCGGCCCGTCGGACCGATGCCGACACCCGGTTCTGGCTCGATCACCTCGGCGGCGACGCCACCGCGGTCGAGCTCCCCTTCGCCGCACCGGTCGCCCCGCAGCCCGACGGCTACCGCACCGTGGTGCTCGCGGTGGAACCGGCGGCGCTCCAGCAGCTCGGCTGGCGTCCGGTGCCCTTCTTCCTCGGGACGTTCGCCGCGCTGCTGCAGCGCTACACCGACGGCGAGGACGTCGTCGTCGGTCTGGCCGCATCGACCCGCGACCACCCCGCGGTCGAGGGGCTCGTCGGCTACTTCCTGAACGTGTTGCCGCTGCGGCTCGCCGTCGAGCCGGCCGAGGACACCGCGCAGCTCGTTCGCCGTACCGATGCAAGCCTGGCCGCCGCGCTCGCCCATCGGCACGTCCCCTACGCGGAGATCGCCGCCGCGCTGCGCCAGCGGGGCGCGGCCGAGGCCAACCCCGCTCGCGTCATGTTCGTCTTCGACGATGCCCACCACGCTGCCCTCACCGGTTGTGAAGTGACCTCCACGCTGGTGCACAACGAGTGCTCGGTGACCGACCTCACGCTGTTCGTCCGCCGCAGCGGCGACGGCTACGAGCTTTCGGTGGAATGGGACGGCGCCCGCTACGCCGCGGCGGACATCGAGCTGCTCATGGCGGACTACGCCGCGCTGGTGGCGTGGGCGTCGCGGCACCCCGGCACCGCGCTCACGGCGCTGCCGGCCGAGGCGGACCTCTGCGGGGCGGCGCTGACCCGCCCGCTGCGTCCCCTGCCCGAGCTGATCGACGAGCGCTGCCGCACCAACCCCGATGCCCCTGCGGTGCGCTGCGGCGCAAGCCGCGTGACCTACGGCGAGCTGCACCGGCGCGTCGCCGCCGCCGCGGCCGTGCTCGAGCAGCACGGGGTTCGCCGTGGCGACCGGGTGGCCCTGCGCCTGGAGCGCTCGGTGGACTTGGTGTGCGCGGCGCTGGCGGTCCAGTGGCTCGGCGCCGCCTACGTGCCCATCGACCCCGCCTACCCGGCCGAGCGTGCCCAACGAATCCTCGATGCCGCCGCCCCCGCCCTGACCGTGGTATCCGACGGCGCCGCGGTGTCCGACGGCGCCGCGGTATCCGCCCCGGCGGTGCACGACGGCGCCCCGGTGCTCGGCGTGCGAACGTTGCTGGGAGAGCCGGACCGATCCCGGCCGCCGATCGCGCCCTCCGCCACGCTGGGCGACCCGGCCTACCTCATCTTCACGTCGGGCTCGACCGGCATACCGCGCGGTGTGCCGGTGCGGCAACGGCAGCTGGCGGCGAGCACCCTCGCCCGCCTCGACCACTACGACGAGCCGGTCGGGAGGTACCTGCTGGTCTCCAGCTTCGGCTTCGACAGCTCGGTGGCCGGCCTGTTCTGGACGTTGGCCACCGGCGGCGAACTGGTGCTGCCGACCGAGGCCGAGGTGCGCGACGTCGATGCGCTCGTCGAGCTGGCCTCGGGGGCCGAGGTCACGCACCTGCTGATGGTGCCCTCGCTCTACCAGGCACTGTTGGCGCGGGGTGGGGACCGGCTCGGCGCGCTGCGCTGTGCCATCGTGGCCGGTGAGGCGTGCCCCGCGTCGCTGGTGGCCCGGCATGGTGAGCTGCTCGCCGGCGCCGCCCTGTGGAACGAGTACGGCCCCACCGAGGCCACCGTGTGGGCCACCGCCCACCGCTGTCGCCCTGGCGAGGATCCAGTACCGATCGGTATGGCGATACCCGGGGCGGTGCTTCGGGTGGTGGACCGCTGGATGCGCCCGAGGCCTCGCGGCGCAGCCGGTGAGCTGGCCATCGGCGGGCTCGGCGTGTGCGACGGCTACCTCGGCCTGCCCGGGGACAGCGCCCGGGCGTTCGTGGAGGACCCCGGCGGCGGCGGCCGCTTCTACCGGAGCGGCGATCTGGTTCGACGCGAGCCGTCCGGCGCGCTGCAGTTCCTCGGCCGGGTCGATCACCAGCTCAGCGTGGGTGGTACCCGCATCGAGGCCGAGGAGATCGAGGCTGCGCTGGTGGACGCCGGCGCGTCCGCGGCGGTGGCGCGCATCGAGCGTCAGCTCGACACCGACGTGCTCGACGCGCTGGCCGCCATGGCGCCGGCGGGCGCGGCGTCACTGCTCGGCCGGGCCGCGGCCGCGGCCGCTCCGGCGCGGGCGCTGGCCGAGGAGCTCGCCCGCAGTGGCGGCGGGCGCGACGTGCTCGTCGCCTATGTCGAGGGTGACGGCCTCGACCGCGACGCCCTCACCCGGCACCTGCGACGTCGGCTGCCCGCCGCTGCGGTGCCCGCCGTCATCGAGCTCGTGCCGTCGCTGGCGCGCACCGAGCACGGCAAGGTGGACCGCCGGGCTCTGCCGCCGCCGCTGCGCACCCGCCGGATCCAGCCCTCCGACCGCGACGCGGGTCTGGTGGAGGTGCTCGTCGCCGGGTGGCGTACCGTGCTGGGCGACGCCTCCCTCGGCGCCGACAGCGACTTCTTCGCCGCCGGCGGCGATTCGCTGCTGGCGGTGGAGCTGGCGTCGGTGCTCGAGCAGCGGGTCGGCCACCGCGTTCCCATCTCGGCGCTGGTCCTGGGCCGCACGCCGCGGCGGCTGGCTGCGCTGGTGGACGCACCCACGCTCCAGTTGGCGCCCGCCGCCACGAGCCGGCGATCGTACGTGGTGCCGTTGCGCGCGCAGGGCGACCGCCCCCCGTTGCTGGTCATGCCACCGGGAGGCGGCAACCTGATCGTCTTCGATCCGTTCGTGCAGGCCTTCGACGCCCGCTTCCCGATCATCGGGTTCGACCTCCCCGGCTTCGAGCGCGACGACGAGCTGCCCACCAGCGTCGAATCGTTGTGCGACACCTACCTGCCGCAGCTGCGTGACGTGCAGCCGCACGGCCCGTACCGGTTCATCGGCTGGTCCTTCGGCGGGGTCGTCGCCCTCGAGCTGGCCCAGCGGCTGGTGGCCGAGGGCGAGACCGTGGATCTCATCGCCATGATCGACACCCTGGTACCCGGCCTGCAGCGCGCCGGCCGGCTGCGGGCCTACGTGGAGCTGGCCCGCGGGGGCGACGTGCTCGGCGTCGCCCGCAAGCTGGCGCAGACCGTGCAGGTGCGGCTGATGCTGCACCTCGCCCAGCGCAAGGGCCGCAGGGCGGCCGAGACCGGCGGGCAGCTCGACCCGACCGATCGCAACACGTGGCTCACCATCAAGGTGGACGAGATCGTCGAGCGCTACCACGCGCAGCCCTACGACGGGCGGGTGGTGTTCTTCGCCGCGCAGAACACCCACGCCTGGCGCACCACCGAACCGTGGCGGCGGCTCATCCCGAACTTCGACGTGGTGCACATCGACGGCACCCACGAGGGCGCCGACGGGCTGTTGAGCGGGCCCCGGGCCGAGCAGATCGCCCGGGAAGTCGCGGCGCGGCTGACCTGAGTGCTACCCCGCCCAGCCCGCCGGCTCGGCGCGCGCCAGCGCCTCGATGGCTCCGGCGGCCCGTTCGATGCCGTTCCACGCCCGCAGGCTGTGCGACAGCTGGGCAGCTCGCTCGCGGTAGCCGGGGTCGTCGAGCAGGGTGCGCAGCTCCCGGCGCACCGCGTCGACGGACACCTCCCGCCGACGCAGCCGCCGGCCCACCCCATGGTGGACGAGCCGGGCGGCGTTGCCGGGGGTGTCGACCCCGGCGATGGGGATGTTCAGCACCGGCACCCCGAACCACAGCGCCTCGTGGCCGGTGTTGAGCCCGCCGGTGGACACCACCACCGCACTGCGCTCGATCACCCGCAGCTGCGGGACGCGCCCGAACACGGCGACGTTGGCCGGCAGGGCGCGGTCCCGCCAGCGCGGCGCGTCCTCACCGAGCGCGGCGAGGACCTGCACCCCTTCGAGCGAGGCGGCGGCGTCGAGCACCGTCGCAGTGAGGTCGTCCAGACCCGACAGGAACGTGCCCAGCGTCAGGTAGAGCAGCCGTTCGCCATCGTCCAGGCGGTGCTGCAGCGCAGCCCAGGCGGCGTCGAACCCCTCGTCGACGCCGTGGGTGCCGCGCTCGGTGTCGACCACCGGTCCGGTGACGGTGGGTCGGTGCCGTTCGCCGGGAACAGCGAGCTCGGGGGCCACGGTGCGGATGTGCGGGAGCGCTCCGTAGTCGTAGAACTGCAGGTACCGGCGGTTGGTGCCCGCCTCGTCCAGCACGGCGGGATCGCACAGCGTGGCGAGGGTGCTGTGCCAGTCGCGGCCGTCCACCCACCACGCCTCCGCCCGGCGGCGCACGGCTTCGACCGCGAAGAACCGTTGCCAGCGCGCCGCCGCCCGCACCCGATCCATCGCGGTGCCGGTGGGGACGTGGTGGCTGCGGGCGGGGAACGGCACCCCGGGGTCGGGGCGGGTGGCGTAGAGGTCCTCGAACAGCGCCAGCGGCCGGCGGGCGCCGAGCACGGCGCGGATGTCGCGGTGCTCCTCGGCCTCGGTGAGCACGAGCGCCGGGTCGAGCTCGCGCAGCACCTCGAGCAGTTCGGCGACGTCGGCGAGTGCGTCGGCCCGCGCTGCCCAGTAGCGTCGTGCGGCACCCCGCGGGCCGAGCGCAACACCCGGGAGGTACCGGGTCAGCGATCCCAGCGGCGCCGGCCACGACGCAGGGGGCGGCAGGGCGGCGAAGGCGGCGGCCTGGCGGGCCAGGTGCACCGCCCCGAGCCCGTCGGCGCGGGCACTGTCCACGGCCCGCTCGGACGCGCTCACCACGACGACGCGGTGGCCGCGCCGCTGCAGCGCCCGGCCGATGGGCAGGAAGCGGTGCACGTAGCCGACCACGCCGGAGGTCAGATGGACGATGGTGGTGCCGCCGCGGTCGCTCACAGGAACCGAGGATACGGGCCGGTAGGGTGAGGTCGGCCATGGGAGCTCTCGACGTGCGTCGCCGGATCGACGCCGCCCGCCGGTCGCCCGAGGGGCGCCGTTCGCTGTTCAGCGCGGTCGGGCTCGTCGGCTCGTCGCTGGCCTTGGCGCTGTCGGTGTACCTCGCCGCCAGCCGGCTCGGCACCGCCCGCTACGGCGTGTACGCCGGCGTCGGCGCGTTCGTGAACCTGGCGGCCATGTTCGGTGCGTCGGGCACCAAGGAGGTGTTGCTCCAGCGGGTGAGCCGGGACCGTTCCGAGCTGCCCGCCGCGTGGGGGGTGCTGCTCGCCGCCAACGTCGTGGTGGGGGTGCCGCTGTTGAGCGTCACGGTGGCGGTGGCGTCGGTGTTGCTGCCGGGCCGGGACGTGGTGGCGATCGTCCTCATCGCGCTGGCCGAGTACGTGTCCGCCGGGCTGGTGAAGGGACCTGCCAACGCGTGGGTCGCACTGGACCGCTTCCCGGTCGTCGCGGCGGTCAACATCGCCGATTCGTTGCTGCGCTTGGTGGCTGCCTTGGCGCTGGTGGTCGGGCCGGCGGATGTGCGCCGCCTGGCCATCGCGCTGGCGGTGTGCATGGCGATTGGGGCGATCGGCGTGAACGCCGCCCTGCATCGCACCGCGGGGCGGCCGCAGCTGCGGCGCGGCGAGCTGCTGTCGGGGTGCCGACGGGGGGCGCCGTTCTCGGTGGCGACGATCTCCACCGCGGTGCAGAGCAACATCGACCAGTTCATGCTGCTGCGGGCCGGGCTCGACGTGCAGGCCGGTTTCTACGCCGCGGGGGTGCGGTTCATCTCCTACAGCATGCTGCCGCTGCACGCCGTCATCTCCTCCACGATCCCGGAGTTCTACCGCCTGGGTCACCAGGGCCTCGACGTCGCGCTGCGCTACCTCCGCAAGCTGGTGCCGATCGCGGTCGGCCTGAGCCTGGCCGGTGCGGTGGTGGCGGCGGTCGGTTCGGTGCCGGTGGGCCGGTTGTTCGGGGATCGCTTCGACGGGGCCCTGCCCGTGGTCATCGCGCTGGCGCTGTTCCCGCTGCTGCGAGGGCTGCAGATCCTGCTCAGCAACGCGCTGTTGGGCAGCGGGTACCAGCGGCTGGTGGCCCGCACCCAGATCCTCACCGCCGGGCTGAACATGGCGGCGAACGTGCCGCTCATCCCGTTGCTGGGCTGGCGCGGCGCGGCGATCGCCACCTATGTCAGCGAGCTGACCAACGTCGGGTTGCTCTGGCGCATCGCGACGCGACGCCGCCACGAACCCGTCTTCACGGGGTCTCCGTCGGTGGGTGCGCCCGCTCCGCCGGGCTGATGCGCCGGGCCAGCGGGGGCGCGAGCCCGAACACGAGCGCCTTGAGGCGCACCCGGGGACGGCCGTGCCGGCCGGCGCGGATGACCCGCCACGACGGCCGGCGTTGCTCGGATGCGTTCAGCTCGCGCTCGAGCTGCAACTCGGCGGCGTGGCGGACGATGGAGCGGCGCACCGCCGGCGCGTAGCGTTCGCCGAGCTCACCCTCGGCGCGGCGCAACAGCTCGAGGATCGACGGCAGCATGGCGGCGCGCTGGCTGGTGGTGTTGGCGCCGTGGCGGCGGTAGAGCACGGTGGGCTCGGCCAGCTGGGTGACGCGCAGGCCCCGGGCGAGGAGGCGGATCCACAGATCCCAGTCCTCCCCGATGCGGAAGGCGCGGAACCCGCCGACGGCGACGAAGTCCGCCCGGGGGAGCAGCGCGCCGACGAACACGAAGTTCTGCTGGAGCAACGCGGTCAGCTGGCGGCCGTCGCGGGGCGCCCGGAGACCGAGCCAGCGCTGGAACGAGCGGGTCGAGCCGTCCGGATACCAGATGAGCGCGCCGGGGGAGATGAGGCCGCCTCGGCGCACGTAGGCCTCCACCGTCGTCGCGAGGTGCTGCGGGTACCACACGTCGTCGGCGTCGAGGAAGCCCACGAGGTGGGTGCGCAGCCGGGCGACCCCGGCGTTGCGGGCCGCACTGACCCCACTGCGGCCGCCGAGCCGGAGGATCTCGAGGGGAAGGCAGTCCTGGTAGCGGCGGGCGACGTCCACCGA
>JADLEF010000265.1 GCA_020846295.1 Acidimicrobiales bacterium
AACGGGAAGGTCCCTTCATCACCCGGGACCAAGCCCGGTCGGTGGTCACCCAGTCCGTCCGCTCCCCGGTCGAGGGCGCCCGCCGGGTGCTGGTGCTGACCGAGTTCCACCTCGTGGTCGACGCCGCGCCGGTGCTGCTCAAGGCGGTGGAGGAACCGCCGCCCTCCACCGTGTTCCTCATCCTCGCCGACGAGATCACCCCTGAGCTGGTGACCATCGCCAGCCGCTGCGTGCTCATCCGCTTCGCTCGGCTCGATCCCGCGGTCGTCGTCGAACGGCTCGTGGCCGAGGGGGTGGCGCCCGACGCGGCCAGGACCGCGGCCGACGCCGCCGGCGGCGACCTACGCCGCGCCCGCATCCTGGCCGCCGACCCGGCGCTCGGTGGGCGCGCTGCGCTGTGGGCGTCGGTGCCGCAGCGCCTCGACGGCACCGGTGCCGCCGCGGTCGCGCTCGCCGCCGAGGTGCTGGCCGCCCTCGACGCTGCGTTCACGTCGATCGACGAGCGCCACCAGGCCGAACAGGCCGAGCTGACCGCCCGGGAGGAGCGGTACGGAGCGCGTTCGACGGCCAAGGCGCTCGAGGAGCGGCAGCGTCGGGAACGCCGCCGGTTCCGATCCGGCGAGCTGCGCTTCGGTCTCGCCGTCCTCGCCCGCGCGTACCGGGACCGCCTCGCCGAAGCGACCACCTCGGGGCGGTCCGCCGCGCCGGCACAGCTCGAACCGTTCGCCGCCATCCAGCAGGCGGCGGAGGCGCTGGAACGCAACCCGAACGAGAAGCTGCTGCTGCACCGGCTCTTCGTGCGGCTCGCCCCGCCCGGCTGATCCCCGGTCAGGCGGAACGGGGTAGCAGGCTGATCAGCCGCTCGGCGTCCACCGCAGCGCCGAGCACGGCACCCTGGGCGAAGTCGCAGCCGAGCTGGCGGAGCTGCTGCAGCCAGAGCGCGCTGTCCACCCCCCGGGCCATCACCGACAGCCCGAGGCCGTGACCGAGGCCGATCAGCCCCGCCGCCAGCGAGTGCTGCGGTACGTGCGAGCTGTCCCCCCGGATGGTTCGCAGGCCCGCCACCACCGACGGGTCGATCTTCAACATGTCGACCTGCACCCGCTGCAGCCCGCTGAGCAGCGCGGAGCTGTGGGTGGCCCCGATGTCGTCGATGGCGATCGTGACCCCGAGGCGGCGGAGCGCCTCGAGGTTGCCCAGCGCCTGCTCCCCGGCCGAGTTGAGCAGCCGCTCGGGGATGTCGATGGCCAGGTTGGCGGGCAGGAACCGGTGCCGTTTCAGCGCCTGCTCCAAGCGGGTGACCAGCTCGGGATGGGCGAGCTGCCGCGCTGACAGCTTCACCGCCAGCTTCGGCGGACGGGCCCAGCCGGGCACCGCCAGCCAGGCAGGGTCCCGGGCGAAGGTGGCGAGGTCGCTCAGGCCCCGTTCGATGACCCAGGCCCCGAGCTCCATGCCCTGCCCGCTGTCCTCGGCGACGTTGAGGAAGTCGACGGGCAGCAACCGTCCGTGCAGCGGGTGATCCCATCGCAGCTGGGCCTCCAGCATGGCGACGTGGCCGTGGGCGAGGTCGACAACCGGTTGGTATGCCAGGCGCAGGTGCCCCTGGGCCAGGGCGCCGCCGAGGTCCAGCGACAGCTGGGTCCGGTCGGCGACGTGGGCCTCGAGGGTGTGGTCGTAGATCTCGGTCCGGTTGCGCCCCAGTTCCTTGGCCCGATACATCGCCGTGTCGGCGTTGCGCAGCAGGGCGGAGGGCTCCTCGTCGCCGGTGCCGAGCACGATGCCGACCGACACGGTGACGGTGAGGTGACGGCCGTCGAGGCGGAACGGCTCGCTCATGGCCGCCTCGAGGCGATCGGCGATCTGGGTGATGTCCTGGTCGTCGGACACCGCCTCGACGAGCACCACGAACTCGTCGCCACCGAAGCGGGCAACGGTGTCCTCCGGTCGGACGAGCAGTCGCAGACGCTCGGCGAACTGCCGCAGCAGCTCGTCGCCCACGTCGTGGCCGAGCGAGTCGTTGATGTTCTTGAACCGGTCGAGATCGAGGAACATCAACGCCAGGCGCCGGCCCCGACGTTGGGCCCGGTTGTGAGCCTGTTCGAGCCGGTCGAGCAGCAGGTGGCGGTTGGCCAGACCGGTCAGCTCGTCGTGCAACGCCTGGTGGGCCAGATCCCGTTCGGACTGCTCGCGCTCGAAGGCGATGGCGGCGAGGTCGGCGGCGGAGCCGAGCACGTCGAGGTCGCGTTGGGAGGGGCTGTGGTGAGCATCGAGCAGGCACAGCAGCGAGCCGAGCCGGTGCGGCTGGTTGCCACCCGACGCCGCTCCCGCGGCGATGATCGGCATCACCACGGCGGTGCGGCGCCCGGCACTGCGCAACGCCGCCCGCAGCGCGGGCAGGTTGCCCAGCGAGGCCTCGTCGACCAGCACCGGTGCGCCTGGCTGCACCGCCCGCAGCACCGCGACCTCCTCGGCCAGCGAGGCCGGGAGCACGGAGGGGCCGAACATGCGGGCCTCGGCGTTGGGCCGCCACTGCAGCACCGCCGTCACCGCCCCCTCGACCTGGCCGTTCACCAGGTCGCCGAGCCGGCGCATGGTCATCTCGAGCGGGGCGGAGGAGGCGATCTGGCGCAGCACCTCGGCCTGACCGGTGAGGAAGGCCTCGTCGCGCAGCTTCTCGGTGACGTTGCGGGTGGTGACGAGGATCCCGGCGACGTCGGGATCGTCGAGCAGGTTCACCGCCCACCCTTCGGCGTCGACGTAGCTGCCGTCCGCGGTGCGCACCCGCATGTGGCCACCGCGGCGTTCGCCGGGGTGGTCCAACAGGTCGAGCAGCGCCTCGCCCACCCACCCCTGGTCGTCGGGGTGGACGAGGTCGAACATGTTCAGCCCCCGGTCCCACACCTCCGGCCCGAAACCGAGCACCGGCTCGGTGCTGAACTGACCCGAGGACGCGATCGACCGGCCGTCCTCGTCGATGACGACCACGGTGTCGTTGATGTTCTGCAGGATCTTGCGCAGCCGCCGTTCGCTGGCCCGCAGCGATGCGCCGGCGGAGCCGTGGTCGACGGGGAGCAGCACCCAGGCGTAGCGGGCGGTGTCGAAGCCTCGCGGGTGAGGCGCTCCGAACTCGTCGGTGGCGGCCAGCGCCACCGACACGCTGAGATCACCGTCCGTCCCCGGATCGGGCCGATGGTCGTCGGGCGCCGCCGCATGCTCGTCGCCGGGGTGCGATGCATCGACCGGGCCGGCCGGAGCAGGTCCGCTTGGCAGCCCGCGGCGCTCGCCGGTCCAGGTCCCGCCCCGCTGGATGAGGGGCGCGCCCCGGATGACCTCACCGGCGGCG
>JADLEF010000266.1 GCA_020846295.1 Acidimicrobiales bacterium
GACGCGGGTCACCGTGGCGCCGAAGCGGGCGCCGAGATCGAGCCGGGCCAGCGACATGCCGGCGAGGCTCCGGTTGGACACCACGATGCGACGGAAGTCGATGCTCGTCCGATCGAGCGGCAGGTGGCGGTCGCTGCGCTCGCCCAGCTCGGCGCACAGCGCCTCCACCTCGGAGCGGGGTCCGATGAGCACCACCGCGTCGCCCGGTTCCAGGCGCTCGGCCCCGGTGGCGACGCGCACCTCGCCGTCGTGCTCGAGGCGGCTGAAGCCGACGGCGGGATGGGCGAGGGCGATCTCCCCCAGCGTCGCTCGCGCGCCGCTGGTGACCCGCACCGTCCAGTTCACGGGGTGCTCCGCCTTCGGCGGCGGGGGCGGCGGCTCGATCCTGGCGGGCAGCGGCAGGCGCCGGCCGGCCAGCAGCGTGATGACGACCAGCATCGCCAGCACCGCCACCGGGTAGCTGATGGAGTAGGCGACCACGGGGTCGCCCTCTCGCACCGCCTCGCTCGCCGCCTGCAGCGCCGGGGTGTTGGTGGCGCTGCCGGCGAACAGCCCGGCCCGATCGGCCGGACCGAATCCGGCGACGGCGGCCAGCCCGGCGCAGGCGGCACTCAGCCCGGCCACGAGCAGCACCGTGGTGGCCAGGGTGCGCAGCCCGCCGCGGCGCAACCCTGCGAAGAACGTCGGTCCGGAGGCCAGGCCGATGGTGTAGGTGAACAGCACCAGACCGAGCTCGCGCAGCAGACCCAGCCCGGCCAGCGCGCTGATGCGGCCGTCGATCGCCCCGGCGGCCAGCCCGCCGAACAGGGCGGCGGCCGGGCCGAAGGAGAACCCCCGGACCTTCAACCCGCCACCGGCGGCACCGATGCCGATGACGGCGAAGGCCACCAGGACGGGATCGGTCAGCAACTCGTGCACCACCTTCTCGACGCTAAGGCGCCCGAGGCCGGGGCCGGTGCGTCCGGCTGGGGCTGTCGGTTTGACATGGGTCGCGCGCGAGACTGCGGCGGTGATCGACTTCCGCACCGTCCCGTGGGCCGAGCTCGCCGGCCGGATCCGCCGCCGTCAGCTCGCCGCCCGGGAGGTGGTCGAGCACTGCCTGGAACGGATCGACGCGTTGAACCCGACGCTCAACGCCTTCGTCGCGGTGGACGCCGACCGCGCCCGGCGCGATGCCGCGGCCATCGACGAGCGCCTCGCCCACGGCGAGGACCCGGGTCCGTTGGCCGGCATACCCGTCGGGGTGAAGGACCTCGAGGCGGTCGAGGGGTTCGTGACCACGTTCGGCTCCGTCCTGCGGGCGGGCGACCCGGCGGCGGCGGCCGACTGCGTGCACGTGGCCCGGCTGCGCGCCGCCGGCGCGATCATCGTCGGCAAGACCAACACGCCCGAGTACGGCCACAAGGGCATGACCGACAACCCGTTGTTCGGCGAGACCCGCAACCCCTGGTCGCCAGCCCACACGCCGGGCGGCTCCTCGGGCGGGACGGCGGCGGCCATTGCGGCCGGTATGGTACCGCTCGGTACGGGCAGCGACGGGGGCGGCTCGATCCGCATCCCGGCCAGCGTGTGCGGCCTCTCCGCCATCAAGACCGAGGCCGGGCGCATCCCCATCACCGGGCCGACCATGCCCGGTTCGGGTCTGCTGTCGACCAACGGTCCGATCGCCAACCGCATCGCCGATTCGGCGTGGGCGCTCGACGTCGTGGTGGGCCACCACGGCGGGGACCCGCTCTCGCTGCCCCACCCCGGCCGGTCCTGGTTCGACGCGGTCACCGGCGAGCTGCCCGAGCGGGTGGTGTGGAGCCCGACCATGGGCCATGGCATCGTCGATGCCGAGGTGGCCGCCGCGTGCCGCGGCGCGGTCGAGCGGTTCGCCGCAGCCGGCGTGGAGGTCGTCGAGCTGGAGCGGGTGTTCGACGCCGACCCGCTCGATCCGTGGCTGGTGCTGTGGGCGGTGGCCCGGTACAAGGCGCAGGGCCACCTCATCGACACGCCGGACTGGGATCGCCTGTCGCCGTCGATCAAGCCACAGATCCTCATGGGACGCGACATCACCGGCGTGCAGGTCGCCCGGGCCCAGGACGCCATGTACGCCCTCAACCTGCAGCTGGAGGCGGCGCTGGGCCACGCCCCGTTCCTGCTGTGCCCCACCGCGGCCGGTCAGGCCCCTCGGCTGGGCGAGGACGGGACCATCGACGGCGACGCGTCGGTCGGCTGGGTGCAGTTCACCTACGGCATCAACATGACCCGCAACCCGGCGGCCACCACGCCGGTGGGGCTCACCTCGTCGGGCCTGCCCATCGGGCTGCAGGTCATCGGTCGCCACCACGACGAACCAGGGGTCATGAACGCGGTGGCCGCCCTGGAGGCGGTCGTCGGCTTCGATCGGGTGGCCCCGGTCTGACCAGGGCGTCAGCGGAACGTGGTCCACACCGCGATCAGCACGAGCGCCAGCACGATCCCGACCATGAGCACGGCCGCGGCGACGGTCGGATGGCCCCCGTCGTCGGGGCGGCGGGGAGGACGGGACGGTGCGCTGGACACAGCGGGACCCTACCCGCCCACCACCGCGCCCATGCCAGCTGCGTCTGGCCGCGTCGACCGGGCAACCCTGCCATAGAGAGCCCGTAAAGTGCTCTCGCAACCACTCCTGGCGCCATAACGTCACGCGACGTACCCAGGCTTGCACTCTGATCGCCGGGATGGCGGTCGGAACTGAGGGAGCAAGCGTGAGGATCACAGACACGAGAAGGGACCGGCGCCGCCGCAGGGTGGTCGCCGCCGTCGCGGTCGCCACCGTCGGCAGCGGACTGGCCGTGGCCGGTACCGCCCCGTCGGGCGCTCAGAGCATCGGGGCGATCACCCCCATGGCGGTCGCCGGTGCGCGCCACACCGCCGTGCTGACCAGCAGCGGCACCGTGCTGACCATGGGCAGCAACGAGTTCGGGGCGCTCGGTGTGACCACCAACAACGGCACCACCACCGCCACCCCGACGCCACAGGACACCACCATCACCGGGGCGGTCGATGTGGCCGCCGGCCTCGACCACACGGTGGTGGTCAGGAACGACGGCACGGTCTTGACCTTCGGCATCAACGAGTTCGGTCAGCTGGGCAACGCCACCAACAACGGCGGCCAGAACGCCAACCCAACGCCCACCCCGGTGTCGGGCATCACCGATGCGGTGGCCGCCGCCGGCGGTGAGGAGTTCACCCTCGTGCTCAAGCAGGACGGGACCCTCGTCGGCTTCGGCGACAACTTCTTCGGCCAGCTCGGCGACGCCACCAACAACGGCAACCCCGTCGCCAACCCGGCGCCGCTGGTGACCGGCGTGCTGAGCGACGTGGTCGACATCGCCACCGGCAGCCACCACAGCCTGGCCCTCAAGGCCGACGGCACCGTGTGGAGCTTCGGGCGCAACACGTCCGGCCAGCTCGGGCTGTCCACCAACGCCGGCCTCAACACCGCCAACCCGACCCCGGCCCAGGTGCCCGGCCTCACCGGCATCGTCGATGTCGAGGCCGGCGCCAACCACAGCGTGGTGCTCCGATCGGATGGCACGGTGTGGACGTTCGGCGAGAACCAGCGCGGCCAGCTGGGCAACACCACCGGCAACGGCACCACCGACGAGAACAACACCCCGACCCAGGTCGCCGGCCTGTCGGGGATCGTCGACATCGCCGCCGCCGCCCAGCACACCCTGGTGCTGCGCAACGACGGCACCGTGTGGGGCTTCGGTCTGAACACGTTCGGCCAGCTCGGCACCACCGACAACAACGGCAACGCCAACGCCAACCCGGCGCCGCTGCAGGCCACCGGCCTGAGCGGCGTGGCCGCCATCGACACCGGGTCCGCCGGCACCCTGGCGCTCGCCCAGGACGGCAACCTGTGGGCCTTCGGCGTCAACTCGCTCGGCCAGCTGGGCGCGACCCACAGCGGCGACGGCAACCCGTTCACCGCGTTCGACACCACCGTCGACCTGACCCGCTCGCTCACCGGCAGCGCCGCCCGCCGCCTGCGCGACACCCGCTCCAGCGGCACCACCGTCGACGGCAACGAGCAGGGCGGCGGCAAGGTCGCCGCCGGGTCCACCACAGAGGTCGTCGTCGCCGGCCGCGGCGGCGTGCCCGCCACCGCCTCCGCCGCGGTGCTCAACATCACCGTGACCGAGGGTGACGGCGTCGGGTTCGTCACCGTCTTCCCCTGCGGTAGCGATCGTCCGCTGGCGTCGAACCTGAACTACGTGGCCGGCCGGACCGTCGCCAACATGGCGGTCAGCCAGCTCGGCACCGGCGGCAAGGTGTGCGTGTACAACGAGGGCGCCGCCACGCAGCTCATCGTCGACGTCGACCGCTTCTTCGACGGTGACGCCACGTTCGGGCCGATGGCACCCAAGCGCCTCGTCGACACCCGCGCCGACGGGGTGACCGTCGACGGCACCGATCAGGCCGGCGGCATCCGCGCCAACGGCACCACCCTGGAGCTCACGGTGTCGGGACGGGCCACCGTGTCCGCCTCCGCCAAGGCGGTCGTGCTGAACGTGACCGTCACCGCTCCCACCGGCACCGGCTTCGTGACCGTGTTCCCGTGCGGCGAGGACCGGCCGCTGGCGTCCAACCTCAACTACGGCGTCGGCCAGACGGTGGCGAACCTCGCCATGGCTCGTCTGGGCACCGCCGGCAAGGTGTGCCTCTACAACGAGGGCGCCTCGGCCCACCTCGTCGTCGACGTGATGGGCACCTACGACGGCGCGGCGCCGTACTCGGCGCTGTCGCCCAAGCGCCTGCTCGACACGCGCAGCGGCGGCGTCACGGTGGACGGCCAGAACCAGGCCGGTGGCATCGCCGCCGCCGGTTCGACCACCGAGGTCGTCGTCGCCGGTCGCGGCACCGTGGCCCACGGCGCCGAGCTGGCGGTGCTCAACCTGACCACCACCGGGGGCGGCGGGACCGGCTTCCTCACCGTGTTCCCGTGCGGCCAGACCCGCCCGCTGGCGTCCAACCTCAACTACAGCGCCGGCCAGACCGTGGCCAACGCGGTCATCGCCCGCGTCGGCGAGGGTGGCAAGGTCTGCGTCTACAACGAGGGCGCCGCCACCCACTTGGTGCTCGATGTCAACGGGTACGTGATGCCGTAACGCTCCATCCGGCGCGTCAGGCGGCTGCGGCGGCGGGCCCTGCGGGGTCCGCCGCCGTGGCGCGTCCGGGCCGGGTAGGGTGCGGCGTCCGGATACGGAGATGCGCGCAGGGGGCATCGATGCGGGTCGCAGTGTTGCAGTTCTTCTCGTGGCCGCAGCGGCGGATCCCGGCGAGCACCGTGTACGAGCGGGCCATGCAGCGCATCGAGGTGATGGACCGCACCGGCTATGACGCCGTCTGGCTGGCCGAGCACCACTTCTCCACGTTCTCCATCTGCCCGTCGGTGCACCTGATGGGCATGCATGTGGCCGATCGCACGACGAACCTCCGCATCGGTATGGGGGTGTCCCTCGCCGCCACCTACCACCCGCTGCGCCTCGCCGAGGAGGTGGCCCTGCTCGACGTGCTGTCCGGGGGCCGGGTCAACTGGGGCGCGGGCCGGGGCTTCCAGCGCGTGGAGTTCGACGCCTTCGGCATCCCGGCGGAGCAGAGCTACGCCCGCTTCCGCGAGCACGTCGAGGTGGTGCTCGCCGCCTGGACCCAGGAGCGGATCGACTTCCACGGCGAGTTCGTGTCCTACGAGGGCCTCGAGGTGCTCCCCAAACCGCTGCAGGCCCCGCACCCGCCCACCTGGATGGCGGCCACCTCCACCGAGGCAATCACCTGGACCGCCGGGCGCGGGCTGGACCTGATGGTCGACCCGCACTCCACCCACGCGCAGATCGCCGCCAAGTGGGAGCTGTACCACCGGCTGCTGGCCGAGGCCGGCCACCCCGTCGAGGGCCGCACCGTCCCCATGGCACGGTTGGTCGCCGTCGCCCCGACCGATGCCGAGGCCGCGGCGGTGGCCCGCGCCGGCGCCGAATGGACCCTGGCCAGCTACGTCGGCCGGCCCTCCAACACGGCGGGCGCCACCCCGCCCTCGCCCGGCTCGCCGGCCGCGATCGACCCCCTGATGCCCAACCCCATGGCGGCCGCCGACCCGGTGCAGCGCTACGTGGACGACGTGATCATCTGGGGCTCGCCGGCCCGGGTGGTCGACGAGCTCGAGCGGCTCGGCGAGGAGATGCACCTGGAGTACCTGCTCGCCGCCCCGCTCAGCCACCAGAGCTTCGAGCTGCTCACCGACGAGGTCCTGCCCCGGCTGTAGGCCCGACCCCGGGATCGAACTGCCCGGTGACTAGCGTCACCCGCCAGCACGTGCTCGGGAAGGGGTCAACCATGCAGGTCGCCGGCCGCAACGTCGTCATCACCGGAGCATCGCAGGGCATCGGCGAGCAGCTGGCCCGCAGCTTCGCCGCCCGGGGTGCCACGGTGCTCGGCGTGGCCCGCTCGGCGGACCGACTGGCCGCCTTGAGCGGGGAGATCGGCGGGCGCTGGCTGACGGCCGACCTGACCGACGAGGCCTAGCTCGACGGGCTCGTCGCCCGCTGCCTCGAGCAGCTCGGCACCATCGACGTGTGGGTCAACAACGCCGGCACGGAGACCGCCGACGCCTTCGTGCACGTGGACCGTCCGCAGCTGCGCAACCTGGCCCGGCTCAACTTCGAGGCGCCCATCCTGCTCACCCGGGACCTGCTGCCCCACCTGCTCGCCCGCAACGAGGGCCACATCGTGATGCTGAGCTCCCTGGCCGGCACCATCCCGTTCCCCGGCCTGACCGCCTACGCCGGCACCAAGGCCGGGCTCACCCACTTCAGCGAGTCGCTGCGCCTGGAGCTCAAGGACCACGCGATCGGGATCACCGTTGTCGCCCCGGGCGCCGTGGCCAACGAGATGTGGGAGCGGGTCGACCACGACGAGAGCTGGGCGCGTCCCGCCATCAGGCGCTTCGCCCGGCTCGGCTACCTCCCCAAGATCGACCAGGTGGCGCTGGCCGAGCAGATCGTCGATGCGGTGGAGCGCGACAAGCGCCACGTGCGGCCCAAGCACCGCTACCAAGGTCACCACCTGCTCAGCAACGCGCCGCGCCGGCTGGTGGAGCTCGCCCTGACCGGCGTGCGCAACCCGCCGCTACGCCTCGCCGATCCCGATCCCGATGCCGCCGGCGGCGGGACGGGCGAGGCGCCGCCGGCGTGGTCGCCGATCTGGCCGACGGACAACCCGCCCAGCCGGCGATGGCCGCTCTACACCCGGGGCAACATCGGCGAGGTGTTCCCGGAGGTGGTGCTCCCGCTCACCTGGGGCACCTTCGGCGGGGCCGCCGAACGGGGCTGGCGGCAGGCGTTCCGGGAGATGGGCCTGCTCATGGACGAGGACTTCGCCGGCGAGGGCGACATGACCATCCTCAGCGTGTTCGGTGGGTACGGCTACATCAACGCCGGCTTCGTGCGCATGCTCGGCGTGCGCGCCCCCGGTGGCACCGTCGAGGTCATCGACCGCACCTTCTTCGGGGAGTCCGACGCGCCGGCCTACCGGCCCCGCCCCGGTGACCGCAACGCCCGGTCGTCGTTGCGCCTGGGCAAGCGCATCGTGCAGCTGCTCGGCACCAAGTCGCTGCCCGCCCTCGAGGACGACAAGGCGCTGGCCGCCGCCTACGTCGATCGCTACCCCGGCGACGACGCCGACGACGACAGCCTGCTCGAGTACTTCTTCGACCTCGAGCCGGTGTTCGAGCGGTTGTTCTGCCGGCACATCGACAACACCTTCTCGGTGGCGCTGGTCTCCGGGGCGCTGGTGGAGCTGTGCACCAAGGCAGCCAAGGCGGACCTGCTCGTGTCCATACTGAGCGGTATTGGCGAGGTGGAGTCGGCGGCGCCGTCGGCGGCGATGTGGGTCCTCGCCC
>JADLEF010000267.1 GCA_020846295.1 Acidimicrobiales bacterium
CACTTGTGCTTGATCGCCTGGAACGAACCGATCGGGCGACCGAACTGCACGCGGACCTTGGCGTACTCCACGGCCATGTCCAGACAGCGCTGGGCGCCGCCGACCTGCTCGGCGGCGAGGGCCACCGCGGCGAGGTCCAGCACCGTCGACCAGTCGCTCCAGCCGAAGCCGTCCTTGGAGACCTTCTTGGCCTCGACGCCGTTGAACTCGAGCTTGGCCTGCTTGCGGGTCTGGTCCATGGTGGACAGTGCAGTGCGGGTCAGCCCGGCGGCGCCCCCGTCGACGGCGTAGAGGGCCAGGTTGCCGTCAGCGCCCTTGGCGAGCACCAGGATGAGGCCGGCGGTGTGGCCGTCGAGCACGAAGCTCTTGGTGCCGGTGAGCTTGCCGCCCGACTCGGCCATGGTCACGCCCGACTCGTCCCACTTGCCGTTCTCCTCGGTGAAGGCGACGGTGGCGATGGTGGCGCCCGACGCGATGCCGGGGAGGTACTCGCTCTTGGCCTCCTCGCTGCCGCCGTGCAGCAGCGCGTTGGCGGCGAGGGCGACGGTGGAGAAGAACGGCGCGCACAGCAGCGCCTTGCCCATCTCCTCGAGCACGACCCCGAGCTCCACGTAGCTGTAGCCCGAGCCGCCGTAGTTCTCCGGGATGATCAGGCCCTGCAGGCCCATCTCCTCACCCATCTGCTTCCAGACCGCGGCGTCGTACCCGGCCTCGGTGTCCATCTGGGCACGGACCTCGGCCTCGGGCGACTTGGCGTCGAGGAACGCCTTGACGACCTTGCGGAGCTCTTCCTGTTCTTCGGAGAACGCGAAATTCATGGTCGGAACCCTAAGCCCCCCGTCGAATCGACGTCGATTCGATGAGTGTACGCCTGTGTACACAGTCGCCGGTAGCATGCCCGCATGGCCAAGACCGTGCGCTGCTCGTTCTGCGGCAAGACCAACGACGCCATCGACCAACTCATCGCCGGCGGCGCCCGAACGGGCACGTTCATCTGCGATGAATGCCTCGACGTGGCCGCCGACATCCGCGAGGACCACCTGCCCGAACTGCCCGACGGGCTGGCCACCATCGGCGTGCGGGAGCTGCGCAGCCAGGTCGCCGCCGTCGTCCGCCGAGCGGCCGGAGGCGAGCGCATCGTCATCACGGTCGACGGCCGGCCGATGGCGCAGCTCGGCCCGCTCACCCCGGCCGGCGCCCCGCAGCTGGCCGACCTGGCCGCCGCAGGCCTTGTCGAGCCGCCTCGTGCCCCCGGCCCGGCCGCACCGCCCGAGGCCGAGGACCTGCCCGTCGACGTTCGGCTCGATCGGGTCATCGAGGACCTCCGCGGCCGCTGAACGGTGCCCCTCTACCTCGACACCACGGCGCTGTTGCGCCGCTACCTCCACGGCGCCGACCGCGACCTCGTGCTCACCGCCATGGCCGAGCACGCCGAGTGGTGCACGTCGTCGCTGACGCTCAGCGAGTGCCAGCTCGCCCTGCGCCAGCTCGCCGTATCGGGCGCCCAGTACGACCGGCTCGCCGGCGCGCTCCAGCGCGACTGGGATCGCTGCTGGGTCATCCCGCTCGATGCCCGCTGCCTGGCTCGCGCGGCCCTGCTCGGCGCCCAGTTCGGCCTGCGCACCGTGGACGCCCTGCACGTGGCGGCGGCCGATCGCCTGCCCCGCCCGGCGGCCTTCCTCACCTTCGACCGTCGACAGATCCCCGCCGCCGCCGGCCTCGGCTTCACCGTGGTGAGCCCCCTGGCCTGAGCCGCCCGCCGCCCTGCCCACCGAGCACCCGAACACCCGACATCTGCGGGGTTTGCACGCCACGCCAACAAGACCAGCGACGCAGCAGACGCCGACCAGCACCGTTGCCTCACGCCACTCACCGAACCCGTGCAACTCACGCCGAAGTCGATCCCCGCAACCGCCCGGACCCACACAGGCGCGCCCGCCGAACGCCCTGCCCACCGAGCACCCGAACACCCGACATCTGCGGGGTTTGCACGCCACGCCAACGAGACCAGCGTCCCAACAATCGCCGACCAGCACCGTTGCCCCACGCCACTCACCGAACCCGTGCAACTCGCGCCGAAGTCGATCCGGATGCCTACCCCAGCGTGTCCGACCAGGGGCCGGGCCCCAATGCTTCTTAAGCTGTTTCAGTGTCTTTCAGTGTCTTACCCGACGACTGGGTGCTTTCGAGCCGAGAGCTGTACGCCCTCGGCATCGGCCGCGGCCGGCTGCAGCGGGGCCTCGCCGCAGGCCGGATCCGCCGCGTCGCCTACGGCGTGTACGCCGCCGCGCCCGGCGAGCGCGGCGCCGGCGCGGACCGCTGGATCGACGCGGTCCGCACTGCGCTGCTGCTCGGAGGCCCGAACGTTGTGCTCGCCCGGGCCTCGGCCGCCGCCCTCTGGCACCTCGACGGGTTCCGCCCGCCCCCCTTGCCGATCGAGCTGAACGCCCCGGCGCGCACCGGCGGATCGAGGCGCGTCAACCTGCGCCGCACCCACCCGCTCGAGCCACCCGACGCCATCGACGGCGTGCCGACGACCAGCATCGGCCAGACCCTGGTCGAGCTGGGCAGCACGATCACCCCCAGCCCACTGCCGCCCGCCGATCGGGTGGAGCTCGCACTCGAGTGCGCGCTCCACCGCCACCTCATCACGTTGGAGGCGGTGGCCGACCTCGCCCACACCGCCCGCAACCGCCACGGTGCGGCCACACTGCGAGTCGCCCTCCGGCGCCGCCCTGACGGGGCGCCCCCGACGGAGAGCTACCTCGAGACCCGGATGGTGCAGCTGCTGCGCGACCACGGCCTGGCGGAGCCGTCCCGCCAGGTCACCCTGCGGGACGGCCGGGGCGTTATCGGCCGGGTCGATTTCCTCCTGGGCCAGGTCGTGATCGAGGTGGACGGCAGGGAGACCCACGACAACCCGGCGGCCTTCCAGCGGGACCGAGCGCGTTGGTCACGCCTCCAGGCGGCCGGCTACCGACCGTTGCTGTTCACCCACGACCGGATCGAGTTCGACGGGCGAACCGTGGCCGCCATCGTGAAGGACACGGTCGCTGCCGCCGCGTAGGCTCGCCACATGGCAGCACCGACCAACACCCTGCACTACGAGGACAGCCAGGCCGAGATCCACAAGGTGGTGGTCGGCCCCTACGAGAACAACGTGTTCGTGCTGCGCTGCAAGCAGACCGGCGACGCGGTGCTGCTCGACGCTGCCAATGAGCACGAGCTGCTGCTCGAGCTGTGCCGGGGCCTCGGCGTGAACAAGGTGCTGGAGACCCACGGCCACATGGACCACATCCAGGCGGTGCCGCAGGTGCGCGCCGCCGGCATCGACGTGGGCATCGCCGCCGGCGACCACGTGCTCATCAAGGAGACCTACGACTTCGTCATCGACGACGGCGACGTCTACCAGGTCGGCAAGCTGAAGCTGCACACCATCGCCACCCCCGGCCACACCCCCGGCTCGATGTGCTTCCGCCTCGAGGGCTCGCCGATCCTCTTCAGCGGGGACACGCTGTTCCCCGGCGGCCCGGGCGCGACCAAGTTCGAGTACGCCAACTTCGACACGATCATCCGCTCCATCGAGGATCGCCTGTTCCGCCCGCTCGACGCCGGCACGCTGGTGCTGCCCGGACACGGCGTGGACACCACCATCGGCAACGAGCGACCCCACCTCGACGAGTGGGTCGCCCGCGGCTGGTGAGCCCTCGCCGCGACCGCCCGCTCGACCTGTCGCCGATCGCCACCGAGCAGCTGCCGGCCACCCCGCCGGTCGACCGCAACATCCCGGCCGAGGCGTGGGTCGATGCCCCCGACGAGCTGCTGCGGTTGGGTGACGACATCGGCCAACCCACCGTGCTGTACCTGCGCCGGCTCGGCCCCTGGTTCGTGTGGCGCGCCGGGCCGGGCACCACGAGCGGGGGACCGACCCGCTGGATGGCGTTGCACTGGGACGACCTGGAGCGTCGGCTGACCTTCGAGCTGCGGGCCGACGGCACCGGTCACGGCATCGGCCCGGAGGGCGTCACCCACGAACGCTTCCGTACCTGGAAGGAGTCGCTCCACCAGGATCGGTCGTGACCGTTGGCGCATCCGGGACATTTCCACTACCGCCATAGTGCGAATTAGGATGGGCGGCATGGCCGAGCCGGCGCTGTTCCAGATCGAGAACCTCCATGCCCGCACGTCGCAAGGCGGCGTGCCGATCCTCAACGGGATCGACCTGACCATCGGGGCAGGCGAGGTCCACGCCGTGATGGGCCCCACCGGGTCGGGCAAGTCGACCCTGGCCCAGGTGCTGCTGGGCAGCCCCGAGTACGAGGTCACCGGCGGTCGCATCCTGTTCCGCGGCGATGACATCACCGACTGGGACGTCGAGGTGCGGGCCAAGGCCGGCGTGTTCCTCGCCTTCCAGTACCCCCAGGAGATCCCGGGCGTCCGCGTCCACAACTTCCTGCGCCAGGCGATGTCGGCCCGCAAGGGCATCGATCTCTCCGTGCTCGAGGTCCGCCTCGCCCTGATGGACTGGATGAAGCGGCTCGAGATGGACCCGGCGTTCGCCGAGCGCTACCTCAACGAGGGGTTCTCCGGTGGCGAGAAGAAGCGCAACGAGGTCCTGCAGATGGCCCTGCTGCAACCCGAGATCGCGGTGCTGGACGAGACGGACTCCGGGCTCGACGTCGACGCCCTGCGCATCGTGGCCCGCGGGGTGCAGGAGGTCCGCAAGGACCGGTCGGATCTCGGGATCATCGTCATCACCCACTACCAGCGGCTGCTCGACGAGCTGACCCCTGACCACGTGCACATCCTGGTCGACGGGCGCATCGTCGCCTCCGGCGGCCCCGAACTGGCGAAGCAACTCGAAGTCCAGGGATACGAGGCATGGCGCCCATGACCGACACCACCGGCCCCTCCCCCGTCGACCAGCAGGCCTGCGCCGCGCTCGACGTCGCCGCCATCAAGGCCGACTTCCCGCTGCTGCGGGACCGGCTCGAGCGCGGCCACCCCATCGTGTTCCTGGATTCAGCGGCCTCTTCCCAGAAGCCGCGCCAGGTCATCGATGCCATGAGCGAGTACTACGAGCGCCACCACGCCAACGTGCACCGCGGCGCCTACCAGCTGGCCGAGGAGGCGACCGACGCCCACGAGGGCGCCCGAACCAAGCTGGCCCGCTTCATCAACGCGGCGTCGACCAACGAGGTGATCTTCACCCGCAACGCCACCGAGTCCATCAACCTGGTGGCGCAGACGTGGGGCCGCACCCACCTCGGCCCGGGCGACGCCATCGTGCTGTCGCACCTCGAGCACCACTCGAACATCGTGCCGTGGCAACAGCTCGCCGCCGAGAAGGGCTTCGAGATCCGCTGGATCGGTCTCACGGCTGACGGCCGGTTGGACCTGTCGAACCTCGACCAGCTCCTCGACGGCGCCGCGCTGCTGGCCATCTCGGCCGCGTCGAACGTGCTGGGCACCCTCACCCCGGTACCGCACCTCGCCGCCGCGGCCCACGCCGCGGGGGCCAAGGTCCTGGTGGACGCCTGCCAGTACGTGCCGCACCACGCCTGCGACGTGCAGGCCCTCGGCGCGGACTGGATCGCCTTCTCAGCACACAAGATGTGTGGACCCACCGGCATCGGCGCCCTGTGGGGCCGCGAGGAGATCCTCGACGCCATGCCGCCGTTCCTCGGCGGCGGCTCGATGATCCTCAACGTCACCCTCGACGGGTTCACCACCGCGGCGCTGCCCCACAAGTTCGAGGCCGGCACCCCCGCCATCGCCGAAGCGGTCGGCTTCGGCGCCGCGGTGGAGTACCTCGAGACGCTGGGCATGGACAAGATCCTCGCTCATGAACAGGCCCTCACCGCCTACGCCTTCCGGCGACTGGCCGAGCGCTACGGCGACGACCTGCGCATCCTCGGGTCGACCGAGCCGGGGCTGCGCTGCGGGCTCGCCTCCTTCGTCTACAAGGAGGTGCACCCCCACGACCTCTCCCAGGTGCTCGACGAGCGGGGCGTGTGCGTGCGCGCCGGCCACCACTGCGCCAAGCCGCTCATGAAGCAGCTCGGCGTTGCTGCGGCGGCCCGGGCGAGCTGGTATCTCTACAACGACCGTTCCGACATCGATGCGCTGGTCGACGCCATCGGTGCCGCAGACGCACTCTTCGACTGGTAGCGCCCATGACCGGCTTGGAAGATCTGTACCGCGAGATCGTGCTCGATCACTACAAGACGCCCCGCAACCGGGGCGAGCTCGACACGCCCCCCGCAGTGCGCGTCGAGGGCCTCAACCCGCTGTGCGGCGACGAGGTCGTGGTGTACGCCGTCGTCGACGGGGACACGCTGGCCGACATCAAGATCGGCGGGCAGGGCTGCTCGATCAGCCAGTCCTCGGCGTCGATGATGTCCGCCGCGGTGAAGGGCAAGAAGCTCAGCGAGATCGCCGAGATCACCCATGCGTTCAAGGGCATGCTCAACGTGGGCGACCACGGGCACGACGGTGACGACGTCGAGCCCCACGAGCACCCCGAGATCGACATGGGCGAGCTCGAGGCGCTCAAGGGCGTGATGAAGTTCCCGTCGCGCATCAAGTGCGCAACCCTGTCTTGGAACACGCTCAGCCAGGCCATCGACGAAGCCCGCGAGGCCCGCGGGGCCTGAACGGGCGCGGCTCGGCGGCGGTCAACGGTCCGGTGGAGTGGTGGGGGGGGGG
>JADLEF010000268.1 GCA_020846295.1 Acidimicrobiales bacterium
CACGTCGTCGGGGACGGGTGGTTCCGTGCTCGACGGGGGGGGTGGCATCCATCGCCTCGGCGACGCGCCGGTGTTGTCGGGCGCGCCGTACTGGACGGGTTTCGACATCGCCCGGCGCCTGGTGTTGAACCCGGCGGGTGCGGGTGGTTGGGTGCTCGACGGGTGGGGCAGCATCCACGCGTTCGGTGGTGCGCCGCGCCTCTCGGGCGGCCCGTACTGGCGGGGGTGGGACATCGCCCGCGACCTCGTCGTCACGTCGTCGGGGACGGGTGGTTACGTCCTCGACGGCTTCGGTGGCATCCACCCCGTCGGCGACGCCGCAGCGGTGTCGGGTACGCCGTACTGGCGGGGTTGGGACATCGCCCGCAAGCTGATCCTGAACCCCGACGGGCCGGGCGGGTGGCTGCTCGACGGTTTCGGTGGGGTCCACCGCTTCGACGGCGCGCCGGTGATCCCGGGTACGCCGTACTGGCGGGGTTGGGACATCGCGCGCGACCTCGCGATCGGTTCGGCGGGTTCCGACGCGTACGTCCTCGACGGTTGGGGGGGCCTGCACCACACCACGTTGGCCGTCGCCCCGGCCAACACCGACCGGCCGGTGATATCGGGAACCGCGACCGACGGGCAGACCCTGTCGACCACCGACGGCACCTGGTCCGGCACCACGCCGATCACGTTCGTCCACCAGTGGGAGCGTTGCGACGACGACGACCTGGTGGGCTGTGTCGGCATCGTCGGCGCGACGGCGAGCACGTACACCCCGACCGGTGACGACATCGACAAGTGGGTCCGGGTGAGGGTCACGGCGGTGAACCCGGTCGGCGTCACCCACGCCTGGTCGGCGCCGGCGGGTCCGGTGGCGGCGGCGGCACCCGTGAACACGGCGCGGCCGGGGATCTCGCCCGACGTGACCACCGTCGCCGTCGACGGCACGGAGCTCACCGCCTACCCGGGTACCTGGTCGGGCAGCACTCCGATGACGTTCTCCTACCAGTGGCAGGCTTGCGACGACGACCGGGGCACCAACTGCACCGACATCGCCGGCGCCATCGACTCCGCCTACACCCTCACCTCGGAGGAGGTCGCCGACCGCGTCCGGGTGGTCGTGATCGCCTCCAATGCGGCCGGGGACGCCTCCGCGCCGTCGGACGTCTCCGCGCTGGTGGGCCCGGTCGCCCCGGCCAACATCGACCTGCCGGTCGTATCCGGTACCCTCACCGACGGCGAGACGCTGTCGGTCTCGGACGGCACCTGGTCGGGCACGGAGCCGATCGCCTTGTCCTACGAGTGGCTGCGCTGCGACGACGACCAGGGCAACGGTTGCCAGCCCATTCCCGGCAGGCGCAGCCACGGGCTGTCGCCGAGCGATATCGGCAGGTACGTCCGGGTGCGCGTGACCGCGACGAACGATGCCGGCTCAGCCACGAGTTCCTCGGGGTTCGTCGGCCCGGTGGTCGGCGTCGCGCCGTCGAGCACCACAGCCCCCGCCATCGCGGGGGTCACCACCGATGGCGCGGAGCTCAGCGCGGTCATGGGCACGTGGGCCGGTTCGCCGGTGGTCTCGTACGACTACCAGTGGCTCGCCTGCACCGACGCCCTCGATCTCGGCACGTGCTCGTCGATCTCCGGCGCCACCGGCACCACCTACACGTTGACGTCGGCCGAGGTCGGCTCCCACATCCGGGTGGCGATCTCGGCCAACAACTCCGGCGGGTCCGGCTACAGCGTCTCGCCCGCCACCGCCGCGGTGGCCGCGACAGCACCTGAGAACACGGCCGCCCCGGGGATCGTGCCCGACGTGACGGCCGTGGCGGTCGACGGCTCGGAGCTCACCGCGTTCCCGGGCACCTGGTCGGGCAGCACGCCGATGACATACTCCTACCAGTGGCAGCGCTGCACCGTCTACGAGGACCCGGGCACCTGTGTCGACATCGCCGGCGAGGCGGCCGCCGGCTACACCCTCACCTCCGACGACGTCGGCCGGTTCGTGAGGGTGGAGGTCACCGCCGTCAACAGCGCCGCACCGGGTGGCGTCGTAGCCTTCTCGGGCCTCAGCACCCAGGTCGGCGCCGCGGCGCCGGCGAACACGGCGTGGCCGGTGTTGTCGGGGACCGCCGTCGACGGTCAGACCCTCTCGATCAGCGACGGCACCTGGTCGGGTACCGCGCCGTTCACGTTCGCCTACCTGTGGCAGCGTTGCGACGACGACGTCGAGGGGCTCAACTGCGTCGACGTCGGCACCGACGCGAACACCTACACCCTGACCTCCGCCGATGTCGGCAGGTACCTGCTGGCGCAGGTGACGGCGACGAACGCCGCGGGCAGCAGCATGCGCTGGAGGTTCAGCGCCCAGGTCGCGGCCGCTCCGCCGGTCAACACCGCCGCGCCGGTGATCTCGGGTGTCGCCCGCGACGGGAAGACCGTCTCGGTCGGCAACGGCACCTGGACCGGTTCGGCCCCGATCACCTTCAGCTACCAGTGGCAGCGGTGTGCCGACAACGCCGGGGCGGCCGACCTCGGCACGTGCGCCGACATCGCCGGCAAGACGAGCTCCACCTACACGCTGACCCCCGCCGACGTCACCAGGCACGTCCGGGCCGTGGTGACCGCCCACAACTCCGGTGACGACGTCGCCCAGGCCTCCGATCCGATCGGTCAGATCCTCGCGGTCGCCCCCGTCTACACCGTCGCGCCCGCCGTCAGCGGCGTCGCCGCGGATGGCGAGATCCTCTCGGCGAGCAAGGGGACCTGGATCGGGTTGGGCCCGATCACGTACAGCTACCGGTGGCAGCGATGTGCGGACGACGCCGGGTCGGCCGACCTCGGCACGTGCGCCGACATCGCCGGCCAGACGGGCTCCACCTACACCCTCACCGGCGACGACGTCGGAGAGCACGTCCGGGCGGTGGTGACCGCCCACAACTTCGGCAACGACGTCGACGGGCCGACGGGAACCGTCGGCCCGGTGGCGGCCGCCGCTCCGGTGAACACCGCGCTGCCGGCCATCTCCGGTACCGCCACCGACGGCCAGACGCTGTCGGCCACCGACGGCACGTGGTCGGGCACTCCGACGATCACGTTCGCCTACCAGTGGCAGGTCTGCGACGACGACCAGGGGAACGGCTGCGCCGACATCTCCGGCGCCACCAGCTCCACGTACACCCTCACCTCGTCCGAGGTCGGCAAGTACGTCCGGGTCAAGGTGACGGCCACCAACGTGGCCGATAGCGCCAGCGCCCACTCGGCGCTGACCGCCGCTGTGGCCGCCGCGCCCCCGGTCAACACCTCGGCGCCGACCCTCTCCGGTACCGCCACCGAGGGTCAGACCCTCTCGGCCACCGACGGCACCTGGACCGGCACGCCGACCATCACCTCCTCCTACCAGTGGGAGTCCTGTGCCGACGACCAGGCCGTCACCTGCGGCGACATCGTTGGCGCCACCAGCTCCACCTACACCCTCACCATGACCGAGATAAATCAGTACGTCCGGGTCAAGGTGACGGCCACCAACTCGGCCGGTACCGCCAGTGCCTACTCGGCGCTGACCACCGCCGTGGCCGCCGCGCCTCCGGTCAACATCTCGGCGCCGACGCTCTCCGGTACCGCCACCGACGGGGAGATCCTCTCGGCCACTGCCGGCGCCTGGACCGGCGCAGGGCCCATCACCTACGCCTACCAGTGGGAGGCCTGTGACGACGACCAGGGCGGCGGCTGCATCGACATCTCCGGCGCCATCGGCCTCGCCTACGAACTGACGTCGTCCGAGGTCGGCAAGTACGTCCGGGTCAAGGTGACGGCCACCAACCCCAGCGGCAGCACCGACGCCTACTCGGCGCTGACCACCGCTGTGGCCGCCGCGCCCCCGGTCAACACCGCGGTGCCCGTGGTCAGCGGTACCGCCACCGACGGCCAGACGCTGTCGGCCACCGACGGCACGTGGTCGGGCACTCCGACGATCACCTACACCTACCAGTGGGAGGCCTGCGACGACGACCAGGGCCACACCTGCTCCGACCTCCTCGGCGCCACCAGCTCCACCTACACGCTCACCTCGGCCCCGATCGGCACGTACGTCCGGGTCAAGGTGACGGCCACCAACTCGGCCGGCAGCGCCGGTACCTACTCGGCGCTGACCGCCCAGGTCGCCGCCGCTCCGCCGGTCAACATCGTCGCGCCCGAGGCCATCGGTACCACACAGTCGGGGTACACCCTCGTGGCGACGCCCGGCGCCTGGTCGGGCACCACGCCCATGAGCTTCGAGTACACGTGGTGGCGTTGCACGGGCAACTGGGACTCGTCGTGTGTCGTCATGCCGGGACACCCCACCACGTACGACCTGACCAGTTGGGACGCCGGCAAGTACCTGCGCTTGATCGTGACCGCGACGAACTCCGCGGGATGGGCCACCGCATTCTCGGACGTGTTCTACGGACCGATCGCGGGCTGAGCGCCTCCGGGCCCGACCACCACCACTTTGGGGGGTCCAGGCCTCGGCGGAGAGGGTCGTGGACCTGGGTGACCTCGTCGCCGTAGTCGTCGATCGCCTTCACGGCGATGGTGCCGGCCGCCCCGGCGAACACCGCCCTGCCGGCCGTGTCGGGGATGGCTCCCGACGGCTAGACGCTATCGGCCTCCCCCGGTACCTGGTCGGGCACCGTCCCGATGATCTTCGCCCACCGGTGGCAGCATTGCGACGACAACGTGGTGGGGATCAACTGCGTCGATATCGGCACCGACACCGACAGCTACACCTTGACTCCGGCCGAGGTCGGCAAGTACGTGAAGGTGCTGGTCACGGCGACGAACGTCGCGGGTAGCGACATGCGCTGGTCGATGTTCAGCGCCCAGGTCGGCGCCGCACTCCCTTGAACACGGCTTGGCCGGCCGTGTCGGGTACGACGATTGAAGGAGGGACCCTCGCGGCGGACGGCGGCGTGTGGACGAGCACAGGACCGGTGACCCTCGTCTACACGTGGCAGCGCTGTCTCGGCGCCGAGGGCACGGGTTGCACCGATGTCGGCATGGGCACGGCCTACCCGCTCGGCGTCGACGACATCGGCAGCTACCTGCGGGTCAGCGTCGTCGCCTGGAACGACGGTGGCGACAGCGCGGCCGCGGTCTCGGATACGACCGGTCCGATCTATCCGGCCGCCTAGGCGCGGTCTCCCCGGCCCCGGAGGAGTCGCGTCACCGGGGCCGGCGGCCAGGCCGATCCGCTCACCAGACACGGCATGAAGTCCTTCGGCTCCCAGTCGGCGAGGATCTCCGTGCCTCGGGCCCGGTCCTGTGCGAGGTCGAGCGCGGCGAAGAGACCGTGGGCGAAGCGCCGCCGTGCCGTAGCGAGCATGCATGGAAGAACCGTTCCATATCTGACGGTTAGCGGATACCCTCTGGTCGTGGACTTCGTCCGACCCATCGAGGCCGTCGTGCCCGGTGCCCAGGGGCGGGTGCTCGCCGTTCTGACCGAGACCACGGGCGAGCTGAACCTCCGGACCATCGCCCGGCTGGCCGGGATCAGCCAGGCCCAGACGTCGCGGCTTCTTCCCGCGCTGGTCGAGCTCGGCGTCGTGGAGCGGCGGGAGGTGCCGCCGGCGTCGCTGTTCCGGCTCGTTCCCGAGCACATCGCATCCCGGGCGCTGCTCGCCCTCGCCCGCGCGACTGACGACGTGCTCGACGAGATGGGCCGGCTGGCCGATGCGCTCCCCCGCCCTCCGATGAGCGTGATCGCCTTCGGATCCTTCGCCCGCAGGGAGGCGGGCGCCGACAGCGACATCGATGTCGTCGTCGTCCGGCCTGCCGAGATCGACGAGGACGACGACGCATGGGCGGAATCGCTCGAAGCATGGCGCCGTGATGTGCGACGGCTCGCGGGCAACCGGGTGGAGGTGATCGAGGTGAGCGCCGGCGAGGCCGCGTCGAAGGTCACCGGACGGAGCCGGCTCTGGGCCGAGATCCGACGCGACAGCAGAATCGTGCACGGGCTCGGCATCGACGAGTTGCGAGCTCTGCCCGGTGCCTGAGCGTGGTCGCACCAGGCCGGTGTCGGCGGCGCAGGTCCGCGCCTACGCCACCAAGGCCGAGGAGTTCGCCGAGGCCGCGGCCAGTGATCTCGAAGCCGGCCGCAACATCGCGGCGACGAGCCTCGCCATCCACGCCGCTATCAACTCGGCCGACGCCGTATGCGGCGCCCGGCTCGGTCAGCGTGCCGCCGGCGAAGACCACGACCGGGTGCTCGCGCTGCTCCGCCAGGCCGGCCGCGATGGTGCCGAGGTCGAGCGCGAGTTACGCCGGCTCCTACCGCTCAAGACGAAGACCGAGTACGAACCCGACGACATCGCTCCCTCGGTCGCTGCCAAGGCCGTCGAGCGCGCCGAGCGATGCACCTCCGTGGCCCGGCGAGTAGCGGAGAGGACGAGGTGACATCGGGCGGCATGTAGGCCTACCCGCCGTGGGAACCGTGGCCCCGCTGCCGGCATCGACGTCGTGGGTGGCTCGGTGCACCGTTGCCGGCCGGCACATGACCGCGTTGCTCCTCACCCGCATCCTCG
>JADLEF010000269.1 GCA_020846295.1 Acidimicrobiales bacterium
CGAGCCGGCGACGGCCGAGCGGGTGACCGGCTACCTGGTCGGTGGGATCAGCCCGCTGGGGCAGAAGCAGCGGCTGGCGCTCTTCGTCGACGAATCGGCGCAGCGCTTCGCCACCGTGTTCGTGTCCGCCGGGCGTCGGGGGCTGGAGATCGAGCTGGCCCCGACCGACCTGGTGTCGCTGACCGGTGGGCAGTTCGCGTCCATCGCCCGCCACTGAGCTCGGTCGCACAGCACGGACTGCGTCCACCACCCGACACTCAGCGTCAGGATTACCGAAATCCGACCCACGTTCCGGACCCGCTCGCACCGAATCGGCGCCGATTCGGTACGAGCGGTTTCGATGCTGGTCTCCCTTCAGGGCGAGGCGAACGCGGAGCGCGGCGACCATACTCAGGGGTATGGGCGGGCATCGGGGATCCGTCCCGGCGTCGCCGTGAGGTGCGTCAGTCCCGGCAGTGGGCGCAGCGACCGACCGTGGCGAAGTGCTGGAAGGCGATCTCGAACCCGAACTCGAGCACCACCCGGGCCCGCAGCTCGTCGAACAGCGAGCGCGGCACCAGTTGGACCATGCCACAGCCCTCGCACACCAGGTGGTGGAACGGCTTGTTGGCCAGCTGCCACCGCGCCGGCCCGTGCCCCAGGTGCACGTGCTCGATCAGCCCTGCTTCCTCCAACGTCTCCAGCGTGCGGTACACCGTCGACGCCGCCAGATCCGGGTGGTCGTCCTGCACCGCGGCCACGATCTCCTCCGCCGAGAGGTTGTCCGCCCCCACCAACACCTCGGCGATCGCCCGCCGTCCGGTCGTGATCCGCTGGCCTCGCCGACGGAGCTCCGCCAGCAGCACGTCGACGCGCTCGGTCGGCCGGCTCAAGCGCCGCGGCCCTGCTCAGCCCACATGACCGACATGGGCCACCCGGGACAGGCCACGGCGGCCGCTCACCAGCAGCGACACCACGAACAGCGCCGTACCGACCAGGACGATCGTCGGACCCGACTTCCAGTCCAGGTGGTAGCTGGCCATCATGCCGACGAACCCGCACAGCGCGCCGATGGCGGTCGACAGCCAGAGCATCCGGCTGAAGGAGTTGGTCAGCATTCGAGCCACCGTAGCGGGGATCACCAACGTCGCGGCCAGCAGCGTCGCGCCGACGACCTGCATCGTCACCAGGATCGAGGTCGCCAGCACCAGCATCAGCAGGGCGTCGAGTCGTGCCGTGTTGATGCCGCTGACCCCCGCCACATCGGGATCGAACGTGCTGAACAGCAGACGGCGATAGCCGAAGAACACCACCACTGCAGCGCCGACCGTCACCCCCGCCACCGACAGCACGTCACCGCCCGACACCCCCAGGATGCTCCCGAACAGCGCGGCGTCGAAGCTCTGCTGCGGTCCACGGAACACGTCGCCGAGCACGAGCCCGATGGCGAAGCTGGCCGTCGTGATCACCCCGATGGCGGCGTCCGATCCGATCGGGCGGCGGCGGGTGACCGCCCCGATGGCCAGCGCCGATGCCACCCCCCACACCCCGGCGCCCAACAGGTAGTTGACCCCGATCAGCGACGACGCCGCGAAGCCGCCGAAGATGGCGTGGGACAACCCATGGCCGATGTAGCTCATCGAGCGCAGCACCACGAACGTGCCCACCAGCCCGCACAGCGCCCCGGCCAGGGTGGCGACCATCAACCCGTTGCGGAAGAAGGCGAAGTCGAACGGCTCCAGCAACGCGTCCATCACGCCCGACCCGCGGCCCGCACCGGTTCGACCTGGCGGACGGCGTCGACCACCACGGGCATGCCGGCGTGCTCGAGCACCTCCATGCGGGCGCCGTAGGTCGCCTCCAACACCGCGGGGGTCAGCACCGCCGCCGGTGGACCGTGGCCCAGCACCGTGCGGTTCAAGCACACCAGTTCGGGCAGGTGGGCGGCCATCCCGTTGAGATCATGGGTGGTGAGCACCATGGCGGTGCCCTCTCCGTTGAGCGTCTCGAGCAGGTGGAGGATCTCGTGGCGGGTCCGCACGTCCACGCCGGAGGTCGGCTCGTCCATCAGCAGCAGATCGGGGGTGCTCATCAGCGCCCGGGCCAGGAACACCCGCTGCTGCTGGCCGCCCGAGAGCGCCCGGATGTGCCGTTCCCCCAACCCGCCGAGACCCAGCCGGTCGAGCATGGCGTCCACCTCGGCCCGCTCCCCTTTCGACCGCCACGGCCACACCCGACCGTCGATCCGCGCCATGGTCAGCGTCTCGGCCACCGTCACCGGGAAGTTCCAGTTCACCGTCTCGACCTGGGGGACGTACGCCACCCGCACGCCCTTGCGGCGTTCGATGATGCCCTCCGTCGGCTGCAGGGCGCCGGTCAGCAGCCGCAGCAACGTCGTCTTGCCCGAACCCGACGGCCCGACGATGCCGAGGAAGGCGCCGGGATCGATCCGCAGGTCGACCGCCTCCAGCACCGGGTGGTGGCCGTAGCCGAAACCCACCTGCCTGAGTTGGAGCAGGTCGCTCATTGCGGGTACTCGGCGGTATCGGGGGCCACGTCGACCAGGTCGAGCTGTTTCAGGGCGGTCGCGTCACCGCCGAGCGCCTCGGTCATGGTCACGAAGTCGAAGCGCATGAGGCCGATCCACGAGTGCTCCGGATCTCCCGGCTCCCCCGGCAGATCGTCGTCGCGCAGCACGTCCACGTAGGCCACGCCCGCCTCCTTGCCGATCTGTTCGAGCACCGGGCTGGGGAACACCTCCGAGCCGAACACGGCGGGCACGCCCGCCTCCTTCACCTGGCCGATCAAATCGGCCACCTCCTTGGCCGTCGGATCCTCGAAGTCCGACACCTGGATGGCGCCGATGACCTCCCAGCCGTACTCAACAGCGAAGTAGGCGTAGGCGTCGTGGTAGGTGAGCAGCTTGCGATTGGCCGCCGGAATGGTCGCGAAGGCGGTGCGCATCGCCGCGTCGAACTCGTCGATCTGGGCGCCGAAGGCGGCGAGGTTGGCGGCGTAGGTGTCCGCACCGGCCGGATCGAGCGCGCTCATCCGCTCGGTGATGATCTCCGCGTAGCGCTTCACCATCGGCGGGTTCGTCCACAGGTGCGGGTTCGGCTTGCCCTCCTCCTTCGGGAAGGAGAAGTCGTAGATGTACTCGTCGGGCGTGACCGTCTCGCTGCCGAGCTCCACGATCTCGGCGTCGGCGGCCTTGTTGGCCTCGGCCAGCGCCTTGGTCGGCGCCTCGAGCTGCAGCCCGTTGATGAAGATCACGTCCGCCTCGGCGAGCACCTTGGCCGCCGAGGGCTGCGGTTCGAAGGTGTGGGAGTTCGTGCCCTCCGGCACGATCCCGACCACCCGGGCGCGCGCACCCACGATGTTCGCCGCGATCGAGGTGATCGGCGCCACCGTCGTCACCACCACCGGCTTGTCGGCGCCCGCGACGCTCGTTGCGCTCGCCGCGCCGGAACCGCCGTCGCCCGACCCGTCGTCGTCGCCACAGGCGCTGATGCCCAGGCCGGCAACCGCCAGCACCGCGGCCAGGACGGCCTTCCTTCGAGCAGACCTCGTCATCACGTACCCAATCCCATGTCGCGCGTTCCACGGAGCCGGCTCCTGCGGACAGCGCCGCTGACCGCGCCCTGCGGCCGCACCTTCTGCGGACTGGGCGTAACTGCGAGCTGCTCGCAACTCCGAGGCTCCCGTTCTAGTTGGCGCCGGGCCGCTGCGGCGGATGCGAAGGTCCGGGGTCGGCAAAAACGACACCGGCCGGATCGTTCGATCCGGTCGGTGTCGTTACCGTGGTCCCCGCTGCGGCGCAGCAGGTAGGGCCTGTAGCGCTGACGGTGGTCAGGCGCCGTCGAGGTAGTCACGCAGCTTCTGGCTGCGCAGCGGGTGGCGAAGCTTCGCCAGCGTCTTCGACTCGATCTGCCGGATCCGCTCCCGGGTCACCCCGAACTCCTTGCCCACCTCTTCGAGCGTGCGGGCCTGGCCGTCCTCGAGCCCGAAGCGAAGGCGCACGACCTGCTTCTCCCGGTCCGACAGGCCCGAGAGCGCCTCGAGCACGGCCTCGCCCAACATCATCTTCGCCGCCGCCTCGGCCGGCGCCTCGGCACCCCCGTCGGCGATGAAGTCCGCCAGGTTCGAGTCGTCCTCCTCGCCCACCGGCGAGTCCAGCGACAGCGGATCCTGGCTGTAGCGCAGGATGTCCCGCACCCGCTCCGGGGTCATGTCCACCCTGGCCGCGAGCTCCTCGACCGTGGGGTCGCGCTCCAGCTCCTGCACCATCTGGCGCTGGACCCGGTGCACCTTGTTCATCGACTCGACCATGTGCACCGGGATGCGGATGGTGCGGGCCTGATCCGCGATCGCACGGGTGATGGCCTGGCGGATCCACCACGTGGCGTAGGTCGAGAACTTGAACCCCTTCGTGTGGTCGAACTTCTCGACCGCCCGCATCAGGCCCAGGTTTCCCTCCTGGATCAGGTCCAGCAGGAGCATGCCCCGGCCCACGTACCGCTTGGCGATGGAGACGACCAGGCGCAGGTTGGCCTGGGTGAGCTCCTGCTTGGCGATGTCACCGTCGCGCTCGAGGCGCTTCAGCCGGCGCTTCTCCTTGGCGTCGAGCGACTCCAGCTCACCCGACGCGGCGAGGTCGGCCAGCTGCACGGCCGCTTCCATGCCGGCCTGGATGCGTTGGGCCAGCGAGACCTCGTCCTCGGCGGTCAGCAGCGGGACCTGACCGATCTCCTTGAGGTACATGCGCACCGTGTCCGAGGTACCGCCGGCGCCGGGCCGAAGGTTCGGATCGATCCGGCCGAGCGGCCGGCGGACCCGGGGCGGTTCATCCTCAGGGCCGTTCTCGGCGGCCGCGCGATCCCGTGACCGCGCTGCCGCGGGCGAGATGGCCGCCGGCGAGATGGCCGCCGGCGAGATGGCCGCCGTTGCGATCGCTGCGGGCGAGACGGACGCAGCGGGCTCCGCCGTCTCCCCCACCACCCGCAACGGGGCGGAGGGATCACCGACGAGCTCGATGCCCTCGGACTCCGCCAGCGCCCGCAGCGCGGCGTACAGCTCGGGGGTGCGACGGCTCGGGGGCACGATCTGCTCGAGATCGCGGAACGCGAGCACACGGCTCTCCCGTGCCCGTCGTAGCAGTGCGTTCAGCTCGGCATTGAGCCCAGAGGGCTCTGCAGAGAGGGGCGTTGGTTGGTTCATCGCGTTCCCTCGCCTGGATCGAGGAGCCAGGCTAGCAAGTCGGTTCCGGCTTGGAGTTTCGTTTCGGTGCCCGCATCGTCGCTGTGCAGGGTCGTCCGCAGGCCTGCCACGTGCGCCATCGCGGCGCTGAGTGCCAGCGGATCGTCCGCGGTGAGCGTCGCCTGTTTGAGCTCGGCCAGCAGCCGACGGGCCGCTTCCTGACTCAGGCGGAGGAAGACGTCACCGATGGTGGCTTCTGATTGTTCGGCTGCGGCCTGGTGGAGGAGCTCCGCCGCCTCCGGATCATCGTCGTCGATGGCGTCGAGACAGTCCTGGAGCGTCGGCCACGCGCAGAGCGCGGTGAATGCCCGACGGTACGGACCTTCGGTGAAGAGGATCTCGTCGAGCCACTCCGCCGCTTCGTCCGGGCGCTCCACCGCGACGCGAAGGGCGTCGCGCTCGGCGGAGGATGGCGCCGGGCGCCGCTGCGGGGTGCGCAGGTCGATCGCGTGCCGCGCGGTGGCGCCTGGGCTGCGCGGGAGGTCGTCGAAGGCGGGACCGTCGTCGGGGTCGAGGGCGTCCTGGCGGTCACGGTGTCGCCACTCGTGGCGGCGGTGGTCGGTGCGCGGCCCCGCCGTCGGGTGGGACTGCGTCGAACGGGGCTCCGTGGACCGGCCCGGACCGCGCCGTTCGAGCTGCGCTCGAAGTTGGGCGACCTCGATGCGGCAGCGGGAGGACACGTCGAGCAGGTACTGGTCGCGCACCAGTGGGTTGGGGTGCGCCGAGATGACCTCGAGCGCCCGTCCGGCGGCGCGGGCCCGGCCCTCGGCCGTGCTCAGATCGGCGGCGCCGTAGATGCGCTGCAGGCGGAAGGCGAGGAAGGGCAGCGCATGTTCCACCGCGGAGCGCAGCGCCTCGGGGTCGGTCTGCGCCAACTCCCCGGGGTCCTTGCCCGGCGGCAGCGCGGCCACCACGACGTCGAGCTCGTAGGTCTGCTCCCACTGGTGGAAGCGCTCGGCGGCGGACTGGCCCGCACCGTCGGCGTCGAAGGCGAGCACGAGCCGCTTGGCGAAGCGGGTCAGCAGCTTGACGTGGTCCTCGGTCAGCGCGGTGCCGCAGGTGGCGACGGCGCGGCCCATCCCGGCTTGGAAGAACCCGATCACGTCGGTGTACCCCTCGCAGACGATGGCCTCTTGCACGGTAACGATGTCGGCCTTGGCGGCGGACAGTCCGTAGAGGACCTTGGACTTATCGTAGATGGCGGTCGCTCCGGGGTTGAGGTACTTCGGCCCGTCGGTCCCTTCGAGCTTGCGACCGCCGAACCCGATGGGCGCACCCTGCGGGTCGAAGATCGGGAACAGGATCCGGCCGCGGAAGAAGTCCTGCTGCCGTCCACGCCGGTTGACCAGGCCGAGGCCGCTGTCGCGCAGGTCCACGTCGGACAGGTGCAGCGCCTTGGACAGCTCGTCCCAGCCGTTCGGCGCCCAGCCCAACCGGAACTGGCGCACCTCGGCTCCGCCGATGCCGCGGGAGCGCAGGTAGCCGCGGGCGGGCCCGGCGTCGACACCGGTGAGCAAGCGCTCGTGGTACCACTGCACGGCCTGCTCCATCGTGTCGATCAGGCGGTGGCGGCGCTTGCGTGACTCGCCTGCGTCGGCGTCGGTGTAGCGAAGCGACACGTTGGCCTTCGCCGCCAGCCGTTCGACGGCGCCGACGAAGTCGAGGCCTTCGAGGTCGCGCAGGAAGGTGATGGCATCGCCCTTCTTCTGGCAGCCGAAGCAGTAGTAGAGCCCGGCGTCCTCGTTGACCGAGAAGCTCGGCGACTTCTCCGGGTGGAAGGGGCACAGGCCCACCCACCGCCGGCCGACGCGCTTGAGCGGTACGAACTGGCTGATGACGCCCACGATGTTGGTCGCCGCCCGAACCGCGACCACGTCATCGTCGTTGATCATCGTGGCTCCGCGCGCTGTGGCACGGACCTAGACAACCACAACCGGCGTCCCGACCGGATCGGAATCGCCCCCCATCCCCCAACCAGCACCGCGCAGCCGCCAGCAAACACCGCCCGGC
>JADLEF010000270.1 GCA_020846295.1 Acidimicrobiales bacterium
CCAGGTGAGGGTGGTCCCGGTCAGGCTCGCGCCGGCGGGCAGCGCGGCCGGGGTGGCGTCGTCCAGCACGTCGGAGAGGTCGTCGCTGACGACAGCGCCGTGCAGGGTCGCCGGGCCGTCGTTGGTGACGGTGAGGGTGTAGCCGACCGGGCTGCCGACTGCGACGGTGGCGCCGTCGCCCGGGCTGCTGGTCTTGGCCAGCGACCACTTCGGTGTGTACGAGGTGGTGGTGCAGCCCAGGCACCTGCCGCCCGGGGTGGCCGGGGTGGCGCCGTTGGTGAGGGTGGCGCCGGCCGTCACCGCCGTAGCGGTGTAGGTCACCGATGCAGTGCCACCGGCGGGCACCGTCGGCACGGCCCAACGCAGCAGGTTCCCGGTGCGGGTGACGCCGGCCGGCAGGACGCCGAGGGTGGCGCCGTCGACCAGTCCGGACACGTCGTCCGCGACCTGGGCGCCGGCGAGGGCCGCCGGGCCGATGTTGACGACGGTGAGGGTGTAGCCGACCTGGTCGCCGGGCTCGACGACCGAACCGCTCGCCGGGTTGGACCTCTTGACCAGCGTCCACGACGGGCTGGTCTGGGTGGTGCTGCAGGCGGTGCAGGAACCGCCGGCGCCGAACGGGGCGACGGTGTTCGTGATCGTGGCGCCGTCGGCGCGCACCACGGCTGAGTAACTCACCGAAGCGGTCGTTCCAGGTTCGAGGGTCGGGATCGCCCAGGTCAGCTCATCGCCGGCGAGGACGAGCCCGTCCGCTGTGGCCGCGACGCCGGCGTCGTCGAGCACGTCGGCGAGGTTGTCGACGGCGGTTGCTCCGCTGACGACCGCTGCCGAGGTGTTGGTGGCGGTGAGGGTGTAGGTGATCACGTCACCGGGCACGACTGCCGCGCCGTCGCCGGGGCTGCTGGTCTTCGCCAGCGTCCAGGCGGGCGTGTGCGCCGTGGTGGAGCAGGACGGAGCGCAGGTGCCTCCCGGGGAGGCCGGGGCTGCGGAATTGTGCAGGGTCGCCCCGACGGCCGTCGGCTGCACGGTCGCTGCGTAGGAGAGGGTGGCGGTGCCGCCGGGAGCGATGTCGGGCACCGTCCAGGTGAGCTGGTCGCCGAGCCGGCTCGCGCCGGCAGGGAGGGCGCCGAGGGTCGCGTCGTCGAGGACGCCGGCGAGGTCGTCGGTCACAACCGCCCCGGTGAGCGTGCCGGGGCCGGTGTTGGTGACGGTCAGCGTGTAGGCGACGGTGTGGCCGGGCTCGACGGTGGCGCCGTCGGCCGGGTCGGAGGTCTTGGCGAGCGTCCAGCCCGGGGTGGTCTGGGTGGTGGTGCAGGTGAGGCAGCGGCCGCCGGACCCGACCGGCGCGGCTGCGTTGGTGATGGTGGCCCCGACCGAGCCGCCGCCGACGGTGGCGGTGTAGCCGACGCTGGCGCTGCCGCCGACGGGGATGTCCGGGACGACCCACACCAGCGTGCTCCCGGTGCGGCTGAGGCCGGCGCCGAGGTCGGTGACGAGCGCGTCGTCGAGCACCTCGGTGAGGTCGTCCGCGACGAGGGCGCCGGTAACCGGCACCGGGCCGGTGTTGGTGACGGTGAGGGTGTAGTGGATCTCGTCGCCGGGCAGCACCTGTGCTCCGGTGCCCGGGTCCGAGGTCTTGGCGAGGGTCCAGCCGGCGGTCGACTGGCTGGTGGCGCAGCCGCCGATGCAGCTGCCGCCAGCCCCGACCGGTACCACCGAGTTGGTGAGGGTCACGCCGTCGGCGCCGACGCCGACGACGGCGGTGTAGGTGACCGAAGCCGACTCGCCCCTGGCCAGGGTCGGGATGGCCCAGGTCAGCAGGTCGCCGGACCGGGCCAGCTGCGGTGAGGTGAAGCTGACGTCGGCGTGCGCCAGCAAGCCGGACAGGTCGTCGAGGGCGAGGGCGCCCCGGATCTCGGCTTCTGAGGTGTTGGTGGCGGTCAGGGTGTAGGTGATGGCGTCGCCGGGCTGCACCGTGGCCCCGTCCGCTGGGTCGCTGGTCTTGGCGAGGGTCCAGGCCGGGGTGTGGGCAACCGTGGCGCACGTCCCAGCGCAGGTGCCGCCCGGGCTGGCCGGCGCAGCGGTGTTGGCAAGGGTGGCGCCGACGACATCGGCTGCCACGACCACCTGGTAGGTGAGGGCGACCGTTGCCCCCGGCGCCACTTCTGGCACGTTCCAGGTGAGCTGGTCGCCGAGCCGGCTCACGCCGGCCGGGACGGCCACCAGGGTCGCTGCGGCCAGCAGCCCGGAGGCGTCGTCTACGACCACTGCGTCGTGCAGGGTCGCCGGCCCGTCGTTGGTGACCGTGAGGGTGTAGTCGACGGTGTCGCCGGGCTGGACGGTCCCGCCGGGGCCGACGCCGCTCGTCTTGGCCAGCGTCCACCTGGGGGTGTACTGCACGGTAGTACAAACTCCGTTGCAGGTGCCTCCGGTCGAGGCGGGGGTCGCGGAGTTCCGCAGGGTCGCGCCCCAGGCGCCGGAGCGGATGGTGGCCGAGTAGCTGACGCTTCGGCTGCCGCCGACGGCGAGCTCGGGGACCGCCCAGGACAACGTGTCGGCGCTGCGGCTGAGGCCTGCCGGCAGCTCACCGAGGTCGGCTTCGTCGGTGATGTCGGTGATGTCGTCGGTGACCGCTGCCCCGCTGACCGGTACCGGTCCGGTGTTGGTTGCGGTCAGGGTGTAGGTGATGACGTCACCGGGCTGCAGCACCGCCCCCGGCGCGGCATCGCTGGTCTTGGCGAGCGACCACTGCACGGTGGACTGGGTGGTCGAGCAGCCGGCGCCGCAGTAGCCCCCCTGGCCGTTGGGGGCCGCCGAGTTGACGATGGTGGCGCCGGTGGCTGCTGCCAGTACCTCTGCCGAGTAGGTGACGGTCCGCGTCTGCCCGGGAGCGAGGGCAGGGATCGCCCACGTCAAGGTGGTCCCGGTCCGGCTGAGTTCTGCCGAGTCCAGCCGGACGGCGGCAGCGGCGAGGACGCCGCTCAGGTCATCGGTTGCCGTGGCGCCGGTGACCGGGGCAGCACCGGTGTTGGTGGCGGTCAGGGTGTAGGTGATGGTGTCGCCGGGCGCGACCACTGCGCCGCTCGCCGGGTCCGAGGTCTTGGTGAGCCGCCAGGCCGGGGTGAGGGCGAGGGTGGCGCAGGACGTTTCGCAGCGGCCGCCGGCACTTGCCGGGGCTGCCGAATTGGCGAGCCGGGCGCCGTCGGCCCGGTCGTCCACCCGTACCTCGTAGGACAGTTCCACCGTCGAGCCGGCGGCGACGTCGGGGACCGCCCAGGTGAGGGTGGTACCGGCCGGCGTCGCGCCGTCCGGGACGGCCAGCAGGACGGCGTCGTCGAGCACGTCGCTGAGGTCATCGCCGACCTGGGCAGCGTGCAGCGTTGCCGGGCCGGTGTTCGTGACGGTGAGGGTGTAGCCGATCACGTCTCCCGGGTGCACGGTCGCCCCGGCGGGCTGGTCGCTGGTCTTGGCCAGCGTCCAGCTCGGCGTGTGGCTGGTGGTCGTGCAGGAACCGGCGCAGCTGCCGCCTGCCGAACCAGCGGTCGCGGTGTTGGTGATGGTCGCGCCGCGCGCCCCTGCCGCGACCGTGGCCGAGTAGGTGACCGAGACGGTCGCCCCGGCCGGCACGTCCGGCACGGCCCAGGTGAGGCGGTCGTCGTCCCGGGTCAGCCCGGCCGGGAGCGCACCCAGGCTGGCGTCGTCGACCAGGCCGGAGACGTCGTCGTGGACGACGGCGCCGGTCAGCAGGGCCGGTCCGGTGTTGGTGACCGAGAGGGTGTAGTCGAGGACGTCACCGGGGGCGACATCGCTGCCGCTGCCCGGGTTCGAGGTCTTCGCGAGTTGCCAGGCCGGGGTGGTGTGGGTGGTTACGCAGCCTGACGGGCAGGAACCGCCCACGTCCTGCGGCCTCGCCGAGTTGGTGATGGTCGCGCCGGCGTCGCCGGCCAGCACCCGGGCCGTGTAGGTGACGGTCCGGGTCTGCCCGGGCGCGAGGGTCGGGATCGCCCAGGTCAGGGTGGTGCCGGTCAGGCTGAGCTGCGGCGAGCCGAGGTCGACGGCGGCGCTGGGCAGCACGTCACCGAGGTCGTCGGTGGCGACGGCCCCGGTGATGGTCGCTGCCGAGGTGTTGGTTGCCGTGAGCGTGTAGGTGAGTTCGTCCCCGGGCTCCACCACGGTGCCGGAGGCCGGGGTGCTGCCCTTGGCGAGCGTCCACGCGCCGGTGTGCAGCGTGCTGCTGCAGGGGCCGGAGCAGGTGCCGCCGGCGGTGGCCGGGAAGGCGACGTTGCGCAGCCGCGCGCCGGTGGCGTCCGGGTTGACGGTGGCGGCGTAGGAAAGGGTGACGGTCTCGCCCGCGGGCACGTCCGGCACGCTCCAGGCGAGGGTGTTGCCGGTGAGCGTTGCGCCCGCCGGCAGGCTGCCGAGGGTGGCGTCGTCGAGGACGTCGGCCAGGTCGTCGACCACGACCGCACCGTGCAGGGTGGCCATACCGGTGTTGGTGAGGCTGAGGGTGTAGCCGATCACGGTGCCGGGGGCGATGCTGGCGCCGTCGGCCGGGTCGGAGGTCTTGGTGAGCGTCCAGCCGTCGGTCCAGGCCGTGGTGCTGCAGCTGATCGAGCAGTGCCCGCCGGGGCCGATGGGCGCGGCGCTGTTGGTGATGGTTGCGCCGACGGCCCCGCTCCGCACCGTGGCCGAGTAGGTGACGGAGGCGACCCCGCCAACCGCGATCGTCGGCACGGTCCAGGTGAGCTGGTCACCGGACCTGGCCAGGCCGGGGGGCAGGGCGCCGAGGTCGGCGTCGTCGACGAGGCCGGCGACGTCGTCGGCAACGATGGCTCCGGCGACGGCCATCGGGCCCTCGTTGACGACGGTGAGGGTGTAGTCGATGGTGTCCCCTGGTCGCACCACTGCGCCCGCAGCCGGGTTCGAGGTCTTGGTCAGGCCCCACCTCGCCGTGGACTGGCTGGTGCTGCAGCCGAGGCAGCTGCCGCCGGCGCCGACCGGGGCGACCGTGTTGGTTACGGTCACGCCGCTGGCCGCCGGCTTGACGGTTGCGGTGTAGGCCACGGTCGCGGACTCACCGGGCAGCAGGGTCGGGATGGTCCAGGTGAGGGTCTCACCCGAGCGGGTCAGCTGGCTCGAGCTGAACTCGACGTCGGCGTTCGCCAGGACGCCGGCGAGGTCGTCCACGCCGGTGGCGCCGGTGATCGTGCCCTCGCCGGCGTTGGTGGCCGTGAGGGTGTAGGTGATGACCTGTCCCGGTGCGACCACTGAGCCCGACGCCGGGTCGGACGTCTTCGCCAGCGTCCACTTCGGGGTGTGGGCCGTGGTCGTGCAGCCGGCAGCGCAGTCGCCGCCGGTGCTGGTGGGCCTGGCCGTGTTGGTCAGTGTGGCGCCGACGGCCTCTGGCTTGATGCTCACCTGGTAGTCCAGCTCTACCGTCGCGCCCGGGGCGACGTCGGGCACCTGCCAGGTGAGGGTGGTGCCGGTGATGGCGGCAGCGTCGGGGAGCACGCCGAAGGTGGCGTCGTCGAGGACGCCGGAGAGGTCGTCGGTCACCTCGGCGCCGTGGAGGGTGACCGGGCCGTCGTTGGTGACGCTGAGCGTGTAGCCGATGGTGTCGCCGGGCTTCACGGTTGCGCCGTTCCCGGCGGTGCTGGTCTTGGCCAGCGACCACTTGGGCGTGGTCTGGACAGTGCTGCAGGAGCCGACACAGTTGCCGCCGGTCGAGGCTGGGGCTGCGGTGTTTCGCAGGGTGGCGCCGCGGGCGTCCGCTGCGACCTGCACCGTGTAGCTGATCGAAGTGGACTCCCCGACGCCCAGTTCGCCGACGGTCCAGGTCAGCTGGTCACCGGAGCGGGCCAGGCCGGCCGGCAGCGCGCCGAGGACGGCGTCGTCGACCAGCCCGGCGAGGTCGTCCGTGACGGTCGGAGCCACGGGCACGGGCCCGGTGTTGGTCACGTCGAGGGTGTAGGTGATGGTGTCCCCCGGGGCGACCACAGAGCCGGTCGCTGGGCTGGACGACTTGGCGAGGCTCCACTCGACGGTGGCGTGCCGGGTGGTGCAGCCGCCGGCGCAGCTGCCACCGGCCCCTTCGGGCACCACCCGGTTGGTGAGGGTGGCGCCGTCGGCGCCGGGGCGCACGGTTGCGGTGTAGGTGACGGTGGCGTGTTCGCCCCTCGCCAGCGTCGGGATCGCCCAGGTCAGGGTGTCGCCGGACCGGCTGAGCCGGTCGGAGGTGAACTGCACGTCGGCGTCAGCGAGGCCGGCGAGGTCGTCGACAGCGGTCGCCCCGATGACCTGGGCCTCGGAGGTGTTGGTGGCGGTCAGCGTGTAGGTGATCGTGTCGCTCGGGGCCACGACGCTGCCCGGGGCCGGGTCACTGGTCTTCGACAGCGTCCAGGCAGGGGTGTGGTGGGCTGTGGTGCAGGCGGCCCCGCAGGCCGGCGGGTCGGTCTCGCCGGTGGCGGAAGCGGTGTTGGTGAGCGTCACGCCGATCGCGTCAGCAGCAACGGTCGCCGTGTAGGTGAGCTCGAGGGTGGCGTTGGCCGTAACGGTGCCGACGTCCCAGACGAGGTCCTCACCGGTGAGGACCGCAGCGCCCGTTGTGGTCGCGATGTCACTGACCTCGGCATGCTGCAGGACGCCGGCGAGGGCGTCGGTGACCACGACGTCGGAGGTGAAGCCGACGGGGGCGCCGGTGACGGTGACCGTGTAGTGGATCGCCTGGCCGGGCACGACCGTGGCGCCGTCGGCCGGGTCGCTGGTCTTGGCGATGGTGAAGCTGCCCTTGGTGCGGGTCAGCCGGTTGGTGGCCGTGACCGCGACCGGGGTGTCGGTCCGCGGCAGGACGAAGCTGATCCGGCGGCCGCTGGTGGAACCGGTGGCGCCGGCCACCGTCAGCTCGGTCGCCCAGTCGTACGACGCGTCCTCCGGCGCCGGCGGGACATCCTCGGTGACGTCGCAGTCGCTGCCGACCGGGACGCTGTCCGGGGCGTTCCAGGTGCTGCCGGCGGTGAGCCCGAAGGAGCCGGGGGCGTCGTCGGGGAAGACGGTGCCGTCGGCTGCCCGGCAGGTCCACCCGAAGGTGTACAGCGCGGCCGGGTCGACACCCTCGGTGTCCCCGGTGACTTCCTTGGTTACGCCGAAGCTGCCGGTGATGCGGTTCACCGGATTGCCGACGATGATGGCCGGACGTTGCTGGCCGGCCGGGGTGACGGTGACCGGCTGGCCGAGATCCGGCGTGCCCCAGACGTAGGAGTCGTCGACGCTCGAGGGTCGGTCCGGGTCGTCCTCGC
>JADLEF010000271.1 GCA_020846295.1 Acidimicrobiales bacterium
ACCGCCACGCCGACCTCGCTGCGGGCGTGGCGGCAGGCGTTGTCGATCAGGTTGACGACGATGCGACGCAGCTGGCTCTCGTCGCCCTCCACGGTGGCCTCGTCGAGGCGGTCGAGGACCAGGCGGACCGGGCGCTCCTCGGCCCGCGCGCCGCGGCGCTCGTCGAGCACCGTGGCCGCGAGGTGTCCCAGCTCCACCGGCGCGCGGACCCCGCGCAGGCGACCGGCCTCCGCCCGGGCCAGCACCAGCAGGTCGTCGACGAGGTGGGCCAGCCGTTCGTTCTGGGCGTACACCTCGTCGGCGACCTCGGGCCACGGGCGGCTGTCGGGGTGCAGGCGGGCCACGTCGAGCGCGGCGCGGATGTTGGCGATCGGGCTGCGCAGCTCGTGGGAGGCGTCGGCGACGAAGCGGCGTTGGGTGTCGCGCTGGCGGGCCAGCTCGCCGAGCAGCTCGTCCAGCGTGCCGGCCAGGCGGCCGACCTCGTCGCGCGGGGCGGCCGCTGCGGCGCTCGGGCGATGCGCGGGGCCGCGGGCCGGCGCGGCGGCGAGTTCGGCGACCTCGCGGCGCAGCGACTCGACCGGGTGCAGGGCCCGGCCCACCAGCACCCAGGCCAGGGCGGCGACGACGGCGACCAGCGGCGGCACCGCGACGGCCAGCACCCGGGTCAGGGCCGAGGTCACCTGGTCGACCTGCCCCAGCGAGGTGGCGACGATCACCGTCGCCCGGCGCCCCCCGACCGTGGCCACCACGGCGTCGAGGCGGAACCGCTCGTCCCGGCCGCCGTAGCGCAGCCGGGTCTCGCCGTGCGTCTCGCGCTCGGCGGGGTCGACCGCCAGCAGCGGCGGCAGACCGACCAGCTCGGCGCTGGCGGCGAGGACGTCGCCGTCGTCGTCGACCAGCTGGGCCAGGGTCGGCCACGGCCCGGCGAGGGGGCCGAGCCGAGGCGGGGCGGCGTCGGCCCCGGGGCCGCGGTCGCTGGCGAGCTCGGTCCCGGACGCCTGGAACTGGAAGGCGACCTCGGCGGCGCGGGCGCGCGCCTCGCCGCGCATGGGTCGTTCGAGCAGCGAACCGACCGCGGCCACCAGCAGGACGGCGGCGACGGCGAGCACCGCGCCGACCGAGGCCACCGCGGCGGCCACGATGCGGGCGCGCACCGAGCCGGGTCGCCGGGGGCGCGAGCGGCGCTCGCCGTGGCTCACGGGCCCGCCGGGCCGAGCCGGTAGCCCGCGCCGCGCACCGTCACCAGCAGCGGCTCCTGCAGCCCGGTGTCGATCTTGCGCCGCAGGTACCCCACGTACACCTCGACCACGTTCGGATCGGTCGTCTCCACCTGCTCCCACACGTGCTGCAGCAGCTCGCTCTTGCTGACGACCGCACCGGGCCGGTGGGCGAGGTACTCCAGCACCGCGAACTCCCGGGCGGTGAGCTCGACGGAGCGGTCGCCGACGCTCACCCGGCGGCTGGTGACATCGAGGCTGAGCGGGCCGACGGTGAGCACCGGGCTGCTGTGGCCCGCCGCCCGGCGGATGAGGGCTCGCAGCCGGGCCAGCAGCACCGGGTAGGAGAACGGCTTGGTCAGGTAGTCGTCGGCGCCGGCGTCGAGGGCCTCGGCCTGATCCCACTCGCCGTCCTTGGCCGTCAGCATCAGCACCGGCACGGTGCGGCCGGCGGAGCGCAGGGCCGACACCACCGCGTAGCCGTTGCGGCCGGGGAGCATGATGTCGAGCACGACGAGGTCGTAGTCCTCCTCGAGAGCCCGCCACAGGCCGTCCTCGCCGTCGTGGGAGACGTCCACCGCGTACCCCTCGGCCCGCAACCCGGTGGTGAGCGTCGCCGCCATCGACTCGTCGTCCTCGACCAGCAGGATCCTCATGGGGCGCCGCTCCCGCAGCCGTGACCGACCATCCCACCGTTGTAGCGCCCGGCGGTGCGCAACACGCGCGGTGGCTCGGCGGTCGGGACGGTGGGGATAGGGTGACCCGCCAGCGACACCATCGAGCGAAGGAGCGAGCCGTGAGCTCGACGACAGCCCAGCCCCGCGTGGCGGTGGTCCCCGGGGACGGCGCCTCACCCGGCGCGATGGAAGCCGCCCTGACCGTCCTGCAGGCGGCCGGCGCGCAGGTGCAGTGGGACCTGCTGCCGACCGGGGCGGACCTGACCCCGCTCTCGCCCCAGGAGCGCGTCGCCGCCGTGCACCCGCGCCTCGACGAGGCGGACACGGTGCTGCTCGGCTCGACCGGCGGCATCACCCCCGGGGTGCTGCACCTCCGTTACGGCCGCGGCACGTGGTGCAACCTGCGGCCGGTGCAGTGGCGCCCCGGTTTCGCTTCGCCCTACGCCCACCCCGAGCGCATCGACTACCTGATCGTTCGGGAGTCCCACGAGGATCTCTACATCGGCTTCGAGGGCGAGCTCGGGCTGCTGCGCGAGTCCGGCCTGGCCGAGCGCATCCGTGGGGTCCGGGTGCCGCCGGGGGCCGAGGGTCGCTTCGCGGTCAAGATCCTCACCCGGGCCTTCACCGAGCGCATCGCCCGCCGCGCCTGCGAGGAGACGATGCGCCGCAAGGAGACCGGCCACCCCGGCAGGCTCACCATCGGGGCCAAGACCAACATGCTGGCCGTGTCCGACGGGTTCTTCGCCAAGGTGTGCGCCGAGATCGCCGCCGACTACCCGATCGAGGTCGAGACCGTCATCGTGGACGACCTCGCCCACCGCCTGGCCCTGCACCCGGAGTCCTTCGACGTGCTGGTGCTGCCCAACCAGTACGGCGACATCCTCGCCGACGGCGGCGCGGGCCAGATCGGCGGGATGACACTGACCCCCTCCGGGTGCTTCGGCGACGACTTCGCCTACTTCGAGGCCCCGCAGGGTGCCCCGGTGCCCGCCGACCAGTTCGATCGCATCAACCCGACGGCGCTGATCCTCGCCGGCGCGTGGATGCTGCGCCACCTCGGCCAGACCGAGGTCGGGGACCGGATCGACGCGGCGGTGTCCCGGGTGTACGCGGCGGGGGCGTGGCTCCCGCAGGACCAGGGGGGCCACGCCACCACCGAGGCGTTCGCCGCCGCGGTCGTCCAGGCGCTCGGGGGCTGACCGCGGTGGCCGGCGCCCGCCTGGCGGCCGACATCGGCGGCACGTTCACCGACGTCGTGCTCGAGACGGCCGCCGGGGCGCGGCACACCGTCAAGCTGCTCACCACCGCCGCTGCACCGGAACGGGCCGTGCTCGACGGTATGGCCGCGGTGCTCGAGCGCGGTGGGGTCGATCCGGCGATGGTGACCGGGGTGGTCCACGGCACCACGCTGGCCACCAACGCGCTCATCGAGCGCACCGGGGCCCTGACCGGGTTGCTCACCACCGAAGGGTTCCGCGACACGGTTGAGATCGCCCACGAGGACCGCTTCGAGCAGTACGACCTGTCCATGGAGCGGCCCGCCCCGCTGGTGCCGCGCCACCTGCGACTCGGGGTGCGCCAACGGCACTCGGCCCGTGGCGACGAGCTGATCCCGCTCGACGAGGCCGGCGTGCGGGCCGCGGCCGCCGTGTTCCGCGCCGCCGGGGTGGAGTCGGTGGCCGTCGGCTTCCTCCACGCCTACGCGCAGCCGGCCCACGAGGAGCGGGCGGGCGACCTCCTCGCCGAGGAGCTTCCCGGCGTGTGGATCACGCTGGCTTCGAGGGTCTGCCCCGAGATCCGCGAGTACGAGCGGTTCTCCACCGCCTGCGCCAACGCCTACGTGCAGCCGCTGGTCGCCTCCTACCTGCAGCGCCTGGCCGCCGGGCTGGCGGCGTTGGGCGTGCGCGCCCCGCTGTTCCTGCTGCAGTCCTCCGGTGGGTTGTGCACCCTCGAGCAGGCGGTGCGCCAGCCGGTGGTGCTGGTGGAGAGCGGCCCGGCCGGTGGCGCCATCCTGGCGGCGCGGCTGGCCCGCCAGCACGGCATCGATCGGCTGCTCAGCTTCGACATGGGCGGGACGACGGCCAAGCTGTGCCTGGTGGAGGACGGGGTGCCGGCCACCGCGCGCGACTTCGAGGTGGCCCGCCGCTACCGGTTCCTGCGCGGGTCCGGTCTGCCCCTGCGCATCCCCGTTATCGACATGGTGGAGATCGGTGCCGGTGGGGGCTCGTTGGCCTCGGTGGACGGCTTGGGCCGTGTCGCGGTCGGTCCGCAGAGCGCGGGCAGCGACCCCGGCCCCGCCTGCTACCGGCTCGGCGGCTCGCGTCCGGCGGTGACCGACGCCGATCTGCTGTTGGGCCGGCTGGATCCGAGCGCCTTCGCCGGCGGGTCGGTGCGGCTGTCGGCCGACGCCGCTCGTACCGCGATGGCCGAGCACGTCGCCGGACCGCTGGGTATGGTGCCGGCGCTCGCCGCCTACGCGGTGGCCGAGGTGGTGGAGGAGAACATGGCCGCCGCAGCCCGGGTGCACGCGGTGGAGCGCGGCCGCGACGTGCGGCGCTGCACGATGGTGGCGTTCGGCGGCGCGGCGCCGCTGCACGCCTGCCGGCTGGCCGACAAGCTGGGCATCGATCGCATCATCGTGCCGGCCGGCGCCGGCGTGGGTTCCGCCATCGGCTTCCTCCGGGCGGCGGTCTCCTACGAGGCGGTGCGCACCGCCTACCAACGGCTCGACGCCTTCGATGCCGTCGCGGTCGGGCGCGTGCTGGACGCCATGGCCGCCGAGGCGGCCGCAGTGGTCGGTTCGGCCGCGCCCGGGGTGGCGGCGCGGGCGGTGTGCCGGGCGGCGATGCGCTATGTGGGCCAGGGTCACGAGATCGACGTCGATCTACCGGTCGGTCCTGCGCCGGACCCGGCTGTGCTGCACGCTCGGTTCGAGGCGGCGTACGACGCAACGTTCGGCCGGACCATCCCGCACCTGCCGGTGGAGGTGCTGTCGTGGGTCTACACGCTCGCCACCGATGTCGAGGCCGCCGAGCCGCTGGCCGAACCGGACTGGTCGGCGCCGCCCGCACCGGTGACCGCGGTGCGGGTGGCGTTCGAGGCATCGGCCGCCGACTGGGCCGAGCACGCCGTGATCGAGCGCTCGGCCTTGATCGGCGTGGTGGCGCACGGGCCCGCCTTGGTGGTCGAGGAACAGACGACGACGGTGGTGGGCGCAGCGTTCCGTGCTGCGCTCGACGGCGAGGGGAACCTCGTGCTGCAACGACGGGACCGGGTGGAGGGAGAAGCGGACCATGGCTGACGACGCGCTGGCGCAGATCCAACGTCAGGTGATGTGGCAGCGGCTCATCGCGGTGGTGGAGGAGCAGGCCCGCACCCTGGTGCGCTCCGCCTTCTCGACATCCACCCGGGAGGCGGGGGACCTCTCCGCCGGCGTGTTCGACCCGCAGGGTCGGATGCTGGCCCAGGCGGTGACGGGGACGCCGGGTCACATCAACTCGATGGCGGCGTCGGTGGGTCACTTCCTGACGGAGTTCCCGGCGGACACCATGGCTCCGGGTGACGTGTTCCTGACCAACGATCCGTGGAAGGGGACGGGGCACCTGTTCGACTTCGTCGTGGTCACCCCGGCGTTCTTCCGGGGTCGGTTGGTGGCGCTGTTCGCCTGCACCGCACACGTCGTCGACATCGGTGGCATCGGGTTCTCCACCGAGGGCCGCGAGATCTTTCACGAGGGGCTGTACCTGCCCATCCTGCAGCTGGGGCGCGGCGGGGTGCTCGACGAGACGGTGCTGCGCATCATCCGGGCCAACGTGCGCGAGCCGGTTCAGGTCATCGGAGACGTGTACTCGCTGGCGGCCTGCAACGACATCGGTGGGCGACGGCTGGTGGAGATGCTCGAGGAGTACGGGCTCGATTCGCTCGAGGAGCTGGGCGCATCGATCCTCGAACGCTCCAGGGCGGCGATGGTGGAGCGCATCGCCACGCTGCCCCGTGGCACGTGGTCGAGCTCGATGCGCATCGACGGGGTGAGCGAGCCGATCGAGCTGGTGTGCACGCTGACCATCGACGGTCGATCGTTGTCGGTGGACTTCACCGGCACCTCGGCGGCGCAACCGCACGGGATCAACGTGCCGATGGCGTACACCGACGCGTACACGTCGTTCGGGGTGCGCTGCATCATCGGCCCCGACGTGCCCAACAACGCCGGCTCGCTCGACGTGGTGCGGGTGACCGCGCCCGAGGGGTGCGTGCTCAACGCGCCCCACCCGTTCGCGGTCAACGCCCGGCACGTGGTGGGCCAGATGCTGCCCGACACCGTGTTCGGGTGCCTGCACCAGATCGTGCCGGGGCGGGTGCCGGCCGAGGGCACGTCGTCGCTGTGGAACATCGTCGCCAACGGGGTGTCCTCATCGACGGGGCGCCGATGGGGGCTGATGTCGTTCCACTCGGGTGGGGCCGGGGCGCGGCCGGGTGCCGACGGGCTGTCGGCCACCGCGTTCCCGTCGGGGGTGCGCAACATGCCGGTGGAGATCAACGAGGCGATCACGCCGGTGGTGTTCTGGCGCAAGGAGCTGCGGCCCGATTCCGGCGGTGCGGGGCGGTACCGCGGCGGTCACGGGCAGATCGTGGAGCTCGGATCACTGGACGACGAGCCGTTCACGTTGGCGTGCACCTACGAGCGGGTGCGCCACCCGGCGCGGGGACGCGAAGGGGGCGGGCCGGGAGCATGCGGATCGGTACGGCTGGCGTCGAGCGGGGAGGCGCTGGTCGCCGTCGGGCGCAACGTGGTGCCGTCGGGGGAGCGCGTCGTGCTCGAGTTCCCGGGCGGTGGGGGGTACGGAGATCCCGCGGCGCGCGATCCCGCGCAGGCCGAGGCGGAGCGGCGCAGCGGTCTGGTGAGCGGACCTTGACGGCCGGTTGGGCTGGGTGCGCCCGGTCCTGCCGTGAGCCGCACGCGGACGCCGCCCCGCACCCGCTCCACCACCCGGCGCGCTCGGGCCGCCACAGCCACTCAGCGTAAGGTCCCCATCCCCGGTCCGACCCCCCTCGCACCGAATCGGCGCCGATTCGCTGCGAGAGGGTGCACCGTCGATCGGCAGGTTCGATGACCTGCGCGCGATTATGAGCACGTAGAGTGGTGTGCGGCGCGGCTGGCGGCACCGCCGCCGGTCAGGGGATGTCGTGCAGGCTGGTGTCGACGACGGGGGCCGGGTGCGGCTCATGCGGCGGCTGCACCGGCGCGCCATCGACCGGCACGACCCGGGACAGGAACTCCACCACGGCGCCGGCGAACACGTCGTTGCGGTCGCCGGCCACCATGTGCGATGCGCCGGTCACGTTGACGTACTCCGCATGGGGACACAGCTCGAGGAAGCTCTGCGCCCCCTCCTCGCTGAGCACGTCGGACAGCCCGCCGCGCACCAGCAGGGTGGGCAACGTCAGGCGCCGGGCACTGGCCGACTGCCGTTGGTACATCAATTCGAGGTCGGGTGCACCCTGGCGCCACGCGGGATCCCAGTGCCAGTGGTACCGCCCGTCCGCTCCGAGCCGGACGTTCTTGCCCAGCCCGTCGAGCTTGCGCGGCCGGCTGCGATGCGGCTGGTACCCGGCGATGGCATCGGCCACCTCCTCGAGGGACCCGAACCCGTCGCGGTTGCCGTCCATGAAGGCCAGGATCTTGTCGACGCCCTCGGGCTCGAGCCGCGGCGCCATGTCCACCAGCACCAGCGCGGTGGCGTCCACATGATCCTCGCCGACAGCCTGCAGGCTCACGCCGCCACCCATCGACGCACCGACCAGCACCGGGCGGCGTCCGAGCTGTTCCACCACCGCCACCAGGTCCCCGATCATGCGATCCGGCCCGTACACGCTGTCCGGAGACCAGTCCGAGTCCCCGTGACCACGAGCATCAAGGGCGACGGCGTGGTAGCCGGCCGCGCCCAACGTTTCGCCGGCGCCCTTCCACGCGTGCCGCGTCTGACCGCCGCCGTGCAGCAGCAGCACCAACGGCCCCGATGGATCGCCCCACCGGTCGCCGGCGAGACGGACACCGCCCACCCCTTCCCAGTACGTCA
>JADLEF010000272.1 GCA_020846295.1 Acidimicrobiales bacterium
ACGGGCGTCGGTGCACTCATAACCCGAAGGTCGCGGGTTCAAATCCCGCCCCCGCCACTAGGAAATAAGCAGGTCAGTAAGGGTCTCGCCGCAGCGAGACCCTTTCTGCGTTTTCCGCCATGGCACAGAAATGGCACAGGCGATGTGGCACGGCCCTGTGGCACGGCCCGCCACTCCCAAGGCAAGCCGGGCCGACGATCGTGAATCACTCGGCCCCAGGGGTTCGCTGTCACACCGCACAGCTACGGTTGCACGGATGACCGGGCACGCGATCCTCAGGCGCGGCCGACGCATCAGAGGTTGAGATGAAGCTGATCAGTGCCCGAGTGCAGAACTACCGCAGCGTTCGCGATACCGGCTGGTTCGACATCGAGGTCGGCAAGACGATCCTCGTCGGCCCGAACGAGGCTGGGAAGACGGCAGTGCTCGAAGCTCTCCAACGAATCCACCCACCAGCCGGGGTGCGAGGATTCGATGCGCTGCGGGACTACCCCCGGAAGCTGTATAACACCGACATCCAGTCGGCTCGGCTCGATCCGACGCGGATCCCGGTCGTTTCGGTCAAGTTCGCTCTGGAAGAGGGAGACAGGGCGGATCTTCCCTCCGGGTTCGAGGATGTTGTGTACTGCCGCACGGTGTACCTGGGAAACAACACTGCTGACTCATTCGAGGGCGCCCCGCCGCTGGAAGTGTTCACCGAGGTGGTTCGTAAGGACCTGCTCAGGTTGGCGGCCCATGTCGACACGCAGTCGGCGAGTGGCCGTGCAGAGGCCGATCCACCGCCGAGCGCCGCGCTCGACGCAGTTGTTGACCGATGGGTGGTGGGATCGACAACGATCATCGGCGATCGAGCCGAGGCGCTGCGGGCGTGGCTTGACGCGGTGGCACCCTACGTCGACGACAGTGACGCTGCCATGGACGACCGGCACACCCATCTGCTCGAACTGACTCGGATCTCAGCCGACCGCGAGACGGCTGCGAAGGCCCTTGGTGCTCGAGTGCCGATGTTCGTGTACTTCAACAACTATTTCCGCGTACGGCCGAATTTGCACCTCGACCACTTCGCTCGCCGCATTGAGCAGAGCCTTCTTGATGACGAGCGCTACGACTTCGGCTATCTGTGTCTGCTCAAGCTGCTCGGTTTCACGGCCCGGGAGCTAGCTGATCTCGGGAACGCCACAGTGTCTTCCGACGACCCCGCCGCGTTCGAGACTTACCGGAGCCAACTCGACGAGCGGAGCATCAAGCTCAACGCAGCAAGCGTCCGGCTGACGAGCGAGATCCGATCGGTCTGGAACCCTGATCCCGGCCGAGTTGAAGCTGATACGTTGCGCGTTCTCGCCGATGGGCAGTATCTGAAGGTCGTAGTCGAGGATGACCTGGGTGTGGAGATCGAGCTCGACCAGCGATCCGAAGGCTTCCAGTGGCTGGTGTCCTTCTTCGTTGTCTTCTTCGCCGAAGCTGCTGACAACCACGCGAACGCGATCCTGCTGCTCGACGAGCCTGGCCTGAGCCTTCACGGTCTGAAGCAACGTGGTTTCCGCCAAACGATCTCGCGCCTCGCCTCGAACAACCAGACGATCTACACGACTCACTCGCCGTTCCTCGTAGGCCCGGACGAACTCGACCTCGTACGGGTTGTAGAGATGACTGACCGCGACAGCGGGACCAAGGTGCACACTGATGTCACCGCCGGTGACCCGGCAGCGCTTCTTCCTCTCCAAGAGGCTCTCGGTTACGACCTGGCACAGAGCCTTTTCACCCAGCAGCGCAACCTGGTCCTGGAAGGGCTGACGGACTACTGGTACCTCGATGCCACCGCTCAGCTGCTCCGCGATGCGGGACTCGCCGCCCTCAACGAGAAGGTTGCGCTCGTGCCCGCTGACAGCGCCGGCAAGGTGGTCTACTTCGCCACGATCCTTCACGCGAATCGTCTGAAGGTCGCGGCACTCCTGGACTCCGACAATGCTGGTGACAATGCCGCCCGCCAGGACACCCTGGTTCACACTCTCGGGAACAAGAACATCCTTCGAACCGCCGACGTGTGTCCTGGAGAGGTCACGAGACCGGAGATCGAGGACCTTCTCCGGGCGACCCTTGTCCATCTCGCAAAGAACGATCTTGGTTGGGATATCGAAGCAGTAGCCGCATCCCAGCCCAGCCGGCCTATCGTCGACATCTTCGTGAACGAGATCGCCGACTTCTCGAAGTATCGACTGGCCAAGGCGTATCTCCGCTGGACTCGCGATCACGTCGCGACCGACCTTAAGGAAGATGAGCGGGGCGCTTGGGCTGACCTCGTTTCGAGAATCAACAAGGCGCTCAAGTGATCAGCCGACGAAGCGTGGTGAACCAACGGATCCAGTTGGATCAAGGGGTCGGATCGTACGCTCGGGCACGTTATTGAGCGCGGGGTCGAATCTGCGCCGGCTCAGACGCTGGGCGCGCTGACGCTTCGCTGAACACGGAGTTCAAGGCGTGGTCGAGGCTCTCCTCGAGGTTCGGGAAGAGGTGGCCGTAGGTCCCGAGAGTGACCTGGATCGTGCTGTGGCCGAGGCGTTCCATCATGGCCCTTGGGTGGGCTCCTTGGGCGATGAGCATCGCGGCGTAGGTGTGGCGGAGGTCGTGAAAGCGGGTGCCGTCAGGGAGGCCCGCCTGTACGACGGCTGGTTTGAAGTGGCGGGGGTACCAGTTCGAGTGACGGACCGGGCCGCCGTCGGGGCCCTCGAACACGAAGTCGTCTGGTCCTTTGCCGGCGATGTGGTGGACGAGCTGGTCGATCAGCGCGGCGGGCACGGGAACGTTGCGACGTTCGTAAGTCTTGGTGGCGCCGACCTCGAACTTGCCGTGCGCTTCGGACGCTGACTCCGACACCTCAACGCGCCGGCGCATGAGGTCGAGGCGCCGGACCTTGAGCGCTCCGATCTCGCCGGCGCGCAGGCCGGTGAACGCAGCGAAGCGGACAAGTAGCCCGTACTCGGGGTAGGTCGAGCGGCGGTGCTCGCCTCCTCGTTTGCGGATCGGCGGGTTGGCGATCTCGTCGGCGAGAGTCATGACCTGATCGGCGGTGAGGAAGACCATCTCCTGCTTGGCGGATCGTCCGATGCGAGCTCCCAGCACGGAGTTGTGCTTGATGGCGCCCGACCGGACGGCCAGTGCCAGCACTAGGCGCAGGACGTCGCGGATGTTGCGCACGGTGCCGCGCCCCAAGCCGTCGGCGGCGAGCTCGGACAGGTAGGCGAGCACCCGTGGGTGGTCGATGGCCGAAAGCGGCACGTCTCCGAACGTAGGCATCAGATGCTTCGAGAGGATGGACTCGTAGCCGGAGCGCGTCTTCGGCTGGAGGTGCGCCGTGGTGGCGAGCCAATGCTGGGCCCAGTGCCCGAACGTCTCTCGCGAGCGGCGTGGGTCGATCCAGTCGCCCCTCAGGACGTCAGCCTCGGCGAGGTTCGCGAACCGCTGCGCGTCAACCTTGCGCTTGAAGGACTTCTTGACCTGGCGTCGATCGGAGCCGCGGTAGCGGACGTCCCACCGCACCTCGCCGCTCGGCGTCGTTCTCTTCTCGATACTCGCCACGTCGCTCCTCCGCCGTCATCCGCGCGCGAAACGGTAGTCGGAGCCTGTGACAGGCTCCGCGGGCCTCCTGACGGTCACGCGTGTATCGGTTCGACGCGGCCTTGCATGACGAAGCGGTCGATGTCGGCGGGGTCGAAGCGGACATACCTGCCGATCTTGTGGAAGGGGATGCGGCGCTCGTCGACGAGGCGGCGCATGAAGCGCACCGACACGCCGAGGCGCTGAGCGGCTTCGGCGATGTCGATGAGTGGTGCAGTTGGGGCTGTCGGGTCGGCGGCCGTTCTGCGCCTCATCGGGTCGCCTCCGCGTGGGGCCGCTGGTGGAGCCAGTGCGACCAATCGACGGTCTGGTCGCCGCTCACGCATCCGGTGGTGGGCGCCAACGACGGTGCGATCGGATGGCCTTGAGCGATCGCGAGCAGGATCGGTTGGGGGCAGATTGCAGCGCCGGCGACGCGGACGCCAAGGTGCAGGTGTGCTCCGGTGGTGTTTCCTGCGCCTGACGCGCCAGGGAGCCCGCCGCTGAACCCGATGGGCGTTCCGGCGTCGACGGATTGGTCGCTGCTGACGGCAATGGTCGAGAGGTGGCAGTAGACGTAGTGCGCACCGTCGGCACCGGCGATAGCGACCATTGAGCCGCAACGGTTCGGGTCGGATGGGTAGATGCCGGCTGCGGAGGCCGTGACGACGGTACCGCTGGTGATCGCTAACACCGGTGTTCCTACCGGTACTGGTGCGTCCCACGCTGGGTAGTCGTGATGCGGCTCGATGAGGTCGGTGGGGCTGATCGCTGGGGACGGCACGGGAAGGGCGTATCCGCCGGCCACCGGTGCCGCCGTCGCTGCATAGCGGCGAGCCCAGCCGAGTACCTGCTCGACGTAGGCGTCGGAGTGGTTGTAGCTGTAGATCGCTGCGTGCACGTCTGTGACCTGGCCTTGGGGGCAGAGGTGGCGGCGCATGGCGGGTAGGGCGTCGAGGATGTTGTTGGGGTCGGCAACGCCGTCGCCGTTGCCGTCGCCTCCGAAGATGCGCCAGCTCGAGGGGATGAACTGGAACGGCCCGACGGCGCGGTCCCAGGTGGTGTCGTGGTCCCATTTGCCGTCGTCGGAGTCTTCGATGCGGGCGGTGCCGTTGGTGCCGTCGAGAGGTATGCCGATGATGGGTGGGCTGACCGCTCCGGTGGGGCTGATGGCCGATCCGCCGTAGCGTCCGTGGTTGGACTCGACTCTGCTGATGCCGGCGAGTACTGGCCAGGGCAGGCCGGGGCATGCCGCCGCTTCGCGGATGAACGCTGGCAGCAGGATTGCGGGGATGTCGGCGACGGCTTCCGCCGATGGGCCGGCCATTGCGCTCACAGCGGCGAGGGGACCCTGTGCGCTCTGCACGACCGAGACGAGGAGGGCCGGAGCGGCGAGCAACGCAACGGCTGTGCCGGTGGTTGCTGTGACTATGCCTGCAGCGATCTTCATTCGGCCGCCTCCGCCGTGTTCGCTGGGAGATTGGCAGCGGCGATCTTCGGAGAGTCTGGTTCCATGCCGTCGAGTAGGGACACCGCAGCGCCTGGCGCGTGACACGAACTGGAGCGGGTCGGCGCCGGGGAGCCTTGTTTGGGCGCCCTGTCCGATTGGTCCCCGGTCCATGTCCCTTGGGTCGATGAATTGGTCCATTTGACCGATGATCGAACCTGAGGAGAGCCACGTACCGTGAGGGAATGGCACGCAGCCGAGCGGCACAATCTGACAGCGGAGCGACGAGCGCTCCCGGCGCTGGCGCGGCCGTCCTGGCATGCAGCCGGAGCGGTGCCACCTTCAGAATGCTGGCTGGTTGAGCGATGAGCGCCCGCCGCCTCGCCCTCTTCGCGGCCTCTGCCCTGGTGGCCTTGGCCGCGTGCTCGGGCGGCGATGACGTTGTCTCCCAAGAGCGAGTGGCCACGACCATCACCTCCCCGGCTTCGACGGCGCCGAACAGGGACAGCGCAGTGACCACGACCAGCGCGGATAGCCCGGCCGCAACATCGGCTCCCTCGATCGTCACCACCACGCCCAGCTCGCTGCCTGACGAGTCGACGGAGGCCGCACTCGCGGCGCGAGTGCGAGGCGTCCTTGATGCGCGGGCGCTGGCGAACGCAGGTCCAACGCCGAATCCCGAGGATCCGAACCTGGCAGCGTGGGCCACCGGCGCCGCGCTTGCGGAGTTGCGGACCGAAGCTGCGCAGCGGCGGGACAGCGGACAGGCCGTGCGGCCGGCCGAGCCCAGCCAGGCGACGGCTCGGGTCGGCTTCGTGGAGCAGAACGCTACGGCGGCGACGGTGTCGGTCTGCCGGATCGATGACGGCGTGGTCTACGAAGTGGCGAGCGGCCGGGTCGTCAACGACACGGTCGGAACCCAGCACCTCCAACTCGACCTCGTCATGGCTGATGGCGCGTGGAAGGTCAGCACCATCACGCGACTCCAGCGGTGGGAGGGGGTGGCAGGATGCGCCTTGGCGGAGGCGGACTTCCCGTACTGATCCTCGCCCTTACCGTTGCCGCAGCGACTCCGGCAGGCGCGGAGGACCTCGCAGGCTTCGATCCACGGGGTGGGGTTGTCGATGTCGGAGCCTCGACGAGAACGCCTGGCGGCGAGTCGCCTTCGGGCGGCGACGGCCCGGCGAGCGCCTGCACGTGGCGAGTAGTGGTCGCGGATGACAACGCTCGGGCCATCTTCGGGCCTGAGGGCGACCGCTTGTTCTCGGACACCGGACGTTGGCTGCAGTTCGAGTGCAACGGACAGGCCCAGGCGGTGAACGGTCAGTTCGTGGTGCCCGAGGGCGGAGCGGTTTCGATCGCAGATCTGCTCGAGCAGGCATACAACCAGCTGGATCCGCCGTCGCCGGTGTGGTCGGCGAGCCCGAACGGGACGACGGTGGCGATGGTGACGCAGCTGCCGACGTGGCTGTGGATCGACGACGGCTACTGGAACGGCGGTTTCACCGCGCGGGCGTCGACCCCGTCCGGCCGGGTGTGGGCGGAGGCGCGGGTTCATCCGCTGTCAGCGGTATGGGAGTTCGGTGACGGCTCGACGGTCCGGTGCAATGCGGGAAGCGCCTACGCGCCTGGCGCCGGGAATGGCGGGTCCTCTTGCACGCACACGTTTCGTCACAGCACCGCCGGAACCTCGGGGATCTCGCTAACGGTCACCGTGACGTTCGCGGTGGAGGGCGTGACGAGCCAGGGCACGACGGTCGCGCTCGGCGAGTTGAGCCGGACGTCAGCGCCGGTGGTGGTGCAGGTGGCCGAGATTCAGGCGATCGAGACCCAAGGTCGATAGGAGACCGAGTTGAACGCAATGCTCTCCCCGCCGCGCGCTCGAACGAGCGCGACTCCCCCAGCCTTTGATCTGGATGCCGCGCCGACAGTCGCCGGCCGGCGACGTGTCCCGGAACTCGCGACCGGGGTGCTGGTGATCGTGGTGTTCGCGCTCGGCGCTCTGTGGTGGCAGACCTCGAGTAGCCGTCAGACCGAGGTGCTGGCCGTGCGTGAGACGGTCCAGCGTGGCCATGTCATGACGCTCGCCGACTTGCAGGTCGTCGGCGTGAACAGCGACGACCGGCTGACGGTGGTTCCCCAGACCGACGCTGCGACGATTGTCGGACGGGTCGCCCGCACCGATCTGGCGGCGGGCACCCTGGTTGCGAGGGAGTTGTTCTCGGCGGGTTCGTTGATCGAACCGGGGGACGGGGTCGTCGGGTTGTCGCTCGGGGCGGGCGAGTTTCCGTCGTTGCGGCTGGCCCCGGGTGATGTCGTGGCGGTCGTGAACACGGCAGCGGGTGAGGCCGTCACCCCCGCCGATGAGGCCGGGGTGGTGTTGGTGGCTCGGGCGACGGGGGTGGAGGTCGAGGCGGTCGGC
>JADLEF010000273.1 GCA_020846295.1 Acidimicrobiales bacterium
CGACGACGACGGTGTCGACCCGGTCGAGCTCGAGCCGCTCGAGCCGAACGCGGCCCACGCGCTGGCCCGCGTCCTGTCACCGGTGGTCGACGCCGGTGCGTTGGTGGAGGATCACAGCGATCTCCCCGCGTCGGTCGCCTTCCTGGCGCTCGCCGGCCCCGACCTGGCGGACAACCCGGCGGAGATCGTGGAGCACTGGCGGGGCAACCACTCCATTCCCGAGCCGGACGCGCCACGCCTCAAGCGGGACAACACCCTGCGGGCGCTGGTCGGTCAGACCGCGACCGATCGCTGCTACCTCGACCTGCGGGCCGACGGACCCCACGCGCTCGTCGGCGGCACCACCGGTGCCGGTAAGAGCGAGTTCCTGCAGACCTGGATCCTCGGCCTGGCGGCCGCTCACAGCCCTGCCCGGGTGAACTTCCTCCTGGTGGACTACAAGGGCGGCACCGCGTTCGCGGACTGCGTCGAGCTGCCGCACTGCGTTGGCCTCGTCACCGACCTGACGCCGCATCTGGTGCGTCGAGCCCTGACCAGCCTCCGGGCCGAGCTGCGGCGCCGAGAAGGGATCCTCAACAGCAGCCGGGCCAAGGACCTGCTCGAACTCGAACGGCTTCGGGACCCGTCTGCCCCGCCCAGCCTGGTGATCGTCGTCGACGAGTTCGCCGCGCTCGTCTCCGAGGTGCCCGAGTTCGTCGACGGCGTCGTCGACATCGCCCAACGCGGCCGCTCCCTCGGGTTGCACCTGGTGCTCGCCACCCAGCGGCCGGCCGGCGTGATCAAGGGCAGCCTGCGTGCCAACACCAACCTGCGGATCGCGCTCCGCGTGGCCGACCCCGAGGACTCCACCGACATCGTCGGCACGCCGGTCGCCACCGACTTCGATCCGTCGGCCCCCGGCCGGGCGGTCGCCCGCACCGGCCCCGGCCGGCTCACCCACTTCCAGACGGCCTACCTCGGGGGACGGACCACCAACATCGCCCCCCCGCCATCGATCGAGATCGCCGAGCTGCCGTTCTCGGTGGGCGCCCCGTGGGAGGATCCGGAGCCGGGGCCCGCCGCGCCGGGCGAGCACGGCCCTGCCGACATCCGCCGGCTGGTGGACGGCATCCGCGCCGCCCACGCGCAGGTGGCGCTCCCCGCGGCCCGACGGCCGTGGCTGCCGGAGCTGTCGCCGGTCTACCGGCTCGAAGACCTTCCTTCCGAACGGACGGACCGGTTGCTGGCCTTCGGGGTGGTGGACCGACCGGCACAGCAGGACCAGGCGGTGGTGGCGTTCTATCCGGACCGCGACGGCAACATGGCCGTGTACGGCACCGGCGGATCCGGCAAGAGCACGTTCCTGCGCTCCATCGCCGTCGCCGCCGGGCTGGCGCCGGCGCGGGGTGGACCCTGTCACGTGTACGCCATCGACTGCGGTGCTCGCGGCCTGGCCATGCTCGAGGGTCTGCCCCACGTCGGCGCGGTGCTCAACGGCGACGACGGCGAGCGGGTGCTGCGGTTGCTCAAGCAGCTTCGGGCCACCATCGACGAACGATCTGCTCGGTATGCCGCCGCCAGCGCCGCCACCATCGTCGAGTACCGGCAGCGCAGCGGCGCGGCGCACGAGCCTCGGATCCTGCTGCTGATCGACAACTTCGGCTCGTTCCGCCAGACCTACGAGATCGGACGGCAGGGCAGCGCGCTCGACCTGCTGGAGAGCATCGCCGCCGAGGGCCGTGCGGTCGGCGTGCACCTGTTGGCCACGGCCGATCAGGTCAACGCGTTCACCACCAGCCTCCGATCGGTGATCCAGAGCCGCTTGGCGCTACGGCTCAGCTCGGATGTCGACCTGCTGGCGCTCGGTGTGCCCACCGACGTGTTCGGTGCGTCGACCCCGGCCGGCCGCGGGTTCCTCGACGGCGACGAGGTCCAGGTGGCGGTGCTCGGTGGCGACAGCAACCTCGCTCGTCAGGCGGCCGCGATGGCCCGCTTCGCCGCGGCGGTGGCCCGCCAACCGGTACCCGCGGCGCCGCCGATCGCCAGGCTCCAGGAGCGGATCACCAGCGCAGAGGTGTCCCAGCGGCCCGGAGACCGGCCCGTATTGGGGATCTGGGACGAGACGCTCGAACCGCTCACGTTCGAACCTGCGGGTGCGTTCATCGTCGCCGGACCACCGGGAAGTGGGCGATCGTCGACGGTGGCGAGCATGCTGCACAGCCTCGAGTTGGTCGGCGGACGGTCGCGTGTCGTCCGCTTCGGGCCGCGGCGTTCCCCGCTCGCCGCGCTCGATCACGTCGAGCACGTGTGCGATGTCGACGAGAGCTCCCGCGTGGCTGCGGAGCTGACGCAGGCACTGCGCGAACGCAACCCGACCGTGCACGGGCTCGTGGCGGTCATCGAGAACGTGTCCGACTTCGCCAACGGACCCGCCGCCGACGCGCTCCAGCAGTTGATCCGCGCCGCTCGGACCGAGGGAGCGTTCGTCATCATCGAAGGTGAGACGCCGGCGTTCAACGGCAACTACGGCCTCATCGGCGCAGCCAAGCTCGACCGCACCGGCATCGTGCTGCAACCGGATCAGAACGACGGCGACTACGTGCTGGGCACCAGTTTCCCGCGCGTGCAGCGACGGGACTTCCCGCCCGGCCGGGGGTTGCACGTCCGAGCCGGGCGCGTGTACCGGGTCCAGGTGCTGGCACCGGTGCCCGCCTGATCCCGGCGGTGTCCGGACGTCGGCGCGGCAGGGGGGAGTTGCACCCCTTCCGCCGGTCCGTCCCCATTCCTACCATCACCAAGACCAACGAGAAACCGGAGAACAATCATGAACATCTCGCACGGTATGAACATCACGGAAGTGCGCAACGTGGGCACCCGGCTCCAGTCGGAGCATGCGGAGGCCATTCGCAACCTGATGCGCGACGTGGAGAACATGGTCAACAACACGGCGTCGACGTGGGTCGGTCCCGACGGCGAGCGGTTCCGTAGCTGGTGGCCGGAGAAGCGCGCTGCGCTCAACGCCATCGCCGACGATCTGCACGGCTTCGGCCAGTCGGCGCTGAACAACGCCCAGCAGCAGCAGGACGTCAGCGAGGCCTGATCGGCGGGCCGGTGGCGGGGCGGTGGCCGTTGGCGCCGTCCCGCCCCTGTTGATCAGCGTCACATCACGAAAGAGGACCGATGTCGATTACCCATGGGATGAACCTCGCCGAGATCGAGGCACTCGGCCGAAGCCTGCAGGACCGCTTCGCCGCCGCCGTCCGCGACGCAGCGGCCAGGATCGATCAGATGGTCGGCTCGACGAGCGGCGTGTGGCAGGGCCCGGATTCGGAGCAGTTCCGATCGTGGTGGCCCGACAAGCGCCAGCGTCTGTTGGCCATGGCCGACGACCTCCATGGCTTCGGCCAGTCGGCACTCAACAACGTCACCGAGCAGCGCGGCGCCAGCGAGGAAGCAGGCCCCGGCAGCACGCCCGCCCTCGCCGCGCAACGACCATCGGGAGCCGGGAACACGCCTCGTTCGACGCGACTCGATTCCCCCGAGGCCCGTGCGCACATCCTCGACCGCGAAACGAAGTACCTCCAGAACTCCCGTCAACGAGACAACTTCGGGCGCTCCTTCGCCAAGGCCGACGCCTGGTTGGCCGAGCTGCGGCAAGGCAATCCGACGCCGGAGCAAGTGGCGGGACTCGAGAGCTACATGGCTACGTTGAAGATCGCAGCGATGCAGCAGACCGTCGTGCGTGATGCCGCCGAGCACGCGTACTCCCAGATGGTGGAGGCCGCGAAGTCCGGTGCGAGCGTCATTGGGGCCTCCACGGCGATCGGGAAGGGCCCGTTCTTCTCCTCCGATGGGCTCGGTCGCACGGCCGAGGAGGTCGGTTGGCTGATGCGGGCCCGAGCAAGCGAGGGCTTCAAGGACTTGGGCACCAGCATGCTCGGCGGGGCGATCGAAGACGGCATTGTCCGTGCCGCGTCGATCGACGCCATCGGTGCCGAGGCGATGGTCCAGCGGTATCTCATCGATGCCGACGCCGCGGTTTCCGGGCTCGAGTCGAACTTCCGCCAGATGGACCGAGTGGGGCACAGCGACGCCCTCCGCCTCGCCACCACCCAGTACGAGGTCTTTGCCGGCCAGCGCGATGCGGCGATCCAGAAGGCGGAGTTCGCTGATGCGTTCACCCCGTTCACCGGTGATGGCTCCGCCGTTGACTCGGGCCTACGGGCCGCGATCGGCGTGGTCGGCGGACCGGCGGCGAGGAAGACGCTCGACGGGCTCGGCATGGTCGGCGGCACAGCCCAGACCCACTACCACCTGCAGAGCGCGGCTGCGTCCCTGTCGGTTGCCGAGAACGGATTGAGCTCCGTGTACGAAGTTGCGAGAACGCTGGGTGCAGCCAAGTAGCAGGCGGCAATGCTCGTCGTCACGCAGGGTTGACCAAGGCCGCAGATCAGCTCCATTGGCATGGGTTGGCCTGAAGCGCGCCGCTCAGCCGAGCTCGATGACCTCGTCGTCGTCGCTGTCCGTCTCGAGCAGCGAGTGCACCGCTCGCATGATGTCGGCCGTGCTGACGTTGGGCGGCAGCGGCAGGTCGAAGGAGATGTCGGGCCCCTCGAGGCGTAGGCGGCGGTCGGTGCGGCGGCTGTGGAACACCCACGACCGTAGCGCCGACGCGAACGACGGCATCTTGGCCATCAGCTCACCGACGTCCACCAGGTTGGCGACCACGGCGAGGCCCTCCACCGCGATCACGGCCACGTCAGCGGCGCCTCGTGGCCGTCCGGCGGTGGTCAGGCCGCTGTCGAGCCACAGCTGCTCGGGCAGTTGCAGCACGACCTGGCCGGTGCCACCCCCGCCCCGCACGTCAGCGTTCACGCGTCCTCTCCTCTCACCAGCGCGGCGAGGCGCTCGGTGGTCTCATCCTTCAGGTAGTCCAGGCGGTCTGTCCCCCGCTCGGTGATGTAGCCCTGGATGCGTCGCACGCCGATGTCCCACAGCTGCTTGAGGCTCAGCGGGGATTGCTCGTCCACGCCCTCGACGATCACCTTGTCCATGATCCCGCGGCGTTCCGCCAGCGCGAGCACGAACCGCAGCTCCACATCCGCATCGGTATGGTGCAGGATGGCCCGGTCGATCTTCACGTGGGAGACATCGAGCATCGACAGCCGGTCCAGCGAGGCGTGCCCCGCCCCGAAGTCGTCGATCGCGAAGGCGACGTGGTGGGCGCGCGCCAGCGCCTCCAACCTCGCCCGGAACGCCTGGAACGCGTCGGCGGAGTCATCGACGCGCAGGTCGTTACCGATCAGCACGATCGGCTCCTTCTCCGACAGCTCGAGCGTCAGGCCGCCCTCGTCGAGACCGTTGCGTTCCATCGACGCAATCAGCTGTTCGATGTAGGCATCGGACCAGATCGACCTCGGCGACACGTTCACCGACAGCGGCGCCATGGCGTTGCGCAGGCCCGATGCCCGCCACGCCCGCACGTACCGTTCGATGGCACGGTCGGCCAGCACGCTGTCCAGCTCGATGACGAAACGATCGCCCCACACGGCGGCCGTCTCGAACAGCGCCGCCGGTGCCCGTCCCTCGACGTCGCCCAGCCGGGCGAGCGCCTCCCACCCGATGATGCCGAGGTTCAACGGGTGGCGACCCAGCTTCACCATCGGCTCGAACACCATGCGCACCTCGGCCAACTGCTGCACGAACAGCTCAAAGGCGCGGTCGTACACGTCGATGGGTAGGCGGCCGTAGCGCAGTCGCAGGTGGTTGAGCACCCCCAGCTCGGCCAGGGCCACGTTGCCTTCGTTGGCGGTGTCGACGAATGCCCGCACCATCGACGCCATCGCCTCGCCCAGATCCAACGCGTAGGTGTCCGGCAGACGGTGCAGCACCAGCGCGTCGAACTCCGCGCTCCCGTCGTTGCTCAGCGGCACGACGAGGCTGCACCGCCCGCCGTCCCCGCGCTCGCCCTCCCCGCGCTCGCCGGCGCGGCCGAGGTCCTCCGCAGCGGCATAGCCGAGTGCGCCGCGTCGATCCAGCCGGGCGCTGTGCAGCAGCGTCCGAACGGCGGGGGAGGTGAGGCGTGCTTCGGCATCCGCCCTCGACGACGATGCGTGCAGCACCAGCTCGCCGTGCGCCAGCACCCGGGTGGCGAACACGGCGTCCGCGCTCAGCGCCCGTTGCAGCGTGCCCAGCGCGGCCGCTGTCCCATCGCCCGGGGCGCGGCTACGGTCGTTGAACAGGTCGTCGAGGATGCGCAGGATGTGGCGGCTGCGCCCATCGAGCGGGTTCGGCAGCGGGAAGGACGCGATCGGATTGGTCGGCCGCAGGAACGCTGTGTCGCCCATCGTCCGGCCGGGCTGGCCGTCTCCGCCCGCCGGGCCGGCGCTCGACCGGCCGAATCGACCGGCCACCGGTGTGCGATCGACCATCGGGGGTTCAGGCGCGTCGTCGCTGCGCAGGCGCCGCGCAGGCCTGCGCAGCGACGGGCGGGTGAGCACCGCGCTGGTCCCGAACCCGAAGAGATGGCGACCCGGCTGCTGCTCGAGCTTCTGGCGGTTGACGTAGTCGCTCAACAACTCCAGGGTGACCGCGTCCTGATCGGCCCCGCCGTTGAGCCCGTCGAGCAGGACGGCGGTGAACAAACCGTGCCCGGCCGCATCCGATTCCCGCGCCGCGGCGTCGCGCGGGCACGCCACCAACGCCTGATGGGTGTTGCGCGACGGATCGCGCAACAGGGCGAGCACCGTGGCGAGCAAGGTGTGGTCGGCCGAACCGGCTGGTGCCGCGCCCCGCATGCCTGCGCCGGCGATCGAGGCACCGGCGTGACAGCAATCCAACAGCAGCACGCCGGAGGCATCGCTCATGCCGAACACGTCGCGCTGGAGGAAGCCCATGCGCAGGCCCGCGTCAGGGTCCAGCTCGAGCTCCTCGAGCGCGAGGTCGGCGGTCACCAGGTACGGGTCGCCCTGCTGGTTGAGCGGGTCGAGAATCCCGTGACCGGCGAAGTAGACCAACAGCGTGTCGCCCCGCTGGCCCTCCCTGGCGACACGCCGGAGCGCGGACTTCACGGCCCGGGTCGTCGCCGTCGCTCCGATGAGCAGCTCCACGTCGACCGGGTCGAAGGTGCCGATCTCAGGGTCCGTGAGCGTGCGGTGGATCGCGGTCGCGTCGTCGACGGCATGCCGCAAGGGCGCGACCCCCTCGATCGCCGGCTCATCCGCGTTCACCCCGATGATCACGGCGCGCGACCGTGGCTGCATCCACCCCTCCACCTTCGACCGATCCGATGTGCTGTCGGCTGCGCAGTGAGCGTAGTCGCAACAGCGCGAACAGTGTTGTCGCTGGGCCGAACTGCCATCCACAATTGTTGGCCTAGCTATCATAACTGGCACAGCAATTCTCGATCGGGCCGGGGGAGTGCATGGACAAGCCAGAACATCTCTTCGATCGAGTCCACGAGTGGGGTGCCCTGGCCTCGTTCATCGGCGCGTCGGGGCCGGGCAGTGCGCTCGGGCTCGTGTACGGCCGCCGCCGGCAGGGCAAGACCTATCTGCTGCAGTCGCTCGCTGAGCAATTGGGTGGCCTCTACTGGACGGCGCTCAGTCAGTCGTCAGCGCAGAACCTGCAGCGGCTGGCCGCCGAGTACACCGCCTTCAGTGGCCAGCGGGCGCCGGCGCGCTTCGACGACTGGGCCCAGGCGTTCACGGCCCTGCTGGCACTGGGCGAGGGACGGTCCTCGCCGATCCCCGTCGTGGTGGACGAGTTCCCGTACCTGCTGGACGGAGACCGGGCGATCCCCTCCACGTTGCAGGCACTGCTGGCCCCGCGGGGCGAGGCCGTCCGGTCGTGGAGGACCTCGCTCATCCTCTGCGGTTCGGCGTTGTCGACCATGCAGGGCCTGCTCGCATCCAGCGCGCCGCTGCGAGGGCGCGCCTCGCTCGAACTGGTCGTGCACCCGTTCGGGTACCGCGACGCCGCCAGGTTCTGGGGGGTGAGCAGCCGCCCGGCGACCGCCTTCCGTCTTCACGCCCTGGTGGGCGGTACGCCCGCCTACCGAGCGATGGCCGGCGGGAGCACTCCCGGGGAGGGACCTGCGTTCGACCGGTGGGTGCAGGACGCCTTGCTCGACCCTGCCTCGGCGATGTTCCGGGAGGGCCAGGCGTTGCTGGCGGACGAGATCCGCCCGACGGACCGGTCGGTGTACACAGCCGTACTGGCGGCCATCGCCGGTGGACGAACCCGTCGGGGGGAGATCGCCGCGGCCGTCGGCCGCGCGGAAGGGGCGCTCGCCCATCCCCTCAACGCGCTGGTTTCGGCGCGGCTGGTGGAGCCGGCGGCAGACGCCTTACGGCAGAAGCGCACCACCTTCCAACTGGCTGAGCCGATGCTGCGCTTCCATCAACTGGTGATCGAGCCGCACGAGCCGCAGTTGGCCCGGCGCCGGGCCGGCGCGGTCTGGGCCGCCCTGGCCGAGACGGTGTCGTCGCGCATCTACGGCCCGCACTTCGAGCACCTGGCGCGGGTCTGGTGCCTCGAGCACGCCGGTGACGCAACGCTCGGTGGCCCAGCGGTGCGGGTGGGCAGCACCACCGTGGCGTGCCGCACCCACCGTTCGAGCCATGACGTCGACGTCGTCGTGTTGCGCACTGCCGGTCAGGGGACCGATCGGCGGCACATCGCCGCCGTCGGCGAAGCCAAGTGGCGCACCGAACCCTGTGACGTCACCCACCTCGATCGACTCGACCACCTCTGCGAGCTCCTCGGCGCCGTCGACGGGACACGGCGCCTGCTGTTCTCCCGGGCCGGGTTCACCCGCGGGCTGCGTGCTGCCTCGCGGCGACGCGGCGACGTTGAGCTCATCGACCTCGACCGCCTCTACCACGGCAGCTGAGCGGGGGTTCGAGCTGCGGTCGGGTCCGTCTGTGGGGGTCTCGCGGAGTGGGTGGGATCGTGCTGCGGTATCAAGCGGTGGGCGACGGGCCTCTGCACGGTATGGCTGAAACGTCGAGGCAGTGGCACCCGTGGGTCGTGTGCGACGCGGGGTTCGAGGTGCGCAGCGACCGGTCGACGGGCGGCGTGTCGGGCGCGGTGCCGGGCGTGGTGCCGTTGTTGCAGCTCGATGCGACACGCTTTCGTGTCGGCGCCGCGTTCCGCTTCCGCAACGCCGTGGTGGCGGCGCGGCTGGTGCGGCACCTGGCCAAGGTGGGCGCCTTCGACGACGACCAGCAGCGCCGTACCGCGGTGGATGCGGCGTCCACCTACACCCCCGCCGAGGGCACCACCGATCTGGCGTCGATCCCGCGGTTCATGCGGTGGTTCGTCAACACCTACGGCAACCACACGCTGGCCGCCATCATCCACGACCAGTTGATCACCTCGCAGCACAACGGCGGGGCGCTGCGCAGCGACGTGGTGGCCGACCGGTTCTTCCGAGAGATGCTGCACGCCTGCGGCACGTCGTTCATGACCCGGTGGATCATGTGGAGCGCGGTGGCGTTGCGCACCCGGGCGAAAGCCGATCGGTGGACGCAGGCGAAGCTCGGCCTGTGGGCGCTGTCGAGCGTGGCCGGCATCGGCGGCACGATCTGGCTCGTCGCCGAGGGGCGTCCCTGGCTGGCGGCGGGCTACGGCCTGGCCCTGCTCGTGTTGGCCGGCGCGCTGTGGGGCCGCCAATGGGGCGCCGCCGTGTTCGCCGCCCTCGCCCTGCCGTTCATCGTGCCCGCCGCCGCCCTCGTGCTGGTGGCCACCGGCGCCTTCTGGGTGTTCGACCTGCTCGTCAAACGCTGGGATGCGCCCCTGCCGGGCTGACGGCTGTGTCCATGGCGGCGCTGACGTTCGGGCCGCTGCCGCCCGCCGCGTCGCAGGAGGCGGCGCGGCCGGCGAGGAGCGAGTTCGTGGCGGACCGCGCCCCGCAGGCGAACGTCCCCCCGCCGACGGTGAACGCGGCGAAGGCACCGGACCCGCTCTTGTTCGGCGTCTCGCCGTGGACATCGTGGGCTCGGCACATCTGGAAGCAGCCGAGCACGTCGACCGCGACATCGGTCGCGCCGGCGGCATTGTGCAAGCGGACAACACCGTCCACCCCCGAGTGGGCTGACCACGAGGTTGGCGATCGTGCGCTGTGCGTCCCCGTCGAGGTTCGACGCGTTCGGGAGTGTCGAGCCGGATGGCCACACGGTGAGGAAGGTGTTCGCGGTCGGCCCGATCAGGGTCGCGTCCATGGCCACGGCCCCGACCCCGGACGCAGGGACGCCGCCCACGACCGAGCACGGGCACGGCGTGCGAGGCATCCGGTCCGATCGGGTTGCCGGTGCCGAGCCCGTCGATCGAGCGTCGCCTCCCTCGCGTTGGTGGCAGTCGCGCTGAGCGCAACGCTCCCACCCCACTGCTCGGTACGGCTCCGCGCGCGGCGTACGGGGTGCTGTACCTGCTCGTCTGACCGAACGGGGGGTCGACCGAACGTGTTCGTCGTTGCTGCGAACGCCGCGGTCTTGGAGGAGAGTGGCGGGTTCTGCTGTCGCCTTGCTCGTTGCCTCATGAAACGATGCTGGTCAGGCCGCCGTGCGGTCGGTGGGGTTGGTCGTGGCGCCTGCACAACCCGCCACTCTGGTGCTGCGTGGCACCGCGGGCCATACCTATCGGTACGATCAAGCCAGGCCGCTCGCCGCCTCGCATGAGCCGTTCAGCACCGTGCTAACCGTGAGGGTCTGGGTTGAGCCGCCCGGCAAGGCCGCGAGCCCGCCGGGGCCGGGCCTGGCCGAGCAGGCGAGTGGCCGGAGCCCCGGCGCTATCGGCACGTTGCGTACTGCCCTGAACGTATTTCCTACCCTTCGTGTTGGTCTCCCTATCTTGAGTGATAGCGTGCGGAGAGATGGGTCCGCCACCCTCCGGGGCGGCGGGTCCGGCAGGCGCGGCGGAGCGCATTCCCACGGACAGGGTTGGCGGCGGCGGAGCGATGTGGCGGAAATCGGGCGACTCCCCTGCGGGGGCGCGTCCATCGACGGCGAACGTACCAGTAGGTACCGTACCGATCAGTACCGGGCCGGTCGGTATGCAAGCGGTCGGTACGCAAGCGATCGGTAGCGAAGCGCTTCCCGGAGCGCGCGTCGGTGAAGTGCTCCGCGACGAAGGCGTCCTCGAGTTCGCCACCCTCCAGGCGCTGTCCACCCGGGCGCTCGACGAGGGCCGGCCCCTCACCCGGGTGCTCATGGAATCCGGCATGGTCGACGGCAAGCACCTCGCCGAGGTCATCGGCCGCTGCCGCAACCTGCCGGTCATCGACCTGCGCCAGCGCCTGCCCGCCCCCGATGCCATCGCGCTGCTCGACGCCACCCGCGCCCACGAGCTCGAGGTGCTGCCCATACAGCTGGAGCGCGGCCACGCCGTGCTCGCCGTCGCCGACCCCTTCGACGGGCGGGTCACCAACCTGCTCGAGACCTTCCCCGTCCCCGCCACCCTCGTCGTCGCCCCCGCCGCCGAGCTGCGCTACCGGCTGAACCTGGCCTACCCGGCCATCGACGCGGTGCAGGACAAGATCCGTGCCTTCGAGGCCGAACAACCCCGGCCGCTGCACGCCGATCCCGTCATCGACCTGCGCGACAGCGCCGACGCGCCCGTCGTGCAGGTCGTCAACATGATCCTCACCCAGGCCAAGCGCGACCGCTCCTCCGACGTGCACATCGAGCCGCAACCCAACCGGCTGCGGGTCCGCTTCCGCGTCGACGGCGCCATGCGCGAGGCGCTGTCGCTGCCCGCCACCATGGCCGCCGCGCTGGTCAGCCGGCTCAAGATCATGGCGGAGATGAACATCGTCGAGCAGCGCCGCCCCCAGGACGGCCAGTTCACCATCGCCATCGACGGCCGTGACGTCGACGTGCGGGTCTCCACCACCGCCACCATCTTCGGCGAGAAGGCGGTGCTGCGGCTGCTGGACCGCAGCCGATCCCTGCTGCGCCTGGCCGAGCTCGGCATGCGCCCGCAGCTGCACGAGCTCTACGCCCGCATGTCGCACTCCCCGTTCGGGATGATCGTGTGCTCCGGGCCGACCGGCAGCGGCAAGACCACCACGCTGTACGCCACCCTCAGCGAGATCGCCCGGCCCGACGTCAACGTGATGACCATCGAGGATCCGGTCGAGTACACGTTCCCCGAGATCAACCAGATCCAGATCAACGAACAGGCGGGGCTCACCTTCGCCACCGGGCTGCGCTCCATCCTGCGCCAGGACCCCGACATGATCCTCGTCGGCGAGATCCGCGACGGCGACACCGCCCGCATCGCGGTGCAGGCCGCGCTCACCGGCCACCTCGTGCTGTCCTCGCTGCACGCCACCGACTCCGCCTCGGCGCTCGCCCGCCTCGCCGATGTCGGCGTCGAGCCGTACCTCATCGCCTCCTCCGTCATCGGCGTCGTCGCCCAACGGCTGGTTCGCCGGACGTGCTCGGCCTGCCGCCAGTCCTACGAGCCGAGCGCCCAGGAACTGCACTTCTACCGGGCCTGCGGCGGGCCCGCCGACGCGGTGTTCCTCCACGGGGCGGGCTGCGAGTACTGCGCCAACACCGGCTACCGCGACCGCATCGGCGTCTACGAGATCCTCCTCGTCTCCGACCAGGTGCGCGCCATGCTCCAGGCCGAGGCCACCCCCCGTCAGATCCGCGCCGCCGCCCAACAGGAAGGCCTCTCCACCCTGCAGCGCGAGGGCATGGCGCTCGTCGCCGCCGGCGTCACGACCATCGCGGAGATCGTCCGCAGCATCTACGTCCTGTGAAGATCGTGAGCCCGCGGCCATGACGCTCGCCTCCACCCCCCGAGGGGTCGACCCGCCGGTGCCGCCCCGCCCGCCGCAGCACGTGCCGGGGACGCTGCCCCCGCCCGTCCCGCACCAGGCCCCACCCGGCTCGCCCGCGACGCACGGCACGCACGGGACGCACGCCACGCACGGCACGCACGGGACGCACGGCACGCACGGGACGCACGGCACGCACGGGACGCCCGCCGCACCCGACCCGGCGACGCGGACCCGGCGCGACCGGCGCCAGGGACGGGACCGGCGCGCCGGGGGAGATCGGCGCGACCGCAGCGCGGCCCAGTCCGTCCTGCAGTTCGAGATCACCCCCAAGCGGGTCTCGCCGGCCGATCTCATGAACTTCTGCCGTCAGGCGGCGGCGTTCCTGCGCGCCGGCATCCCCGTCCTCGAAGCGCTCACCGTCCTCGCCGATGAGACCAAGAACAAGCTGCTGCGCACCATCCTCGAGGAAGCGGCCGACGCGCTGCGCGCCGGCGCCCCGTTCGCCTCGGCGCTCGCCCGCTACCAGCACGCGTTCCCCGGCTACTTCATCCCCATGGTCCGCTCCGCCGAGCTCACCGGGCGGCTCGACGCGGTGCTCGACCAACTGGCGTTCTACATCGAGCGCGACATCGACGCCCGCCGCAAGGTGAAATCGGCCCTGACCTATCCGGCCGTCGTCGCCGTGCTGTCGATGGTGTCGGTGCTCATCCTGGCCGCCTGGGTCCTGCCCAAGTTCCGGGTCTTCTTCGCCAGCCTCGACGCCGAACTGCCCATCACCACCCGCATGCTGCTCGGTATCACCGAGGTGTTCGCCCGGCTGTGGCCGCTGTTCGCCGCCCTCGGCATCGGACTGTTCGTGCTGTTCGTGCTGTCGGTGCGCACCGAACGGGGCCGGCTGGTGCGCGACGGGCTCCTGCTGCGCATGCCCGGCCTGGGCCCGGTGGTGCGCTTCGCCATCGTGGAACGGTTCTGCCGCGTGCTCTCCGCGCTGGTCATCGCCGGCGTCCCGCTGCCCGACGCCCTGCTCGTCGCGGCCAACGGCACCGCCAACCGCGTCTTCCAACGCGGCCTGGCCCAGGCGCGCGACGCCATGATCCGCGGTGAGGGCCTGGCCCGCCCGCTGGCCGCGCTCGGCCTGTTCCCCGCCGGCGCCAACCAGATGTTCCGGGTGGGGGAGGCCACCGGCACGCTCGACACCCAGCTCGAGTTCGCCGCCAGCTTCTACGAACGGGAGCTGAACTACCGGCTCAAGAAGTTCACCGACCTGTTCGAACCCGCCGTCATCGTGCTGATGGGCCTCGTCGTCGGCTTCGTCGCCGTCGCGCTGGTCTCCGCCATGTACGGCATCTTCAACCAGGTGAGCCTGTCGTGAGCGCTGCGTTCGAACCGCAGTGGGGTGATCCCGAGGCCGGCACCACGCTGGTCGAGGTGCTCGTGGCGGTGATGATCCTCGGGGTCGGGGTGGTCGGCCTGCTGTCCGCGCTCGCCTTCCTCTACAAGGCGACCGACACGCACCGCCAGATCACCACCGCCAACGCGCTCGCCCAACAGGCCATGGAGATCGTGGCCGACCCGCTGCAGACGCCGTGGGCGCCGTGCGGTGAGGCCCGCACCACCTACCAGGGGGTGCTCGTCGCGCAGGGGCTGACCGGCGTGACCGTCGAGGAGGTGCAGCAATGGGGCAACAGCGGTTGGCAGGGGTGCACCGGCGCGGCGGCGCTCCCACTGCAACAGATCACCATCTCGGCCAGCTCGCCCGACGGGCCGGGCGGCGTCACCATGAGCGTCGTCAAACGGGACCCGCTCCGACCCGGGACGGCACAGTGATCCCGGACAGCACAGTGATCCCGGACAGCACAGTGATCCCGGGCGCGACGCGAGGGCGGCGGTTCCGTGGCGACGCCGGCTTCACGCTGCCCGAACTGGTCATCTCCACCGTCATCATGGGGGTGATCTTCGCCGCGGTGGGCGCCGCCCTGCTCGTCGGCCTGCGCAGCCAGGAACGACCCGAGCAGACGCTGATGCCCTCCAACGACGCCAACCTGCTGTCGCGCTACTTCAGCGCCGACGTGCAGAGCGCGGCCGCCTCCGACATCGCTCCCAGCGCCCCGTCGGGCTGCGACTACGCCACACCGGCCGGTACGCGCAACGTGCTCGCCCTGTCGTGGCTCGACAACGCCCCCGAGACCCCGGTGCGCCATGCGGTGGCCTACCACCTCGACGCCGAGGCGCGCACCATCACCCGCGTCGCCTGCGTGGACAACGGCACACCGAAGCTGTCGGTGCTCGCCCGCGACGTGCACCGCGCCGCCGCCCGCATCGACACCGGCTCCGGCGGCATCTCGCTCGACGTGAGCTCGGGCCCGGTGAGCCCGACGACGAACCCCGGCGCGGGAACCGACACGCCCGCCGCGGGAACCGACACCGCCGCCGCGGTGGAGACCACCCCGCCGCTGTTCAGCTTCACCCTGCGGGCCTACGGCCGCCTCGCCGGCGGGGACGCCGGTGGCCTCGGACCCGGCGCGGCCCGCCTGCCCGGGGGCGAGGTGGCCGGCACCGTCACCCGCTACGACGACGTGGCCGGCACCGTCAACCCGGCGCCGGTGGCCGGGGTGACACTGTCGCTCACCAACGAGGACACCGACGTCATCACCACCACCGGCAACAACGGCCGGTTCTACTTCGGCACGCTCGACGACGGACAGTACCTGCTCAGCCTGACCACGCCGAGCTACCTGCCCACCGCGCCGCAGGAGACCCTGAGCGTTCCCGTCTCGGTGGACAGCACGGACCCCGGACCGGGTACCGCCGGCGGCGGTCGCGACACGGCCACCGCGGACCTGTCGGTGCTGCAGGCCGGCACCCTGTCCGGCGCGGTCCGTACCGATCGGTACGTGATGTTGGGGGGCGTGCGCATCGAGCTCACCGGCCCCGTGTCGGCCGAGACCGTCACCGACGAGAACGGCCAGTACCGCTTCGGTGAGCTGCCCACCGGCAGCTACAACGTGGAGGTGGTGCATCCCGACGGGTACGTCGCGGTGACCGGCCAGACCTGCTCGCTGGCGGTGGCCGGGGACGACCCGCGCTGCCCCGACGCCGTCTACCGCTACCGCATGGCCGCCATCACCGGCATCGTGCGCACCGACACCGACCAGGCCCTGGCGGGCGCAGCCGTGACCCTGTCGGGGGCCACCACCCGGACGGTCACCACCGACTCCGCCGGCCGGTACCGCTTCGGCGACCTGCTCGACGGGAGCTACACGGTGACGGTGAGCCCGCCTCCGGGCTTCGGTGCGGTGCAGGGCGCGATCTGCACCCGCCAACTGGCCGGCGCCGACGCCACCTGCCCCGACGCGGTCATGCAGCGCGCCGCCACCTCCATCACCGGGATCGTGCTGCGCGACCTCGACCTCGACGGCGTGGGCGACGTCCCGATCAAGGACGCCTACGTCAAGCTCTACCAGAACGGCAACAAGCTGAAGTGGCTGTACACCGGCCCCGACGGGCTGTTCCGCTTCGACGACGTCAACCCCGGCAGCTACGTGGTGTGGCACTACACCCAGGGCAGTGGGCTGACCCCCCTCAGCCCGTCCACCAGCGGACAGGTGACCGTCAACGTCGTGCCGGGCCAGGCGATCGCGCCGATCACCTACGTCGATCGCAAGCCGTGCAGCGTGGTCCCGGGCCTGTCGGCCGGCGCGGTGCGGTTGGAGCCCTCGGGGCTACCCGCCGCCGGGCAGGCGCTCACCGTCGCCATGGACGCTCGCTGCTGGGAGCCCGTGCGGTTCAGCTTCGACGGCACGAAGCCGGGGCCGATCGAGCCGATCACCCTCGAGGCCACCGAGCTCAACACGGGCGACCCCACCACCGCCACGACCAGCTCGCCATCGGGTGCGCGGGTCTTCACCTACCGGGCGACGGTGTCACCCAACACGCCGACATGGGTCACCGGCGACGCCATCCTGCGGGTCGACGAACCCTCCCGGCCCGCCGGCAAGACGACGGTCAAGGTGTTCACGTGACCCGGCGCGGCGACGACCGGGGCGCGGTGCTGCTCATCGTGCTGGCCTTCATGGCCTTCATGGGCATGGTCATCATGGCCGTGCTGAACTTCAGCGACGCCTCCTTCCGGCTCAGCAGCAGCACCCGTGACACCCAGCAGCGCGCCACCGCCGCCGACGGCGGCATCAAGTACGCGCTGGCCGCCCTGATCGCCGATCCCTCGGTGTGCGGACCGACGGGGCTGGTGCCGCCCGTCCCGGTGCTGCTGCCCGCCCCGCCGGAGGTGAACGGCTTCCGGCCGGAGGTGCGCTGCGAACGGCGGCCCACCACCGTGTTCACCGACAGCGTCGGCTGGGGGCTGTACCTGACCGACCCGGCCGGGCAGATCACCGCCACCGACGACGCGGTGGCCGGCAACAGCAAGCGGGTCATCGAGGGCCCCGTCTACAACCATTCGATCAGTGCACCGTGGGACCTGCAGGCCAACCTGCTGGTGCGCGACGGCATGGTGTTGCAGCGCATCACCGACCAGGGCTGCGCCACCGCCCAGGACATCCGGCTGCTGCTGCGGGGCACGGCCGCCTTCGCCTGCACGCCGCCGGTGCGGGTGCCCGTCGAGCCGGTGGCGACCCAGCCGCTGCCCAGCTCGCCCGAGCTGCTGGCCAGCCGCAGCCCCGACG
>JADLEF010000274.1 GCA_020846295.1 Acidimicrobiales bacterium
CGATTAGTGGTAGTGCTCCACCCGGTACAAACGGACGTCGGTGTACACGTTGCAGATGACCTGCATGAGTCGGGTCTTGGCCTGGAACTTCACCCGGTCGCCGCAGGCGGCGCAATCCACGTAGCTGCCGGCCTCGATCGGACGCAGCACCGCCCGGCTCACCTTCTGCGCCGCAGGGGCGCTGCCTGGTGACTGCGGATCGCTGAGCCCGGTTGCGTCGACCATGGGTGGATCATCGGCCTGCGACCGGGGGTGCACTGAGCCAATTCACCTCGCCGGGGGACAGGCGGTGCGCCGGCCGGGCGGTGCGCAGCCGGTCAGTTGCGCACGAGCGGCTTGTACTTGATGCGGTGCGGCTGGGCGGCGTCGGCGCCGAGCTCCTTGCGGCGGAACGCCTCGTAGTCGGAGAAGTTGCCCTCGAACCAGCGCACCGCCGAATCGCCCTCGAAGGCGAGCACGTGGGTGGCGATGCGGTCGAGGAACCAGCGGTCGTGGCTGATGACCACGGCGCAGCCGGGGAAGTTGTCCAGCGCGTCCTCCAGCGCTCGCAACGTGTCCACGTCGAGGTCGTTGGTGGGCTCGTCGAGCAGCAGCACGTTGCCCCCGGTGCGCAGCATCTTGGCCAGGTGCACGCGGTTGCGCTCCCCACCGGAGAGGTCGCCCACCTTCTTCTGCTGATCCGGCCCCTTGAAGTTGAAGCCCCCCACGTAGGCGCGGCCGTTCACCTCGCGGTTGCCGATCAGCAGCGTGTCCTGCCCGTCGGTGATCTCCTGGTACACGGTGCGCTCGGCGTCGAGCGTGTCGCGCGACTGGTCCACGTAGGCGAGCTGCACCGTCGTTCCGACCGTCAGCGTGCCGGAGTCGGGCTGCTCCTGGCCGCTGATCATGCGGAACAGCGTGGTCTTGCCCGCGCCGTTGGCCCCGATGACGCCGACGATGCCGGCCGGCGGCAGCGAGAAGGTGAGATCGTCGACGAGAAGACGGTCCCCGTAGCCCTTGGTCAGGTGCTCCGTCTCGACCACCACGTCGCCCAGGCGGTCGCCGGAGGGGATGGTGATCTCGAGGCGGTCGTTGCCGCGGTCCGCGGCCTGGGCCTCGGCCAGCAGCTTGTCGTAGTTGGCGAGTCGGGCCTTGCCCTTGGCCTGGCGGGCCTTGGGCGCCATGCGGACCCACTCGAGCTCGCGCTCGAGGGTGCGGCGACGGCTGTCGTTGCCCTTCTCCTCGCGGCGCAGCCGCTCCTGCTTCTGCTCCAGCCACGAGCTGTAGTTGCCCTCGAAGGGGATCCCGCGGCCGTGGTCGAGCTCCAGGATCCACTTGGCCACGTTGTCGAGGAAGTAGCGATCGTGGGTGATGGCGACGACCGTGCCCGGGTAGTCCTGCAGGGTGCGCTCCAGCCAGGCCACCGACTCGGCGTCGAGGTGGTTGGTGGGCTCGTCGAGGAGCAGCAGGTCCGGCTTGGACAGCAGCAGGCGGCACAGGGCGACGCGGCGGCGCTCGCCACCGGAGAGGGTGCCGACGTTCGCGTCACCCGGCGGGAGGCGGAGCGCGTCCATGGCGATGTCGATGGTGCGGTTGAGGTCCCAGGCGCCGGCGGCCTCGATGCGGGCCTCGAGCTCGGCCTGCTCGGCGCCGATCTTCTCGTAGTCGGCGTCGGGATCGGCCCACTTGGCCATCACCTCGTCGTACTTGGCGAGCAGATCGCGGACCGGGCCGACACCGTCCATGACGTTGCCCAGCACGTCCTTGTCCGGGTCCAGCTGCGGCTCCTGGGAGAGGTAGCCGACGGTGAAGCCGGGGGAGAGGCGGGCCTGACCGGTGAAGCCGTCGTCGAGACCGGCCATGATGCGCAGCAGCGTCGACTTGCCCGACCCGTTGTGGCCGATCACCCCGATCTTGGCACCGGGGTAGAACGACAGCGAGATGTCCTTGAGGACGTCGCGATCGGGCGGGTAGAAGCGACCGACTTTGTACATCGTGAAGATGAACTGGGCGTTGTTCACAGGTGAGCGAGGCTAGTCGGGTGCGGCGCGGTCGCTGTCGATGGGCCGCGGGCGACGTGACGACACGGACCCCTGCTGGTGCCACGATGCGTGAGCCAGGTCCCTCGCCGTACCCATCGGTCTGCGACATGTCCCGCGCAGCGGAACACGCAGTGGCTGATTCGGCCGCCTTGGGGTCCAACCGGGGTCGATGTGTGCGGAAGCCTGCGACTTGGCCGGGTAGCTCGACGCGACGATGCTGGTCAGCGGGTCGCGCTGTTCGTGATGCTGTCGGGTTCCGCACACGAGCGCACCCCCGCTCGCGCCGAATCGGCGCCGATTCGGCGAGAATCAGGTTGCGCGGTTGAGTGACTGCACAGCGTGGCATGGGCGGTGTCGGGGGAGTGGGGACTGTGCCCCCCACAGCTCGGCGGCGTCAGCACGGTGCTGAACATGGTCGCCTGACCGCACGGCGGCCGACCGCACGTGTTCGACCGCACGTGTTCGACCGCACGTGTTCGACGGTGCCGACGAACGCCGCGGTGTTGGATCGAGCGTGGCGGTTTCTGCTGTCGTCTTGCTCGTTGCCTCATGAAACGATGCTGGTCAGGCCGCCATGTGGTCGATGGGGTTGACGGTCGCGCCGGCACAACCCGCCACACTGGTGCTGTGTGGCGCCTCGGGCCGTACCCGTCGGTCCGATCAAGCCGGGCCGCTCGCCGCGTCGCATGAGCCTTGTCAGCGCCCTGTTAGCGTGGGCGCCCGACGAGGAGGGTGCCGCATGTCGAGCGACGAGCCGAGGAGCGCGCGGAGGGACCGGCCGATCACCATCGAGACGCTCACGCCGGCCGCGGCCGCGGCCACGTTCGACCATGCGCTGCTGCGCCCCGAGCTCGACCTCCCCGGCGTGGACGCCGGGTGCGAGCTCGCCGCCCGGTACCTCGCCGTCGCCGTCTGCTGCCGTCCCGCCGACGTGGCCCGCTGCGCTCGCACCCTGGCGGGCACCGGTGTGCTCGTCACCACCGTGATCGGCTTCCCGCACGGCTCGCACCGCACCGACACCAAGGTGTTCGAAGCCGGCCGCGCCCTCGACGACGGCGCGGTGGAGCTCGACATGGTGATCAACATCGCCCACCTTCGCTCCGGGGAGGACGCCTACGTCGAGCAGGACATCGCCGCGGTGGTCGAGACGGCGACCGCGGCGGGCGCGACGGTGAAGGCGATCCTCGAGAACGCCTACCTGAGCGACGAGGAGAAGGTTCGGGCCTGCCGCCTGGCCGAATCCGCCGGTGCCGCCTACGTGAAGACCTCCACCGGCTATGCCCCCACCGCAGCCACGCTCGAGGACGTTCGGCTGATGCGCGCCACCGTCTCGCCGGCGGTCAAGGTCAAAGCGGCGGGCGGGGTGCGCGCCGTGGAGGACCTCATCGCCTTCCTCGACGCCGGCTGCGACCGGATCGGCACCAGCTCCACCGCCGCGCTGATCGACGACCTCGTCGCCCGACGCGCCGCGCTCGGTCTCACGGGCTGACCGGCTCACGGGCTGACCGGCTGACCGGCTGACCGGCTGACCGGGCGGCGCCGCTAGGCTCCCGCCCCGTGATTCGAGCAGCGCTGTGGGATTTCGGTGGAGTGGTGACGTCCAGCCCCTTCGAGGCGTTCAACGCCTACGAAGCGGCCAACGGGCTCCCCAAGGACCTCATCCGAACGATCAACGCCACCAACCACCTCGACAACGCCTGGGCCAAGCTCGAGCGCAACGATGTCGGCCCCGAGGGGTTCGCTCCGCTGTTCGAGGCGGAGGCGGCCGCCCTCGGCCACACCGTGAGCGGCAAGGCGGTGCTCGCCTGCCTGATGGGCCGGGTACGTCCCGAGATGGCCCTGGCCGTGCAGCGGTGTGCCGAGAACCTGGTCTGCGCCTGTCTGACCAACAACTTCGCCGGCGGCGGGCTCATGGCGGACCGGGAGCGTGAGTCGGAGATCAAGGCGGTGCAGGCGCACTTCCACCACATCATCGAGTCGTCCAAGGTCGGCCTGCGCAAGCCCGACCCGCGCATCTACGAGCTGGCCTGCACCACCATGGGGGTCGAGCCCGACGAGGTCGTGTACCTCGACGACCTCGGGGTGAACCTCAAGCCCGCCGCGGCGATGGGCATGACCACCATCAAGGTGGTCGATCCGGCCGAGGCGCTGGCCCGGCTCCAGGCCGTGGTCAGCTTCCCGATCGACTGACGCGTGCCGCCGGGGCCCGACGCCCGGGCCCCGGGGTGAGGGCCGCGCCGGACGGGTTCTCCCGGCCTCGCCGACCGGGAGCGAGCGCTACAGCCCGGCGAAGGCCTCGTCGAAGAGCTGGTAATTCTCCTGATCGTGGATCTGGTGGCTGCCCGACGCGGGGCTACCGGACTCCACCCTGGACACCCGTTCGATGGAATGGGTGCGCTCGTGGGCCCGGAACAGGTTGCCCTTGACGCCGTTCCAGGCGCCCATGTTCTCCGGTTCCTCCTGCAGCCACACCAGCTGCTGGGCGTTGCCGTACCGGGCGAGCACGTCGGCCACCTGGGCCTCGGGCCACGGGTAGAGCTGCTCCACCCGCACGATCGCCGTCGCGGGCACACCGCCGCGCTTGTCGCGCTCCTTGAACGCGTCGGCCGCCACCTTGCCGCTGCACAGGATGACCCGCCGCACGGCGGACGGCGCCGACGCAGCGAGCGGATCGTCGAGCACCTCGTTGAAGGACCGGTCCCCGAGGAACTCCTCCACCGGCGAGCGGGAGAAGCGGTCGCGCAGTAGCGACTTCGGCGTGAACACGATCAACGGTTTGCGCACGGACCGCACCAGCTGGCGGCGCAGCAGGTGGAAGTACTGCGCCGCGGTGGTGCAGTTGGCGACCTGGATGTTGTCCTCCGCCGCGAGGGTCATGAACCGCTCGATGCGGCCCGCGGAGTGCTCGGGCCCCTGGCCCTCGTAGCCATGGGGCAGCAGCATGACCAGACCGGACGTCTGGCCCCACTTGTCCTCGGCGGCGACGAGGAACTGGTCGATGATGATCTGCGCGCCGTTCATGAAGTCGCCGAACTGCGCTTCCCAGGCGACGAGCACGTCCTTGTTCTGCACTGAGTAGCCGTACTCGAAGCCGAGGCCGGCGTACTCCGACAGCAACGAGTCGTACAGCCACAGGTGCGATCCGCCCTCCGCGGCCAACGTACCGAGCGGCATGTGGTCGTCGTTGGTCTCGTAGTCGATCAGCGCGGCGTGCCGGTGCGAGAACGTGCCCCGCCGGGAGTCCTGGCCGGACAGCCGCACCGACCGGCCCTCCACCAGCAGGGTGCCCAGCGCGAACGCCTCGCCGAGCGCCCAGTCCACCTCGCCGGATTGCCACATCTTGTCCCGAGCGGCGAACTGCTGGCGCAGCTTCGGGTGCAGCGTGAAGCCCTCGGGAAGAGTGGACAGCGCCTCATACACCCGATCGAGCCGGGCCTGCGGCACGCCGGTGCCGACGCGGGGCAGCACGCCGACGAGCCGGGGCGCGGCGGCGCGGACCGACGGGGGCGCGCTCTGACGGGTCTCGTCCAGCGCGGCCTGCAAGCGGCGCTGGAAATCGTCGAGCGCGGCTTCGGCGTCCTCGAGGGTCAGATCGCCGCGCTTCACCAGGTTCTCGGTGTACAGCTTTCGAACCGAGCGCAGCTCGTTGATGCGCCGGTACATGGCGGGCTGGGTGTAGGAGGGGTCATCGCCTTCGTTGTGACCGTGGCGGCGGTAGCACACCATGTCGATCACGACGTCCTTGTTGAACTGCTGGCGGTAGGCGAAGGCGAGGTGCGCCACCCGCACGCACGCTTCCGGGTCGTCCCCGTTCACGTGGAAGATCGGGGATTGCACCATCTTCGCCACGTCGGTGCAGTAGTAGGAGCTGCGCGCCGCCTCAGGGTTGGTGGTGAAACCGAGCTGGTTGTTGATGACCAGGTGCACGGTGCCACCGACGCGGTAGCCCTTGATGTTGGAGAGGTTCAGCGTCTCCGCCACCACGCCCTGGCCGGCGAAGGCGGCATCGCCGTGCACGAGCACCGGCAGCACGGGGTACTGGCGGTTCGGGTCGTTGGTCGGCTCGATCTGGTCCATGCGGGCGCGGGCCATGCCCACCACCACCGGATCCACCGCCTCGAGGTGCGAGGGGTTGGCGGCGAGCTGCACGTCGATGGCGCTGCCGTGGCGGGACTGGAACTTCCCGCTCTGGCCGAGGTGGTACTTCACGTCGCCCGAGCCCTGCACCGCGTCGGGGGTGATGTGGTCCTCGAACTCGCTGAACAGCTGCCCGTAGCTCTTGCCGACGATGTTGACGAGCACGTTGAGCCGGCCGCGGTGCGCCATGCCGAGCACCGCGCTGTCGAGGCCGGCGTCGGCCGCGTCGGCCAGGATGGCGTCGAGCAACGGGATGGCGGACTCGGCGCCCTCGATGCCGAAGCGCTTCTGGCCGATGTACTTGGTGGCGAGGAACTTCTCCAGCGCCTCCGCTGCGTTGAGCCGGCCGAGGATGTGCTTCTGCTCGTCGAGGTCGAGCCCGACGCCGCTGCCGGGATGCTGGGCACTGTGCTCGACCTGCCGCTGGATCCACTGCTTCTCGGTCGGTTCCTGGATGTGCATGTACTCGATGCCGATGCGCCGGCAGTAGGCGTCGCGCAGCACCCCGAGGATGTCGCGCAGGGTCATCGAGTGCCGACCGGCGAGCCCGGAGCACAGGAACTCGCGATCGAGGTCCCAGATGGTCAGGCCGTGGGTCTCCGGATCGAGCTCGGCGTGGACCTTGACCTCGTTGAGCCGCAGCGGATCGAGATCGGCGATGAGGTGACCCCGCACCCGGTACATGTTGATGAGGGCGTCGACCTTGGTCTGCTTCTCGACCGCGGATTCCTCGTGGTCGGTGGGGTTGACGTCGCGCCGCCAGGCGACCGCCGAGTACGGCACGCCGATGGCGGCGAAGCAGCGCTGGTAGAACTGGTGGCCGCCGATGAGCCGGTCGTGCACGTCCTTGAGGAACAGGCCGGACTCGGCGCCCTGGATGATGCGGTGGTCGTAGGTCGACGTGACGGTGACGACCTTGGAGATCCCCAGCCCGGCGAGGGCCTCGGGATCGGCCCCTTCGAACGCGGCCGGATAGTCGATGCGGCCGACGCCGACGATGACACCTTGGCCCTTCATCAGCCTCGGCACCGATTGAACGGTGCCCAGCGTGCCGGGGTTGGTGAGGCTGATCGTCGCCCCGGCGAGGTCGTCCGCGGTGAGCTTCTTGGAGCGGACCCGGCGGATGAGATCCTCGTAGGCGCCCACGAACTCGCGGAAATCGAGCTCCTCGGCGTGCTTGATGACCGGCACCATCAGCGAGCGGCTGCCGTCGGCGTTCTCCATGTCGACGGCGATGCCGAGGTTCACGGCGCTGTTGCGCAGCACGCGGGGGCTGCCGTCGGCATCGCTGAACGTGGAGTTCATCGCCGGGACCGATTCCACGATGGAGCGCACGATGGCGTAGCCGATGAGGTGGGTGAAGCTGACCTTGCCGCCCCGGGTACGGCCGAGGTAGCCGTTGATCACGCTGCGGTTGACCTCGAGGAGCTTGGCCGGGATCTCCCGGAAGCTGGTCGCGGTCGGGACCTCGAGCGAGGACACCATGTTGGCGACGATCCGGGCGGCCGCCCCCTTGAGGGGCTGCCCGACGGGCGCAGCGGGGGCCGGCGGCGCGGGGGCGGCCGTGCCGTCGGGCCGGGCCGGCGCACCGGGGGCCGCGGCCACCGCCGCCGACGGACCGCTCGCCGCCGGTGTGGCGGCCGGTGCAGCGCCGTTGGAGGCCGGTGCGGGGGCCGTGGCGGTGGTCGCGACGGCCGCCGGTGCCACAGCTGCGGCGGGGGCCAGGTGCGGAGCTTCGGCCCGGTAGTCGGCGAAGAAGTCCCGCCAGGCCTCGTTCACGGAGCTCGGGTCGGCGAGGTACTGCTCGTACATCTCGTCCACGAGCCACGCATTGGGGCCCACCGTGGAGGAATCAGGTCGCGCGTCAGCCACGGTGGGCATGCTACCGGTCACCCTCGGGCCGACCGGCCGATCAGCAGGGTTGCGTCCACCCGCCAGGGTTCCGTCGACGAGCCGGCGTGGCTATCGTCGGCGGCCTATGCGGCTCGCCACGTGGAACGTGAACTCCCTCAACGCCCGGATGCCGCGCGTCGAGCAGTGGTTGGAGGAGCTGCAGCCCGACGTGGTCTGCATGCAGGAGACCAAGCTGTCCGACGACGCGTTCCCGGCCATGGCGTTCAAGGCGCTCGGCTACGACAGCGCCCACCACGGCTTCAACCAGTGGAACGGGGTGGCGATCCTGTCCCGCGTCGGCATCGACGACGTGGTGGAGGGCTTCCCCGACGACGACGAGCCCGACCGCGATGCTCGCATCATCTGGGCCACCTGCGGCGGCGTCCGGGTCGTGAGCATGTACGTGCCGAACGGGCGCACGCTGGCCGACGAGCACTACCAGTACAAGCTCGGGTGGCTGGCGAGGCTGCAGCGCGCCCTCGATGCGCACCACACGCCCCGGGACCTGCTCGTGCTGTGCGGCGACTACAACATCGCGCCCGGCGACGACGACGTGTGGGACATGGCGCAGTTCAACGACTCCACCCACGTGTCCGAGCCGGAGCGCAGCGCGTTCCGCTCGTTGCTCGAGTGGGGCACGGTCGACCTGGTGCGGGCGCGCTACCCCGAGGACGGGCTGTACACGTACTGGGACTACCGGGCGGGGTGCTTCCACAAGCGGATGGGGATGCGGATCGACCACCTGCTGGCCTCGACCGCGCTGGCCGAACGCAGCGGGTTCGTGTTCATCGACCGCAACGCCCGCAAGGGCACCAAGCCGTCGGACCACACGGTGGTCATGGCGGAGTTCGACGTCTGATCCGAGCGCAGCCGGCGCGGGCGGGACCATACCGACGGGGTTGGTGCCCGGCTTCGACGCCCGATCCCGCCACGGGGCCCGGCGGGCGGCCCGTCCGTCGGCGGATCCGGGCCCGCCTCAGTCGGCCGAGGCCAGCGCCGCCAGCACAGCCGGGGCGATGCGGCGGGCCCGTAGCGCTCCCACGCCGCGCCGCGCCGCCAACTCCGCCTCGTCCGCCGGCGGGTCGGCGGCCAACGCCGCCACGGTCGCGTCGTCCAGCACGACCTGGGGCCGCACCGATGCCATGCGTGCCTGCGCCTCACGCCATCGGATCAGCGCCTCCAGCCGTCGCCGATGGCGCTCCTGCGCGGCCTCGCCCCCCGCCGCAGCGGCGGCCGACCCCACCGTCGAGGCTCCCGTCGAGCTCGCTGCCGATGGTGCCGTCGAACCCGCTGCCGCTCCCGCTCCGTCGGCGTCGACCAACCTCAGGTGACGGCGGCGACCGACCCCGGTCCCGGCCGTCGTTTGGAAGCGATCACCCGCCACGGTGGCGACCGCCACGCCCGGCGCCCGCAGCAGGGCCGAGGCCCGCAGCGATGCCAGCGCGGGTGGCATCGGCGCGGGCGCCACCGCCTCGTCCGCCGCCCGGCACGCCTGCTCCACCGCGGCCAGGAACGGTGAGGCGACGCGGTCCTGCATCGCAGCCCGCATGGTGCGCCGCGCGGCCCAGGTGCACACCAGCGACTCGGTGGCGCGGCTCAACGCAACGTAGAACAGCCGACGTTCCTCCTCGAGGCGCACCGTACTGGCCGGTACCAACCCGTCCTCCACCCCGGCCACGATCACCGCCCGCCACTCCCGACCCTTCGCCCGGTGGAACGTACCGACCCGTACGGCGTCGAGAGCCACGCCCTCGTCGGCGGTGGCGGTGGCGGCCCAGTGCGCGAACCCCGACGGAGTCGGCCGCTGATCGAGCGCGGCATACTCGGCGGCCAGCGCGGCCAACGTCGGGTCGCTCAGCTCCTCGACGAGGTCCGGCCAGGTCATCGCAGCAGTGATCGGCGGCATGGCGCGCAGCAGCGCCCGGTGATCGCCCCCGGCCCGGGCAGCCGGCACGCCGGCGGCGTGCAGGCCCTCGAGCACGGATCCGACCAGCGCGTTCGTCCGCACCAGCACCGCCTGCTCCCGCCAGGCGACGCCGCGGTCGTGCCAGCGCTGCACCTGCGTGGCGATGACCGCCAGCTCGTCGTCCTCGTCCCGGCAGGCCACCACCCTGGGCGGCACGCCCTCGGGCCGGCCCACCGCCGGGCGCGGGGCGGCGCCGGCAGGCAGGGCCGCCCCCGACACCGCCACCACCGAGGGACTCGAGCGGTGGTTCGTCCGCAGCTCGACCACCTCGCCGCCCTCGAGGAGCTCGACCAGCCGGTCGAACAGCGTGGGATCGGCGCCGTTCCAGCCATAGATGGCCTGGTTGGCGTCGCCGACCGCGCACAGATCCCGGTTGGGTCCGAGCCAGGCCTGCAGCAGCCGGAACTGCAGCGGGTTCACGTCCTGGAACTCGTCGACGAAGAGGTGGTGGAAGCGGTAGCGCTGCGCCTCGGCGAAGGTCGGGTCGGTGCGGAACGCTTCCGCGCATCGCTCCAGCAGGTCGTCGAAGTCGACCAGGCGCCCCTTTCGCTTGGCCGCCTCGTACTCGCCGTAGAACTGCTCGACCAGCTTCGGGTCCACCGCCGGCGTGCGGCGGCGCCGTTGGGTCGACGCGCGGTAGCGGTCGGGCCGGATGGAACGGGCCCGCGCCCAGTCGATCTCGATGCCCACCCGCAGCAGCGTCGCGCCGTCGACCCGGTTGGCCGCCACCCGGCGCAGCAACGACATGCGGTCCTGCAGCAGCGATGGCTCCGGCTGGCGCAGGTCGTGCCAACGGGTCCGCAGCAGCGCCAGCGCGATGCTGTGGAAGGTCCCGGCGGCGGGCAGGTCGCGCAGGCCGAGCTGACGCAGGCGGCCCCGCAGCTCGGCCGCCGCCTCCCGGGTGAAGGTCACGCACAGCGCCCGCCGCGGGTCGAGATCGCCCTGGGCGGCACGGTACGCGAGCCGCCGGGTGAGGACCCGCGTCTTGCCCGATCCGGCGCCGGCGCGGATGATCAACGGCTGCGACGGTGTGGTCACGGCGTGACGCTGCTCGGCGTCGAGCCCGGCGAGCAGGTCGGTCAGGGTCACGGCTGCATTGTAGGAACGCCGGCGCCCGGTCCCCGGCCGCCGGTTTCCCCCCGAACGCCTCTAGGTTGACTGGATGCAACCGCTGACCCGGGGTCGCTTCGAGCGGCTGGTGGGCGACGCCTTGGACCTGTTGCCCGACGAGCTCGCCGAGCTGATCGACAACGTGGTCATCACCATCGAGGACCGCCATCCCGACGAACCGGATCTGCTCGGCCTCTACGAGGGCATCCCGCTCACCGAGCGCCACGACTACGGCGCCCTCGTGCTGCCCGACCGCATCACCATCTACCGGTTGGCGTGCTGCGAGCTGTGCGACGACGAGGACGAGCTCGTCGAGGAGGTGGCCGTCACCGTGGTGCACGAGATCGCCCACCACTTCGGCATCGACGACGATCGCCTCGAACAGCTCGGCTGGGATTGACCGACGCCCGGTCGCGCCGCGGGCCGGGCGGCGGGGTCCGGTCGCGACGCACCTCCGGCTCACTACGCTGACGCCGTGAGCCTGCCGTCGGACATGCTGCAAGACGACGAGGAGCTGATCCTCGCCATCCGCCCCCACTGGTGGGCGCTGATCGATGGGATCGCCGCGCTCGTCGGCGCGGTGGTGCTCGGCGGGCTGGCCCTCGTGCTCACCGACGCCAGCGCGCTGCGGCTGCTCGCCGCGGTGGTGCTGGTGGTCGCGCTCGTGTTCTTCCTGGCCCGCTACATCCGCTGGAGCACCACCACCTTTGCCATCACCTCGGAGCGGGTGATCTTCCACAAGGGCTTCATCTCGCGGCGCAACACCCAGATGCCGTTGGAGAAGATCAACACCGTCGATTTCCACCAGAGCATCTTCGAGCGGCTGATCGGCGCCGGGGACCTGGTCATCGAATCCGGTTCCGAGGCCGGCATCGAGAGCTTCAGCGACATCCGCAAGCCGCTCGCCGTGCAACAGGAGATCAACCGACAGGTCGACCGCCATGAGAAGGGCGGCTGGGGTCAGCGGCCCGTCACCATCCCGGAGCAGATCGCCCAGCTCGCCGACCTGCGCGACCGCGGCCTGCTCTCCGACGCCGAGTTCGAGGCCAAGAAGGCCGAGCTCCTCAACCGGATGTGATCCCGCCGATGAGCAGCGCCGCGCCATCCCGACCGGTACGGGTCATCTCCCTCGTGCCGTCGCTCACCGAGTCGATCCTGGCGTGGGGCGTCGAGCCGTTGGCCTGTACGCGCTTCTGCGAGCAGCCCGCCTACGAGCACGTCGGCGGCACCAAGGACCCCGACATCGAGCGCATCGCCGCCCTGCGGCCCGACGTGGTGCTGCTGTGCGAGGAGGAGAACCGCCTCGAGGACTACGAGGCGCTCGTCGCCCGGGGCGTGCGCACCCACAGCGTGCGCATCGACGACGTGGCCGATGTGGCACCGGCGCTGGCCGGCGTCGCCGACGCGGTCGGCAGCACCTTCGACGCCGCCGCGTTCGAGCTGCCCGCCGCCCGCCCCGACCGCGGCCGGCGGGTGTTCCTGCCGGTGTGGCGCCGCCCGTGGATCACGCTCAGCGCCCACACCTACGGTGCGTCGGTGCTGCGCAGGCTCGGGTTCACCACGCTCTTCGGTGCCGACGACGTGCGCTACCCCGAGATCGGGGTCGAGGCCGTCCACGAGGCGCGGCCCGACCTGATCGTGCTGCCCACGGAGCCGTACCCGTTCAAGCAACGACACTGCGAGGAATGGGCGGAGTTGGCGCCGACGGTGCTCGTCGACGGGCAGGACCTGTTCTGGTGGGGGACCCGCACCCCGGATGCGCTCCGGCGGTTGGCCGACACGCTGGCGCCGTACTGAGCGCGACCTGCGTCAGCCGCCGGCGGCGGTGGTCGACCCGGCCTCGTCGAGACCCCAGCGCTGCACGACATCCGCCCACACCGATGCCGCCGCCCGGTCGGCCCCCGCTGTCGAGTAGTGGATGCCGTCCTCCTGGCGCAGGACCACCGGGGCGCCGTCGCTGCCGGGCAGGTAGGCGGCGAAGCTCCCGTCCGGGGCCGACACCCCGGCCCCGCCGTCCACCACGTGCACCCACGGCCGGTCGGCCGCCTCGGCGCGGTACACCTCCGACAGCGATGCCATGGCGGTGGAGAACGTCGCCGACCGCATCGGCGGCAGGGCTACCCACGTGACGGTGACATCGCCCCGGTGCAGCAGGTCCATGACCAGTCCCACCCGACGGCCGTACTCGGCCAGCCATTCGGGGCTGTCCGCCCGGAGGATCTGCCCGTCGATCTCGACATCCTGGTGGTCGTTGGCGCCGAACATCAGCACCACCGCCTCCGGCTGGAGCTCGTCGAGCTTGGTCGCCAGCCTCGACGGCCAGTCGAAGTAGTCGGGCCGCGACAGCCCACTGGACACCCGGTAGTCCAGCGTCACCTGCGCCAGCGCACTGTCGGCGGTGTCCATCAGGGCGCCGCCGAGCTCGCGCATCATCGAGTCGCCGGCGAGCAGCACCCGCAGCGGTTCCTCGGCGGTGACGTACCGCTTGCCGGTGGCCGGGTTGATGTCGAGCGGGATGGTCGATGCCGTCGTCGGGGGTGCGGCCGCCTGCTGCTGGACCACCGCCTCGACGTCCACCTTGACCGGGGGCTCCTTGCCGGTGAGCTCACCGAGCCGGGCCGCCGGCTGGTCGAGCAGCAGCGCATGGGAGAAGCTGTGCAACCCCTTGGCCATACCGAGCAGCACGGTACGCCGGGCGCCGTAGGGCTGCTGGCCCGCCAGGTTCACCAGCGACTGCGAACCGAGCAGCATCGCCACCACGAACGCCACCACCATGGCGCCCACGGTCTGATCGGAGCGGTACGGGCGGCGCTTGCGGAACGGCGCCGTGGCCGGCGCGGCCGGCCGGTCGGAGCGACGGGGAGAGCGGATCGGAGCAGCCATGGTCCCGCCTCAGAACTGGAAGTAGATGAACGGGGCCACCCCGGCGGGGCCGAGCACATCGACGAGCACCAGGAAGGCGCCGAAGAGCCCGGCCTGCACGGTGGCGGGCAGTCGGGAGAGCTCGGCCAGCGCGTTGCGGGTGACCGGACGGGGGATGAACTGCACGGCGAGACAAGCCGCGATGGTGCCGACGAGTAGCGGTGTCACCAGCGGCCCACCGCCCCAGGCGGTGAGGATGCGCCACAGGATGTGCAGCGCCGTGCCCACGGAGTCGGAGCGGAAGAAGATCCATCCCACGCAGATGAAGTGGAACGTGACGATGCGGCCGATCCAGCGGCGCTGCCGGTCGGTGAAGCGGGGCGCGTCCTGCGGGTCGGGATCGGCCAGCTCGTCGAAGCCCGAGGCCGCCGCGGGCCGATCCCCGCCGGCGGCGGTGGTGTCGGTCTCGGCCCCGAGGCGCACCAGCGCCAGCTGACGGCCCCGGCGCCGGCTGGCGGTCAGCTCGCGGTTCTCCTTCACCCGCCGCTCGAGCACGAGGCCTGCGCCCTGGTACGCGCCCCAGATGACGAAGGTCCACGCCGCGCCGTGCCACAGGCCGCCCAGCAGCATGGTCAGGAACAGGTTGCGGTCCCGTCGGTCCCGACCGCCCTTGCTCCCGCCGAGCGGGATGTAGAGGAAGTCGCGCAACCAGTTGGACAGCGTCATGTGCCAGCGGCGCCAGAACTCCTGGATCGACACCGCGCTGTACGGCCGGTCGAAGTTCTGCGGGAACCGGATGCCCAGCAGCAGCGCGATGCCGATGGCGATGTCGGTGTAACCGGAGAAGTCGGCGTAGATCTGGACCGCGTAGCCGTAGACCCCCAGGAGGAGCTCCAGGCTGCTGTGGCGCCCGGGGTGCTCGAAGATCGGGTCGACGATCGACGACGCCAGGTAGCTCGAGATGACCACCTTCTTGAACAACCCGGCGCCGATGAGCGCCAGCGCGCCGGTGAGGTCGATGCGGCGCGGGTCCAGCTTCTGCTCCAATTGGGGCAGGAACTCGGCGGCGCGCACGATCGGTCCCGCCACCAGGTGCGGGAAGAACGAGAGGTACAGCGCGAAGTTGATCAGCGGGGCCGGTTTGAGCAGGCCGCGCTTGACGTCGATGACGTAGGACAGCGCCTGGAAGGTGAAGAACGAGATCGCCACCGGCAGCACGATGTGCAGCAGGGGTGGACTGGGCAGCCCGACGCGGCCGAAGGTCTCGCGCATCGTGTCGGCGAAGAAGCCGTAGTACTTGAAGAACCCGAGCAGGCCGAGGTTGAACACCACCGACGAGGTGAGCACCCCGGAGCGGAACCGGTCGCTGGCGCTGCGGTGGATGGCCTCGGCGGCGGCCTGGTTCACGACCGTCGACAGCACGATCAGGCCGATGAAGCGCCAATCCCAGAAGCCGTAGAAGAAGTAGCTGGCGCCGAGCATGAACAGCTTCCAGCGTGCCTGCTGGCGGTGCAGCGACCAACCCACCGTGAGCACCACGGCGAAGAACACGGCAAACGTGAAGGTGGGAAACAGCATCGTCGTCCAGGCGCGACCGAGCGCCGGGCCGGTTCGACCGTCCGAGAGAACCGACGGCGCGAACTTTACGGGCGGCGCATCGGCGTGTGGGGGATACCGTCCTCGAGGAACTCGGGGCCATCGGTGACGAACCCGAACCGGCCGTACCATCCGGTCAGGTATGACTGGGCGTCGAGGACGAACGGACCGTCCCGGCGGGCGAGGACCTCCTCCAGGAGCCGGCCGGCCAGGCCGACCGCCCGGTATGCCGGGTCGGTCACCACCCGGCCGATGCGCCAGCCGTCGCCCTCGGGCAGCACCCGCAGGGCGGCCACCGGGGCGGGCTCGTCGCCGGCCTCGATCCACAGTTGGGTGACCCCCGCGTCGAGGTCCCGGCCGTCGAGGTCGAGGTACGGGCAGCGCTGCTCGACCACGAACACGGCGCTGCGCAGGGCGGCGAGCCGGTAGGCGGTGCGCGCAGGCAGCTCGCTCCAGGCCGCCTGCTGGATCGGGGCGCGGCGGGGATCGGTCATGGGGCGAAGGCCTCCGGGTCGGACTCGCGCGGGGCGGTAAGGTCGGGCCGGTGAGCGCCGGCATCGTGAACGCCAACGGTATCGACCTGTGGTACGAGCGTCTGGGGGAGGAGGACGGGCCACCCCTGCTGCTCGTCAACGGCCTCGGCGGTCAGGCCATCGGCTGGCCCGAGGAGTTCTGCTGGGGCTTCGTGGACCGCGGCTTCCACGTCATCCGCTTCGACAACCGCGACGCCGGGCTCTCGCAGTTCTTCGATGCCGAGGTCGACATCACCGCCGCGCTGCCGGCGTTCCTCGACGGCGGCGAGATCCCCGCCCCCTACCGGCTGCAGGACATGGCGGCGGACACCATCGCCCTGCTCGACGCCCTCGACGTGCCCACCGCCCACGTGCTCGGTGCCTCGCTCGGCGGGATGGTGGCCCAGTTGCTCGCCATCGAGCACCCGGCGCGCGTCGCCTCGCTCACGTCGCTCATGTCGACCACCGGGGATCGGGCGCTGCTGGTGCCCGAGCCGGACGTGCTCGCCATGCTGCTGCGCCCGGTGCCCACCGACGTCGAGTCGGCGGTCGCCTCCGCGCTGGCCTGGTCGGAACTGGTCGACAGCCCCGAGCACCGCGATCCCGAGGCGGTCGAGGCGTTCGCCCGTCGGGCGTGGGCCCGCTGCCCGCGGCGCGACGGCGCGGCCCGCCAGCTGCTGGCCATCGCCGCCTCGCCGTCCAGGGAGGAGCAGCTGGCCCGGCTGGAGGTGGCGACGCTCGTCATCCACGGCAGCGCCGACCGCCTCATCCGCCCCGAGGGTGGCCAGCGCACCGCGGCGTTGGTCGCCGGCGCCGAGCTGCTCGAGCTGGAGGGCATGGGCCACGACCTGCCGCCCGTGTACTGGGCGCCGATCATCGAGGCGGTCACCCGGCTCGCCGTACGGGCCGGTACCTAGCCGGCGGCCCGGGTCGGTTCGGTGCCGGGCGGCCGCTGCTGCCAGGATGACGCGGTCCGAACCTACGCGTGGGGAGAAGCCATGGGTCCGTTGCAGGGAGTCAAGGTCATCGAGTTGCAGGGCATCGGCCCCGGGCCGTTCTGCGGCATGATGCTGGCCGACATGGGGGCCACCGTCATCCGGGTGGACCGTGCCGGCAACGTTCCGGCCGGTGCCCCGGCCGAGCCGTCGCTCGACATCCTCGCCCGAGGACGGCAGTCCATCGGCGTGGACCTCAAGCAGCCGGAGGGCGTCGAGGCGGTGCTCCGCCTGATCGAGGGCGCCGACGCCCTGATCGAAGGGTTCCGGCCCGGCGTGATGGAACGGCTCGGCCTCGGTCCCGACGTGTGCCTCGCCCGCAACCCGAGGCTGGTGTACGGCCGCATGACCGGCTGGGGCCAGGAAGGCCCCTACGCCCAGATGGCCGGCCACGACATCAACTACATCGCCCTCGGCGGAGCGCTGGCCCACATCGGTCGCGCCGGCCAGGCCCCGCTGCCCCCGCTCAACCTCGTCGGCGACTTCGGCGGTGGCGGCATGCTGCTCGCCTTCGGCATCGCCTGCGGGTTGGTCGAGGCGAAGGCGTCCGGCAAGGGCCAGGTGGTCGATGCCGCCATGGTGGACGGCACCGCCATCCTCATGACCATGTTCGCCGGGATGATGAAGTCCGGCGCCTGGGCCGAGGAGCGCGGCGTCAACCTGCTCGACACCGGTTCCCACTTCTACGACGTGTACGAGACGGCCGACGGTCGCTACGTCAGCCTCGGCTCGATCGAGCCGCAGTTCTACGCGGAACTGCTCCGGCTGTCGGGCCTGGGGGAGCAGCCCGACCTGCCCGATCAGCTCGACAAGCGCCAGTGGCCGGCGATGAAGGAGCGCGTGGCCGCGCTGATGAAGACGCGGACCATGGCCGAGTGGTGCGAGGTCATGGAGGGCTCCGACGTGTGCTTCGCGCCGGTGTTGACCATGACCGAGGCCGCGCAGCACCCCCACAACGTGCAGCGCAAGACCTACGTCGAGGTCGCGGGCGTGACGCAGCCGGCGCCGGCGCCGCGGTTCTCGCGCACCGAGCCCGCGATCGCCGGTCCGCCCGCCTACCCCGGCGAGCACACCGACGCGGTGCTGAAGGATTTCGGGTTCTCCGACAGCGAAGTCTCCGCATTGAAGGGCTCCGGTGCGGTGAAATGACGTCGTGCCGCTGATCTGGTCCCACACCGCCTATCCGCAGGAGCTGCGCTTCGGTCCCGGCGCCGCCGACCGACTGCGCCCGCTGCTCAAGGACGCCGGCAGCCGCCGGACGCTCGTCCTCACCTCGCCCTCGGTCGCCGCCGACGCGGTGATCGAGGGCCTGGGCCGTTCGGTCGTCTCGGTCTTTCGCGATGCCCAGCCCCACGTGCCGGTGCCGACGGTGCGCGCCGCGGTGCAGCTCGGCCGGTCCGAGCAGATCGACACGCTCGTCTCCATCGGCGGTGGTTCGGTGGTCGATCTGGCCAAGGCGGTGCTGTTCTTCCTCGAACAGGAGGCCGGCACCCCGGGGGTGACCTTCGCCGACCGGCCGCTGCTCACCCACGTGGCGGTCCCCACCACCCTCGCCGGGGCCGAGTGCTCGCCGATCTTCGCCATGACCGATCCCGCCGCCCGCCACAAGCAGGAGGCGGTCAGCCCGACGTTGGCCCCGCGGTGGGTGGTCTACGACACGACGCTCATCGGGCGCACCCCCGGCTCGGTGTTGGCCGCGTCCGGCATGACCGCGCTGGGCCACGCCATCGGCGCGGTCCTGACGCCGGCCGGACCGGAGGCCGAGGCGCTCGGTGCCGCCGCGCTGGGCCGGTTGCACGGCGCGCTCAGCAGCATCGCCGAGGACCCGGAGGCCCTCGGTGCCGTGGTGGAGGCATCGGCGTTGGCCGCCCGGGCAGCGGCCAACAGCCGCCCCCAACTCGCTTCGGCCATGGCGCTGCTGCTCGGTGGGCGCTGCGGCGTGGACCACGGCGTGGCGATGGCGCTGGTGCTGCCCCAGGTCCTGCGCTTCAACGCCGACGCGCTGGGGGCGCGGATGGAGCAGGCCGCCGCGCTCCTCGGCGAGGCGGATCTCGCCGCCGCCCTCGACGCGCTGCGGGTCCACAACGGCCTGCCGTCCAGCCTCTCGGCGTTGGGCGTGCAGGAGGACGACATCGCCGCCGTGGCCCGGCTGGTGCAGCAGCACCCGGCGTTCCGCTTCAACCCGCGGCCCATCGGCGAGGCCGACGTGGTGTCGTTGCTCGAAGGCGCGTACGCCTAGCCGCCGCACCCGGCGCGGCCGCCGCCCGGGAGGCCGGGCGGCGGCGCGCCGTCAGCGTTCGGCGAGGGCGTTGGGCTCCCGGATCGCCTTGATCACCGCGTCGGCGTTGGTCAGATCGGCGACGGTGGCATCCGGTCCGTGGGCGTCGAGCTCGTCGACATCGAACCGGCCGGTGGCCACGGCCACGACC
>JADLEF010000275.1 GCA_020846295.1 Acidimicrobiales bacterium
GTCCGCGGCATCAACCAGGCGGTCAAGAACGCCCAGGACGGCATCAGCTTCGTGCAGACCGCTGAAGGCGCGCTCGACGAAGTGCACGCCATCCTGCAGCGCATCAACGAGCTGGCCGTGTCCGCGGCCAACACCGCCACCAGCGACGGCGCCGCCGAGCAGGCCGAGGTCACCGAGCTGCTCAAGCAGATCGACTCGATCGGCACGTCGACCAAGTTCGCCGGCAAGGCCGTGTTCAGCTCGGCGTCGGTCACCTTCCAGGTCGGCGCGCTGAGCTCCGACACGATCAGCGTCACCACCCAGACGCTGTCCTCGGCGTCGCTGACCGACGGCTCCGGCTCCGCCGTGAGCCTTTCCACGGTCAACCTGTCGACGGGCGCATCGGCGGCCATCGACACGGTGCGCAGCGCCATCAACGAGGTCAACTCGCTGCGAGCCAACCTCGGCGCTCAGCAGAACCGCCTCGAGCACACGATCACCAACCTGAACGTGACCACCGAGAACCTGCAGGCGTCGGAGTCCCGGATCCGGGACCTCGACATCGCCCAGGAGATGGTCAGCTTCACCCGCCACCAGATCATGGTGCAGGCCGGTACCGCCATGTTGGCGCAAGCCAACTCGGTCCCTCAGTCGGTTCTCCAGCTTCTGCGATAACGGGACCGTCGATCCTCGACGTCCTGAGCTGAGAGAACCTACCGGGCATGGGTGAGGCGGAAACCCTGAGCCGCCTCGCCCAGCCCGGCGGGCCCCCATCTTGGAGGGTCGAGTTCCAGCGACAGCTTGACGAAAGAGGACGGGGAGTTCTCCGCCGAGGAAGGATCGAACATGCCGAACAGCATCGGGGGCCTGGCATCAGGCCTGAACACCTCAGACATCATCAACGCGATCCTCACCGGCGAGCAGGCGGCGCGGACGCGCCTGGTGTCGCGTCAGTCGACCTACCAGCGGCAGCTGAACGTATGGCAGGACCTCAACACCAAGCTGGGCTCCCTGCGCACCGCGAGCGAGGCGCTCTCCACCCCGGCCAAGGCCGCAGCGGCGAACGCCACCTCATCGGACACCGACCTCGTCACCGCCACCGCCGGCAGCGGCGCCACGCCCTCGACCTTCACGTTCAAGGTGCAGCAGCTCGCCGCCTCCCACCAGCTGATGGCCAACGGCTTCACCGACACCACGGACCTCGTGGGTGCGGGCAAGGCGCAGGTCGCTGCCGGTCTCGGCGGCGTCGGCATGACCCTCGACGCCTACGCCGGGCTCGGGCCGGGCAAGTACGAGCTCGAGGTCAAGTCGATCTCCGGTGGTTCGGCCACGGTGATCTTCAACGGCAAGGAGCAGTCGGTGTCCTCCAGCGGTTCGGTCACCTTGACCGATGACGCCGGGAACACCGCAGACTTCACCATCGCGACGCTCAAGACGGGCAAGGCGAGCATCGGCGTGGTCGACACCACCGCGTCGACGACGCTGGCCGGGCTCGCCGGCGCGATCAACAACCTCGGCGTCGGTGTGTCCGCCGCTGCGGTCAACAAGAAGGACGGCACCGCGACGCCGACCAGCTTCGTGCTCTCCGCCCGCGACCCCGGCACCGAGCACGCGGTCACGATGGACTTCTCGAACCTCGCCGGCGTGTCGGGCAAGACGTTCGGGACCCTGCGCGCCGCCGCCGACTCGCGCATCGTGCTGGCCGACGGCACCACCACCATCAGCCGCTCCAGCAACCGACTGACCGATGTCCTGCCCGGCGTGACCATCGATCTCAAGGCGGCGGACGCATCCAAGGAGATCACGGTCAGCGTCGCCAACGACGACGACAAGCTGGTGCAGCAGGCGAAGACGGTGGTGGACGCCCTCAACTCGGTGCTGGGCGCGATCAAGAAGAGCACGAGCTACGACGCCGGCACCAAGACGGCGGCGACGATGACCGGCGACTCGCGGATGCGACGGGTGCAGGACTCGCTGCTCGAGGCGATGCGCTACAGCGACACCGGCCAGGACAAGCAGGTGCTCGCCCAGCTCGGGATCTCGCTGCGCAGCGACGGCACCTTCGCCCTCGACGAGACGAAGTTCCGGGCCGCGTTGGCCAACGACCACGCCGGCACGGTGCGGCTGCTCGCCGGCGACGGAGCGGCCAAGAAGGGCGTGTTCGGCACCATGGCCGAATCGGTCAAGAACATGGTGAGCTCCAACGGCGCCGTGGACAGCGCCCTCGATGCCACCCGAGACAACATCACCGCCCTCAACGACCGCATCTCCGCCGAGGACCAGCGCCTCACCCTCGTCGAGAACCGGGTCCGCCGCCAGTACACGAACCTGGAGTCGACGATGCAGCAGCTCAACAGCCAGGCCTCCGGTCTCGCCAGCGCGCTCGGCTGATCCCACCCCTCCACCGCCGTTCCGCTCCCCAACCCCGTTCGCCCCTGAACATCGCGAGTCAACGCATGTCGCAAGCTGCCATCAACCAGTACGTCAAGAACCGCACCGCCACCGCCACCCCGGCACAGTTGGTGGCCATGCTGTTCGACGGTCTCATCGCCGCGCTGCGCCGCGGCGCGGACGCCCAGGCCAGTGGCCGTCGGGCGGAGGCCTCCGAACAGCTGCTCAAGGCCCAGCGCATCGTCACCGAGCTCCGCTGCTCGCTCAACTTCGACGCCGGCCAGCTCGCCCGGGACCTCGACCGCATCTACGAGTTCGTCTGGCGCCAGCTGGTGACGGCCAACACCACGAGCGATCCGCTGCTGGTGATGCGCTGCGTCGAGCTGGTCCTGCCGCTGCGCGAGGCGTGGGGCCAGGCCTGCCTGGGCACCGCGGTGCCGGCGAGGCTGTCGGCATGATCCAGCACGGCTGGGAAGCGTCCCTCGATGCCCTGGAGGCCCGTCTCGCCCGCCAGGAGGCCGCGCTGGCCCAAGGCGTGCTGGACGGCGGCTTCGAGGCCGTGGCGCTGCCCAGCGCCTCGCTGAGCGAGCGGGATCGGGTGCGGGCGCAGCTGGCGCTCGAGCGGGTCCGCCGGCTCGAGGCGGAGCTGCGCCAGCGCCAGCACGCCATGGCGGCGCCCGGCCGCCAGTCCCCGTACAGCTGACCCGGCGGTCCCGCTGCCGCCGGGACGGCCCCGGGCAGGACGGCGGGCATCCACCAGGTTGGTGCTTCCCCTAAGGGGGACCATCGTCCCAGTCGATGCATGGGCCATGCAGATCTTCACCGATAGCACCCAGGCCGCCCTCGAGGTGGGCCTGCTCGGCGAGGGCCAACGTCAGCGGATCACATCCCACAACATCGCCAACGTCAACACCCCTGGATTCGTCGCCCAGCGCGTCGAGTTCGAGGGGTCGCTGGCGCGTGCGCTCGACAGCAGGGGCGCCGCCCGGGTCTCGGTGACCCAGCGCGACGGCGACCCGTGGATGAGCCTCAACGAGAACCGGGTCTCCCTCGAGGAGGAGACGACCACGCTCGTGCGCTCCGGGTTGCACTACGAGGCGCTCGTCAACGCGGTCAACGCCAAGTTCGGCCTGCTCGGCACAGCGATCGGGGTGCGCTGATGGGCATGTTCGCCGCCCTCGACTCCAGCGCCAGCGGCGCCAAGGTCAGCCGCATCTGGCTCGATGCCATCTCCGACAACGTCGCCAACGTCAACACGGTGCGCCCCTTCGAAGAGGAGCCGTTCCGGGCCCGCCTCGTCGTCGCCCAGTCCTACGAGAACGGCGACGACCGCGGCGCCCAGGTCGCCGGCATCGTCACCTCCGGCGAGGAGGCGGCGCTGGTGTGGGACCCGGACAACCCCTATGCCGACCAGGACGGCGCCACCGCCGGCATGGTGCGGCGGCCGGTCGTGGACCTGTCGGTCGAGATGACCAACATGCTGATCGCCCAGCGCAGCTACCAGGCGAACCTCTCGGTGATGGACCGCGTCCGCGACGCGTACAAGTCCGCCCTGTCGATCGGAGTGAAGTGATGGCAGTTTCCGCGATCAGCCCCATCTCGTCGTTCGCGGCGATCAACGGCGTGTCCGGCATCGGTGCGGTCGGCACGTTCGACCTCGGCGCCGGGGCGAACAAGGCCTCCAAGGCGACGGGGGCGACGTCGATCGACTTCGGTGACGCCCTGGCCAAGGTGCAGTCCTCGATCGATGACGCCGACCAGCTCAGCCGCCAGCTCGCCACCGGTGAGCTCACCGACATCAGCCAGTACACCGTGGCCGCCTCCAAGGCACAGCTCGGGGTGCAGCTGACGGTGGCGCTGCGCAACCAGTTGCTCAGCGCGTTCCAGGAAGTCATGCGCATGCAGCTGTGACGCCGGGCGGCCCGGCGCCGCCCCATCCCGTCCCGCTGCTCTCGACCCGTCCCGTCCACCACCCTTCCAGGCGGTTAGCGCACTCCCATGGCACTCGACCTCAACGTCGCTCGAGAACGGGCCACCCGGACCGTCAAGAGCTTCAGCCCTCAGCAGATGCTGATCCTCGCCGGGCTCTCCATCGTGTCGATCATGGGCCTCATCGCGTTGATGCGATGGGTGTCCCAGCCCTCCTACGCCGTGTTGGTGGCCGGCGCCCAGGGCGCCGAGGTGTCCAAGGTGACCGCCGCCCTCAACGAGGCGGGCGTCACCTACCAGTTGGGCAGCAACGGCGCCAGCGTGCTGGTGGCCAACGACAAGATGGCCGCGGCGCGGGCCGCGCTGAGCGACGCCGGCGTCAACCTCACCGGCCAGGTGCCCGGCTACGAGCTGCTCGACAAGCAGAGCATGACCACCTCGGAGTTCCAGCAGCGGGTCGACCTGCAGCGGGCGCTCGAGGGGGAGCTGACCAACATGCTGCTCGAGATGGACGCCGTCGACTCGGCCAAGGTCCAGCTCTCGCTCCCCGAGAAGGCACTGTTCGCCGACGATCAGCAGGACGCCCGGGCATCGGTGCTGGTCGGCACGAACGCCCGCATGGACAGCTCCACGGTGCGCGCCATCATGCAGACCGTGGCCTCGGCGGTGCCCGACCTCGATCCCGACAACGTCACCGTCACCGACACCACCGGCCGGATCCTCTCGGTGGACGGCATGAGCGCCGGCGACGACCCGATGCAGATGGCCCGCAAGTACGAGGCGGCCACCGCCGCGCAGGCCCAGTCGATGCTCGACACCATCCTCGGTCCGGGCCGCTCGGTGGTGCGGGTCAGCGCCGAGATGGACTTCAACCAGATCGAGTCCAAGTCGACGACGTACTCGGGCGACCCGAAGACGGTCGGCTCGCAGACCTCCGAGGAGAGCTTCGTCGGCCCGGGCGCCACCATACCGGCAGGTGTGATCGGGGTGACCGGCACCACGCTGGCCACCGGGGAGGTGGTCGTCCCGCAGGAGTACACCAAGACCGACACGATCGGCTCGGCCGCCATCGACTCGACCGAGACGGTGACCCGGGAGAACCCGGGCAAGGTGAAGCGCCTGTCCGTCGCGGTGGCGGTTGACCAGGCGGCGCTCGACACGCTCGGCGCGAACGAGGCGGATCTCGAGGCGCTGGTGATCGCCGCCGTCGGCGCCGACACCGCCCCCGCCCCGGACGGCCGGGGTGACGTGGTCGAGCTGAAGCCCCAGACGTTCGACACCGCGGCCACCGAGGCGGCGGAGGAGGCGACGAAGTCCGTCGCCTCGGCCCAGAGCCGGGACAAGCTCATCGGCTACGCGCAGACCGGCGGCGCCCTCGTGGTCCTGCTGCTCTCGCTGGTGTTCCTGCGCAAGGGCCTCAAGGGCCGCGCCGACGAGGTGGACGAGATCGACACCGCCGTCCTCGCCCGCAGCGCCGAGCCGTTCGGCGTGATCGCCGGCGGCGAGACGCCGGCGACGGCCAACGCCGCCACGATGGCCCTGGCCGTGCCCAACCGACCCGGTTCGGCGCTCGCGGTGGCCGGCGCCGACGAGGACGAGGCCCGGGCCGCGGGGGAGCGCAGGGCGCTCGACCCCGCCCACGAGGTGCTCGACCTGATCGACCGCGAACCCGATGATGTCGCCGCGTTGCTGCGTAGCTGGGTGGCTGATCGTCGCTCATGAGTGCGAACGCCGCCGCCAACAAACTGAACAGCTCCGCCAGACCGGCGGGTATGGAGGGCAACGAGCAGCGCCGCAAGGTCGCTTCGGTACTCGTCGCCCTCGGTCCGGAGCGCGCCGCCAAGTTGCTCAAGGGCATGCCGCCCGAGCTGGTGGAGGACCTCGCCCAGGAGACGGCGTCGATCGAGACGCTGTCGCCCTCGGAGGTCAAGTCGGTCCTCACCGACTTCGCCCAGGAGCTCGTCGCCCGCCGCCTGATGGCCGAGGGCGGCCTGCCGTACACCATCGATCTGCTGACCCGGACGCTCGGCGCCGAGCGGGCGGCCGAGCTGGCCGACCGGCTCGACCCCGAGCGCAACCGGCGTTTCGGCTACCTGGCCGACGCCGCGCCCGAGCTGGCCGCCATGGTCCTCGCCGCCGAGCCGTCCTCGCTGATCGCGCTCGCCCTGGCCCACCTCGAACCGTCCCAGGCGGCCAAGATCCTGCGGGCCCTGCCCGGCGACAAGCAGGCCGACGTGGCCGTGCGCCTCGCCGGCCTCGAGCACGTGCACGCCGACGTGGTCGGCGAGCTCGACGACGACTTCCGGACGCGGCTCGTGCCGTTGCTCAACCAGCCGATCTCGGCCTTCGAAGGCGTGGACCTGCTCGTCGAGGTGCTGCACTCCTCCAGCCAGGCGACGGAGAAGGCGGTGCTCGACCGCATCCGCGAGCGCGACAAGGAGCTGGCCGACAAGGTGCGCGACGCGCTGTTCACCTTCAGCGACGTCAAGCGCCTCGACGACCGCGGCGTCCAGGAAGTGCTGAAGGTGGTCGACACCCGCGACCTCGCCGTCGCCCTCAAGGAGGCCGAGGACGACGTGGCGGAGCGCATCTTCCGGAACCTGTCCGAACGGGCCCGCGAGAACCTGCAGGACGAGATCGAGTTCCTGCGGGGCATCCGCAAGCGGGACATCATCGAGGCGCAGAAGCGCATCATCGAGGTGATCCGCTCGCTCGAATCGTCCGGAACCCTCCAGATCGAACGGGAGTCCGGCGATGACGAATGACCTGTCCCTGCCCACGGGCCGGGTGGTCAAGGCGTCGGCGGTGCGGCTGCGCCGCATCGATCCGAACACCGTACCCGTCGATCAGCGCATCGCTGAGGCCGAGACCAACGCCTACCGCGCCGGCTACGAGGACGGCTACCGCGGCGGCGCCCTCGAGGCGGGCAGCGAGCTGGCCGCCGTCGTCGTCCGCCTGCAGGCGTCGATCGATGAGGCCGTACGGCGCCACGTGGCCGAGGCCCGCGCCGCGCGGGCGGCTGACGCCGAGCGGCTCGTCGAACTGGCGCTGGCCGTGGCCGAGTGGGCGGTGCGCCGCGAGCTGTCCTCGGTGCCCGCCGCCTTCTTCGGCCGGCTGGGGGAGTTGCTCGCCGAGCACGACCGGCACCAGCACGTGGAGATCGTGACCTCGCCCGCGCTGCTCGAGGCCACGCGGGCATGGGTGACGGGCACCGCCGCGCTGGCCGGGGCGGCCATCCGGGTGTCCGCCGCGGAGGACCTGGCCGACGGCGAGGCGCGGGTGCTCCTCGACGACACCACCGTGTTCGCCACGTTCACCGACGCCTTCGAACGCGCTCGGGAGCTGCTCGACCATGCCGCCGACGATGCCGCCGACCCCGCCGCCGACCCCGCGGTTGGTGACGCCAGCGCTGACGAGACCGATGACGAGACCGATGACGACGAGGTCGTCGAGGTGCTCTACGACGCCACGACGACCATGGCCGCGTCACCCACCGAGGAGGTGGGGTCATGACCTCCATCGCAACCATCCGCCGGGACCTGGCCCGGGTCACGCCCTACCGTCAGGCCGGTCGGCTGAGCCGGCTGTCCGGTCTCGAGGTGTGCGCCCGTGGCGTGAAGGGTGCCATCGGCGACCTGTTCTGGGTCCACGCCGCGTCCGGCGACGGTGAACCGGTGCCGGCCGAGGTGATCGCCGTCGCCGACGGCGAGGTCCGCCTGCTGCCGCTCGGCGCGCTCGACGGCATGGCGGTGGGGGACTGGGTCGAACCGGCCGGGACCCGCCTGCAGCTGGAGGTCACCCCGCAGCTCGCCGGCCGCGTCCTCGACGCGCTCGGCCGCCCCATCGACGGCAAGGGTCCGCTGGCCGGCCGCCGGACCAAGATCGAGCTCGACCGGGCGGTGCCCAACCCGATGGAGCGTCAGCGCATCACCGAGCCGCTGTCGCTCGGCGTGCGGGTGATCGACACGCTGCTGCCCTGCGGGCGCGGTCAGCGCATCGGCATCTTCGCCGGCTCCGGGGTCGGCAAGTCGACGCTGCTGGGCATGCTCGCACGCGGTGCCAACGCCGACGCGGTCGTCGTCGGCCTGGTTGGCGAGCGCGGCCGTGAGGTGCGCGAGTTCCTCGAGGACGATCTCGGCCCGGAGGGCGCCGCCCGCGCCACGGTGGTGGTCGCCACCTCCGATGAGCCGGCGCTGCTGCGGCTGCGGGCCGCGGTCACCGCCACCCGCATCGCCGAGTGGTACGCCGACCAGGGTCTCGACGTGCTGCTGCTCATGGACAGCCTCACCCGCTTCGCCATGGCGCAGCGCGAGGTCGGGCTCGCCGCCGGCGAACCCCCCACCGTTCGCGGCTACACCCCGTCGGTGTTCAACGCGCTGCCCAAGCTGCTCGAGCGCACCGGTCCCCAGCCGAGGGGCACCATCACCGCGCTGTACACGGTGCTGGTCGAGGGCGACGACCTGACCGAACCCATCACCGACCACGCCCGATCCATCCTCGACGGCCACATCGTGCTGTCCCGCCGGCTGGCCTCGGCCGGGCACTTCCCCACGGTGGACGCGCTGGAGAGCGTGAGCCGCCTCGCCTCCAAGATCTGCACCGACGAGCAGCTCGCCCTGGCCTACCGGCTTCGCCGCCTGCTGGCCGGCCTCGAGGAGAGCCGCGACCTCATCGAGATCGGCGCCTACGTGGCGGGCACGAACCCGGTCACCGACGAGGCGCTGCGCCGCAAGGACCTGCTGATGGGCTTCCTGCAGCAACCGCGCCACCAGGTCTGCCCGGCGGCTGAGTCCTGGCAGCTGCTCGAGCAGGTACTGCGATGACCCAGCGATCGAGGGTCAAGACCCTGCTGCGGGTGGCCGCCATCCGCAAGAAGCAGGCCCAGGCCGATCTGGCCCGGGCCGAAGCCGAGCGGCAGGCCGCCCTGGCCCGTCAGCAGAGCACCGCCGACGCCCTGGCGGAGGCCGTGAACCTACCATCCGGTACGGTATCGTCGCTGGCCCAGCACCGCCAGCGGACCGATCTGCGCATCGACGCCGTGCTCGACGCCAAGGCGGTGGCCACCGCCAGCGCCGAGCAGGTCGAGGCGGCCCGCATCCGCTGGCAATCGGCGGCGCGCAACGAGAAGTCGATGGAGGAGCTGGATCGCCGCGAGCGCGCCGTGCTCGCCATCCGCGCCGCCCGGGTGGCCGAGAAGGCCACCGACGACGCGCTGCGCTCCCGCCGCCGCCCCCATCCCTCAGGAGGACAGCCGACATGAGTGACGGCCTCGCCGCGGTCATGAGCCGCATCGCCCAGATCCGCTCCGCCATGGGCAGCGGATCCGGCGGCGTGCTCGGGGTCAACACCCCCAAGGCCGCCGGTACCGACAGCACCTTCGAGCGGTTCCTCAAGGCCGCCGGCGACGACCCGACCGATCGCGCCGCGTCGTCGGACCCGACGGCCGCCTCGCCGTCGGCCGGCGATCCGATGGAGCGCCTCGGCGTCAACGGCTCCCGCACCGGTCGCGCCGCCGGCGCGGCGTCCGCAACGTCGGGTGCGGGCGACGCGGCCTGGCCGGCCGACCTGCCCGAGGAGGCCGCCGCCTTCAAGGACGCGTTCATCGCCGCCTCCGCCGCCACCGGCGTCCCGTTGCGGGTGCTGTTGGCGGTGGCGTGGGCGGAGTCGGCCTTCGATCCGGGCGCCGAGTCGGGGGTGGGCGCCCAGGGCATGATGCAGCTGATGCCCGGTACCGCCGCCGGCCTCGGCGTGGACCCTTCGGATCCCGCGCAGAACATCATGGGCGGCGCCCGGTACCTCGCCGCCCAGTACGAGCGCTTCGGCACCTGGGAGCTGGCGTTCGCCGCCTACAACGCCGGACCGGGCGCGGTCGAGCAGTACGGCGGTGTTCCGCCCTACCGAGAGACCCAGAACTACGTCACGGTGATCGACCGCTACCTCGATCAGCTGGGCGGCCCGGGTGGTCCCGCCGCCGTCGGGCTGAGCACCCAACGCCAGCCCGCCATCGCCACCGCGCAACCCCACACCATCGATCCCGCCGCCCTGGCCGGTGCGCTGGA
>JADLEF010000276.1 GCA_020846295.1 Acidimicrobiales bacterium
CCGCCTCGGTGGTGAAGAAGTGGGCCGGCGCCGCCGGATGGGTCTTGGCGAACACCAGCCGACCGTCATCGAGCTGCACCCGGTAGCTGCGGGCCACGTCGCCGCCGCGACGTGCCTCCGCCGCGACGACGTCGCGGCCCAGCGCGCCGGCCAGCGCGGTGCGGAGCGGTTCGTCCATGCCTTCCAGCATGCCGCCTAGCATGCCGCCATGGCACCGACCGATGACGCCGCGCCGACGCCGGAACCCGCCGTTCGCACCGAGGTCTCCCCCTCGGCCCCCGTCGCGCCGTGGCGCATCGGGGTCGATGTCGGCGGCACGTTCACCGACCTCGTGCTGGCCGACGCGTCCGGCGCGACCTGGGTGGCCAAGGTCCCGTCGGTGCCACGCGACCCGAGCATCGGCGTCCTCGACGCCCTCGAACAACTGGCGGTGCGGCTATCCGGCTCGGTCGCCGAGCTGCTCGGCGACTGCTCGCTGTTCGTCCACGGCTCGACGGTGGCCACCAACACGTTGCTCGAGGGCAAGGGGGCGACGGTCGGGCTGCTCACCACCGAAGGGTTCCGCGATGCGCTCGAGATCCGTCGCGGCCTGCGCGAGGACCAGTGGGACCACCGCGCCCCCTACGCCCCGGTGCTCGTCCCGCGCTACCTGCGACGGCCGGTGCGGGGCCGCATCGACGCCACCGGTGACGAGCTCGAGCCGCTGCACCCCCAGGACGTGGCCGCCGCGGTCGAGGCCTTCGCCGCGGAAGGCGTTGAGTCGGTGGCGGTCGCGCTGTTCAACAGCTTCGTGAACGACGCCCACGAGCAGGCGGCGGTGGCGGAGCTGGACCGGCTGGGCGCCGGGCCGTGGATCACCGCCTCCTCCGACGTGGCGCCGATCATGGGTGAGTACGAGCGCACCTCGACCGCGGTGGTCAACGCCGCCCTGGCGCCGCGCATCGTGCGGTACCTCGAGGCCCTCGACGCGCAGCTCCGCTCGCGCGGCCTGCGCCGATCGGTGCTGTTGGTGCAGTCCAACGGCGGGGTGGCGTCGGTGCCGCAGCTCGCCGGTCGGCCGGTGAACCTGCTGCTGTCGGGCCCGGCCGCCGGGGTCGGGGCGCTGAACCTGTACCGGAGCTGGGCGGGCACCGACGACATCATCTCCATGGAGATCGGCGGAACCTCCTGCGACGTGCTGCTCATGGCCGACGGCGTGGTCGACACCAAGGACGAGCTGTTCATCGGCGGCTACCACGTGGCCACCCCGTCGATCGACATCCACACCATCGGCGCCGGGGGCGGCACGATCGCCCGGGTGGACGACGCCGGGCTGCTCGTGGTCGGGCCCGCCGGGGCCGGTGCCGATCCGGGCCCGGCCTGCTACGGACGCGGCGGCACCGAGCCCACCGTGACCGACGCGCAGTTGGTGTTGGGCCGGTTGCGGCCGGGCCCCTACGCCGACGGCGCGCTCGCCCTCGACGCCGAGGCGGCGCGCGCCGCCATCGCCGCCCGCATCGCCGAACCGCTCGGCATCGACGTCGAGAGCGCAGCGGCGGGGATCATCGCCCTCGTCGAGCAGCACCTGCTCCATGCCGTGGAGTACCTCTCCATCGAGCGGGGCCACTCCCCCCGTCGCTTCACGCTGGTCGCCGCCGGTGGGGCGGGCCCGATGCACGGCGCCGCGGTGGGCCGGGCCCTCGGGTGCCGGCGGGTCTACGTGCCCCGCCAGGCCGGCGCCTTCTGTGCGCTCGGCATGCTGCACGCCGACATCCGCCAGGACTTCCAGCGGTTCCTGCTGGCCGAGCTGGCGAACGTCGAGCAGGCCCGGGTGCTCGAGGCGTTCGCCTCGTTGGAGGGCCAAGCGCTCGCCGCGTTGGAGGGCGAGGGCGTGGAGCGGGCGCAGTGCGAGCTGAGCCGCTCGGTCGACCTTCGCTACGCCGGGCAGCTGTGGTCGATCCGGGTGGCGGTGGACGGCGACGGGTTCGATCCGGCCGCGGTGCAGGCCGCGTTCGAGGCGGAGTACGTGCGGCTCTACGGCCACCTGCAGCCCAACGGGACGCTGCTGATGTCCTCGGTGCGGGTCACCGGCCGGGCCTCGACCGGCCCGCTGGCCCCGGCGGCCCCGGCCGGCTCCGCGGCGCCGCCCCACCCGATCGAGACCCGCAAGGTCTTCCACGGCGACTCGGGCTGGCTGGATACCGCGGTGTATGCCGGACGGGACCTCACCCCCGGCGTGTCGGTGTCCGGCCCCGCCATCGTGGAGGAGACCACCACCACCGTGCTGGTCGGTCCCCGCGATGAGCTGCGGGTCGATGAGGGCGGCAACTTCTTGCTGGAGCTGGCCGAGGCCCCGCCAGAGGTGGCGGTCGGCCGGGCGGAGGATCCGGCCGCCGCCGGCGGGCGCGACCCGATCACGCTGGCGCTGTTGCAGCACCGCGTCGACCAGATCTCGCGGCACATGGGGTGGGTCATGACGCGCACGGCGTCGAGCCCGATCTTCTCGCAGTCCCACGACTTCAGCTGCTTCGTGGCCGCGCCGGACGGGACGCTGGTGGCCAACGCGGAGGGGATCCCCATCCACACCGGCGGGGGCGGCTTCGCGGTGCGGGCCATCCTGCGGGTGTTCGCCGGACGCATCGGACCCGGCGACGTGTTCCTGCTGTCCGATCCCTACGAGGCGGGCGGCAACCACCTGCCGGACTGGGTGATCGGCCGGCCGGTGTTCACCCCCGACGCGGCCGGTGTGCCGACGTTGGCCGGGTTCTGCTGCAACCGGGCGCACCAGTCCGACATCGGCGGCGGACTGGCCGGCACGTACAACCCGGAGGCGACCGAGATCTGGCACGAGGGCATCCGCCTCCCGGTGCTCAAGCTGGTCGAGGGCGGCCGGATGCGCGACGACCTGTGGCAGCTGCTGCTGCTCAACTCCCGCACGGCGGACCTGCTCGACGGCGACCTGCGGGCGATGCTCGGGTCGGTGGCGATCGGCACCGAGCGCATCGAGGCGCTGGTCGCCGAGCTCGGTCTCGCCGCCTACCTCGACCACCTGGCCGGGATCTGCGAGCACGCCGACCGCCGCTTCCGCGCCGCCATCGCGGCGTTGCCCGATGGGCGCTACGAGGCGGTCGAACGTTCCGATAACGATTGCTTCGGCCCTGCCGACGTGCACGTCGATGTGGCCGTCACGGTGGCCGGCGACGAGCTGACCGTCGATTTCACCGGGACCTGCGAGCAGATCCGCGGCTTCAAGAACTCGTCGCTGGCCAACACGTACTCCGCGGTCTACATGGCCCTGTCGTCGTTCTTCGACCCGGATCTCCCCCGCAACGAAGGTACGTACCGAGCGGTACGGATCGTGGCGCCGGAGGGCTCGGTGGTCAACGCCCGCCCACCCGCGCCGATGACCATGAACACCGTGTTCGTGGCCTGGGAGATCGTGCACGCGGTGTGGAAGGCGCTGGCTCAGGCCGATCCGGAGCGGGCCTGCGCCGGCTGGTCCAAGACGATGCACGGTCACGTGGCCGGCTGGCGAGCCGACGGGCGTAGCTGGGTGATGTACCACTGGCACGCCATGGGGGCGGGCGGGGCCACCGCCCGGGGCGACGGGTTCCCCCAGATCGGCCACCTCATCTCGCTCGGCGGGCTCGACCTGCCCAACCTGGAGTTCCACGAGCAGCTGTTCCCCGTGCGCTACCGGCGCTGGGAGCTGCGCTGCGACGCAGCCGGCGCGGGCTGCCACCGCGGCGGCACCGGCGTGCACTACGAGGCGGATGTGACGGCCCCGGCGAGCTGGTCCTTCCGCGCCGAGGGCATGGGAACGCCGACGGGGTACGGCGTGCTGGGCGGGCTGGACGGCGCGGCCGGTGAGGAGTGGATCGTGCCGCTCGACGAGGCCCTCGACGGACCGACGTTCGTGCCGCCCAAGTACGGGGTGCGCCGCTTCGCCGGTGCCGGCCGGATGATCGCGCTGACCCCCGGCGGCGGCGGCTGGGGCGATCCGCACCGGCGCGAGCCGCGCCGGGTGCTGCGCGACGTGCGCGACGGGGTCGTCAGCGCGGAGGCCGCGGCCGCCGTGTACGGGGTGGTGCTCACCTCCGACGGTCGCGCCGTCGACGAGGCGGCCACCGCCGCCCTGCGCGGCCCGGGGAGCTGACCGCCTCACCGCAGCCGCCGCGCTTGCTGTCTGATCTATCAGACGGGAAGCGTGTTCCGGGCTGATAACCTGGACATCTCGCCGGAGGTGATGGTGGCTCGGAGACCGCACGTACTGTCGGCATCGACCGAGGCGTTGGTGGCGATGCTGGGCATGGAGATCGCACGGAGCCGGCGTGCCCGGCGGCTCACCGCGCAAGATCTCGCCCGGCGCGCCGGCATCGCCCGATCCACGTTGCACGCGATCGAGCACGGCTCGCCGGGCGTCGCCATCGGCGTGGTGTTCGAGGTCGCCTACCTCGTCGGCATCGACCTGTTCGGGACGGCGCCCGGTGACGTGCCCGACCTGCTCGAGCGCAGCCGCACCCGCCTGGCGCTGGTGCCGGCCAGCGCGCGCCCGTTGCGCCGCTCCGAGGACGAGGACGACTTCTGATGAGCTCAGGTGGCCCCGGCGCTGCCGGTGAGCCGACCGAGGCCTACGCGTGGATCTGGCTGCCCGGGGCGGTCGAGCCGGTGGTCGCCGGCCGCCTGCGCGCCGAGGGCGGGCTGCTCACCTTCACCTACGGGCGCAGCTACCTGCATCGCGCCGAGGCGCAGCCGATCTTCCTGCCCGAGCTGCCGCTGCAGCGCGGGCCGATCCGACCCGACGCGCCGCTCACCGTCGCCGGGTGCATCCGCGACGCCGGACCCGACGCCTGGGGCCAACGGGTCATCCTCGCCCGCCGGTCGGGACGGCTCGACGCCGATGCGGACACCGGCAAGCTCGGGCTGCTCACCTACCTGCTCGA
>JADLEF010000277.1 GCA_020846295.1 Acidimicrobiales bacterium
CCGGGCGGGACCTGCTGGCGGCTCCGCCGCGCCCGGATGGGGCCCCAAACCCGTCCTCCTCTCGAGGGCGGGGACGGCGAAGCGGCTCAAGGACCTGGTGCTGGTGGTCGACACCCCTCGAGCGGGGAAGACCGGCAGCAGAAAGGTTCGTCGCATGCGCGTGGTGTTCCGTCAGCTGAGCGGCGCGGTTGCGCTCAGCGTCGCCGCCCTCACGTGGGCGGCGCTGGACGCATCGCCGGCCGGCGCCCGCGACAACGATGACGCCGAAGACGTCCGGCCCGTCCTCGAGTGCGTGTCGCTCAACGGCGACGGCGCCTACACCGCCGTGTTCGGCACCGACAACCGGGGCCGCAGCACCGAGAACCTGCCCGTCGGGTCCGGCAACAACGTGTCGCCCTCGCCCGCCAACCGGGGCCAGCCGACCCGGATCGCGGCCGGCCGCTCCGTCGGGTCGTTCACCGTCGGCTTCCCGGCGTCGGGCACCGTCACCTGGAACCTCGCCGGTCGGTCCGCCACCGCCACCCGGCAGTCCCGGGCGTGCAGCACCGCGCCCGTGGTCTCCGAGGCCGCGGTCAGCGCCGTCCTCGTCCTCGTCGCCGGGGCCATCGGCCTGCTGTGGTGGCTGCGCCGGCCCGAGCTGGACGGCCGAGCCGACGACCTGCGCCCCACGGGCTGAGCGATCGGTCAGGGCCGCATGGCGGAACATCCTGCCGGCAGCGTGCTGGTCCTCGGTGGCGGCGCCGACGACGTGGGCGCCGCCGGCGCCGATCCAGCAGCACGGCGCTCGGTGCTGCTGCGCGCCGCGCTGCTGCTGGCCGTCACCGCGGCCGCCTACGGCCCGTCGTTGCTGGCGTCGACCCGCGCCCTGACCGGCGCCTCACCCCTCGCCTTCGCCGGGCTCGCCCCCCTCATCGCCGTGGTGGTCGGCGTCGCCTCGGTGCGGCGCGCCCCCGTCGGCCCGGCGCGCCTCGCCCGGCGGTCGGCGGAGCGCATCGTGGCGCTCGGGCTGTTCGCCGTCGCCGTCCTCGTGGCGTGGCTGGTACCGGCCAACGTGGGCTTCGCCGCCGGCCCGGGGCGGGCGGTGCTGGCGTCGCTGCCGTTCTTCGTCGGCGGCGCGATGACGCTGCTGTTCGGTGCCCGGGCCGCGTTCTGGACCCGCCACAGCGTGCTCCTGCTCGCCGCCGGCGCCCCGATCCTCTATCGCGGCGTGCTCGACGGCCTGCTCGCCGTCTCCATGGCAGCCACCTCCGGCGCCACCGCCACCATCGCCCGCAGCGTCGGGGTCGGCACCACCTCGGCGGCCGGCACGCGCCTCGTCGGCGTGGGCGACCAGGTCGTCGCCATCGGCTCGGTCTGCGCCGGCACCAACAGCATGGTCGGCTGGCTGGTGGTGGGCGGCGCGTTGGCGATCCTGCTGCATGGGGGGCTGCGGGCCAAGCTGGCCTGGCTGGCGACCGGGGCCGCGCTGGCCTGGCTGGCCAACCTGGTGCGCCTCGCCGTGGTCGTCCTCGCCGGCCGCTGGTGGGGCAGCGAGGTTGCCCTCGAGGCGCTGCACCCCTATGGCGGCAGCGTCGCCATCGCCGTCGCCGTCGCGCTGGCCCTGCTCCTCAGCCGGCGCTTCGGGCTCAGCCGTCGCCCACCGGTCGCCCGGCGCAGCCTCGACCGGATGGCGGTCGTCGCCCCGCCGCGTTGGGGCGTCGACGCGTGCTGCATCGGGGTCGTCGCGCTGCTCATCGGCGGGGCGTCGCTGCACGGCGAGCGCTTCGACCGGCTCGGTGGCCGCAACGGCGGCCTGAACCGCCCCGTCGCCGAACTGGCTGCCGCGACTCCGATCGACGGCGCCCGGACCATACCGCTCGGTCCGGTGGAGTGGGCCGCGCAGTACTTCGGTGCCGGTTCCAGCTGGACGCGCTTCGTGGTGCTCGAGGACGATCCCGCCGGGATGGTCGCCGCCGGCGTCGGGGTGGACAGCACGCAGGTGGCAGACGAGGCGAACCTCGACGCCTACGGGCTGGCCGAGTGCTACGGCTTCCACGGTTGGACCGTGCAGACGGAGGCGGTGACCGGTGCGCTCGTGGGCCGGCCGGCCGAGCTGCTGCGATACGAGGACGGCTCGGCCGGCACGATCGTCGTGTCGTGGCGTCAACGCGTACCGGGCGGTATTGAGCGGGTGGTGGTGTCGGGCCGCTACCGATCGGCGGCCGGCGACATCGCAGCCGCGACGGGACCTGCGACCGCCGATGAGGCGTTGCCCGACGAGGCCACCGTCGCCGCGCTGGTCTGGCGCACGGCGGCGGCGTTGGCGGACGCCGCCCATCGGGGGAGCGCCGCGTGAGCCGCCGGAACCGGGCCCCCGACGGCACCGTCATCCGCCGCTGGGACGACTTGCCGCGCCGGCTCGCCCTGCTCGGCACGTTCGTGGTCATCGTGGCGCTGGTGCGCCTCGCCGGGCTGCAGTTCTTCCGGGAGGGCCGCACCCCGAAGCTCGGGTTGGAGCGCATCGTCGCGTGGGGTTCGCTGACCTGGATCGCCAGCGTGCCGACCGTACTGATCGGTGTGGCGTGCTGGCTGCTGCCCCGCAAGGGCGTGGTCCGTCATGGCAACCAGCGCATCGACGAACCGGTGTCCTTCCGGATCGTGTCCCGCGGCCAGAACGCCGAGGCGCTGGCCGAAACGGTGGCGGCGGCCCGCGCCGCCATGGCCGTGCGCCCCCTGTTCCCCTACGTGATCGAGGTGGTGACCGACCAGGCGGTCGAACTGCCGGCCGGGCTCGACGTCGTCCCCATCGTCGTGCCGCCGACCTACCGCACCGTCACCGACGCCAAGTTCAAGGCCCGGGCCCTCCAGTACGCGCTCGAGCACTCCAGCCTGCCGGCGACCGGCTGGATCATGCACCTCGACGAGGAGAGCCACCTCACCCCCGGCGTCGTGGGGGGCATCCGCGACTTCATCCTGGCCTGCGAGGCGGACGGCGAGCCCCGGGTCGGGCAGGGGTGCATCCTCTACCACCGCACCCTGAAGCGGAACTGGCTGCTCACCCTGGCCGACAACCTGCGCACCGGCGACGACGTGTCCCGGTTCTACTTCCAGTACCGCCTGGCCACCGCAGCGTTCGGGGTGCACGGCAGCTTCATCCTGGTGCGCAATGACGCCGAGCGCTCCGTCGGCTTCGAGTTCGGCATGGAGGGCTCCATCACCGAGGACGCCTGGTGGGCGCTCTCGATGCTCGAGCGCGGGCACCGCTTCGGCTGGGTCGACGGCTACGTGATCGAGCAGGCGCCGTCCACCGTGAAGGACTTCGTGCGCCAGCGCCGTCGCTGGTACTCGGGCCTGGCCAAGGTGGCGCTCTACGCCCCCGCGCCGTGGTGGGCCCGCGTGGTGCTGATGGCGTTCATGGCGACCTGGACGGTGTCGGGCATGGGGGTGCTGTACACCTGCACCAACCTGGTGCTGGGCCTTCGCACGCCCACGCTGGTGGCCTGGCTCGGGGCCGGGTGCTACGCCTGGTACCAGACGATGTACCTCATCGGGTTGCAGTTGAACCTTCGCCACTACCCCGAGCCGCTGCCGCGGTGGCGGCGGGCGTTCTACTACGCAGCCCAGGTCGTGCTGATGCCGGTGTTCGGGGCGTTGGAGGGCGCGGGCGTGCTCTACGCCCTGGCCCGTCCCGAGCGCGGCTTCTTCGTGATCCGCAAGCCTGCGCTGGGCGGCGGGCGCCCGGCGCCGCTCGCCGGATCGCCGCCGCAGCCACCGGGGAGCCTCCCCGGAAGCGCGGTGCAGCCCACGTAGACTCCTGCGTTGTGAAAAGAGCGTTGGTGTGCGGGGCCGGAGGATTCATCGGGGCCCATCTGGCCCGCCGTCTGGTCGAGGATGGCTACTGGGTCCGGTCGGCGGACATCAAGGAGCCTGAGTTCGCGCCGTCCGCGGCGCACGACTTCGTGGTCGCCGACCTGCGCGACCGTGACGAGTGCGGCCGGGTCCTCGAGGGCGGCTTCGACGAGGTGTACCAGCTCGCCGCGGACATGGGCGGCATGGGCTTCATCCACTCCGCCGAGTGCGAGATCATGCGCAACAACGTGCTGATCAACATCAACATGATCGATGCCGCCGCCGCGGCGAAGGTCAGCCGGTTCTTCTACAGCTCCTCGGTGTGCATCTACCGGGACATGGCCATCGGCGAGCCCGAGCTCACCGAGGAGGACGCGTATCCGGCCATGCCGGACAACGAGTACGGCTGGGAGAAGCTGTACTCGGAGCGGGCCGTCATGGCCTACGGGCGACGCCACGGGATCGCCACCCGCATCGCCCGCTTCCAGACCACCTACGGGCCCGAGGGCACCTGGACCGGGGGGCGGGAGAAGGCGCCGGCCGCCATCTGCCGCAAGGTGGCCGAGGTGGACGACGGCGGCGAGATCGAGGTCTGGGGCGACGGGTCCGCCGTGCGGTCCTACACCTACGTGGACGACCTGGTGGACGGCATCCTGCTGCTCACCGCCAGCGACCGCGAGGAGCCGACCAACATCGGCAACCCCGAGTACGTTTCGGTCAACGAGCTGGTGGCGACCGTCGCCGCGGTGGCCGGCAAGACGGTGCGGATCAGCCACATCGACGGCCCGGTGGGTGTGCAGTCGCGGAACTTCTCCAACGCCGCCATCGAGCAGCTCGGCTTCTCTGCCCGCTTTCCGCTGCGCGACGGCATCGCCCGCACCTATCCGTGGGTGGCGGCACAGGTCGAGGCGGCCCGGCTGACCCGCTGAGGGCCGAGCGCACCCCGGCCGGGTCAGTCCTCGCCGAGGGTCTGCTTGTAGGAGAGGCGGACCTTCGAACGGTAGGCCAGGATGGCGCCGTCCTCGATGAGGACGTCCATCTCCACCACTTCGGCGACGCGCAGGTCCTGGTACATGCGTGCGGCCTCGCTCACGGCGTTGGCCGTGGCCTGCTCCCAGGACTCGTTGCTCGATCCGATGAGCTCGATGACGTTGTACACGCTGCCGGTGGCCATGGATGGCATGCTAGGCGCACAACGCCGGCCGGGTCCGCCACCCGGTCCTGAACGCGGCTGACGCCGAAGGGACAGACATGGCAGAGGCAACCAGCCCCATCGCCGGACCGGAGCCGTCCGGTCCCGTCCGGGACCCCGAGAGCGTCTATCAGGTCATCCAGCTGGTTGGCACCGACGCCCACTCGTGGGAAGCGGCGGCGGCGGGCGCGATCGCCGAGGCGGCCAAGTCCATCAACGACCTGCGCGTCGCCCAGGTGGTCGAGCTCGACACCGTCCTCACCCCGGACGGCATCCGCGCCTACCGGGTGCGGATGAAGGTGTCCTTCCGCATCGACCGGCGTCGTCGCTCGTCGGTCACGGGCCGCACCGAGGAGGTGCGCCGGCTGTTGATCGTGGTCAACCAGACCGTCGGTGGGGTGCAGCTCGAACAGCTCATCGCCGATCGGGCGGCGAGGGGCCCGGTGGAGTTCCACGTGCTGGTGCCGGCCGCCATGTCGAAGGACTTCGCCACCGCCAGGCGGCTGTCGACGTTGGGGGTCGATCCGGTCTCGGGGTACTCGTTCACCGATCTGACCACCCTCACCGCGGTCGACGAAGAGGGCCTGCGTCAGGCGGCGAGCCGCCTCAGCGCGCAGTTGGCCAGCGTGCGTCGCATCGACCCCAGGGCGACGGGCGAGGTCGGCGACAGCGATCCGATGCTGGCGGTCGCAGCAGTGCTGTCTCGCGGCAGCTTCGACGAGATCGTGGTGTCGACCCTGCACTCGTCGGTGTCCCGGTGGCTGCGCCTCGATCTGCCCAGCCGCCTGGAGCGCCGCTTCGGCCTCCCCGTCACCACCGTCGAAGCCCCCGCCTAGCACGGCCCCATCCGGGCGCGGCGAAGCCGCCAACAAGCACGGGTTGGGGCCCCATCCGGGCGCGCCGAAGGCGCCAACATCACTGTGCGCCGTCGTAGAGGCCGGACAGACCGGTCGGATCGTGGTTGCCGATGGCGAGCTGCTCGAGCACGCCGACGCCGCGCCGGGTGCCCCAGCGGGCGATCACCACGTGGTGCACGGCGAGGAACGCCGGATCGGCCGGGTCGAGCTCGTCGGGCCGCCAGCGCAGCACGGTTCGCTCCTGCTCGCCCTGCCAGCGACCGTGACCCCAGGTGGGGTGCCCGAAGCCGAGCCCGGCGAGATGGAACGTGGTGAGCGGTTCGAGCCTGATGATGTGGGTGTCCGCACTTCCGTAGGGCTCGAGGATGAGCGAGGCCATGGCGGCGCGTCGGGTGCCGGGCTCCCAGTCGAGCACGTACTCGGCGGCGCGCATGACGATGGGCGGCACGAGCAGCGAGTCCTCGGCGTCCTCGATGCCGGCCCGCACGACGTCGATGTCGAGCCCGTCGGCCGGGCCGCCGGTGTCCAGCCCGTCGAGCAGGCAGGGCACGATGGCGCCGTAGCTGTGCCAGCGCCGGCCGTCGGCGTGCTCGTGGAGGTCGACGAGGACGGCGCAGTCCTCGAAGTTGAGCGGCGCGGCGAGGCGGAACCATTGGGGGGCGTGGCTGGACGGCGCCGCGCCGCGGGGAGACGTGGCGTCGGGCGCGTGGGGGCTGTCGAGGGGGGCGATCCCCCAGGACCGCTCCCGGCTGCCCCGGATGGCCGGCTCGATGGTGAAGCGGTGCCCGTCGATGGTCAGCTGGCCCGACCAGCTGCCCCACTGGGTGAGCCGCGTGGCGTCCACGACGGTGGCGGTGCCGTCGTCGAGGCGGACGGGTGGCTCCTCGACGGCGGCGGTGCGGGCGGTGAAGGTGAGCTCGGCCGCGAGCGGCTCGGTGTCGGTGCAGCGGATGCGGAGCACCCGCATCGGTTCGATGATGTCGAGCGCGAGCGGACCGACCCGGGTGCGGGTGCGGTCGAGCGGGGCGCGCCCGGAGGCGAGCGTGGAGATCTGCTCGCCGTCGATGACCACGCTGAGGGCGGCGTCGATGATCCCTCGGTTGGGATAGATGCCCATGGTGAACGCGAAGTACAACGAGCCGTCCTCGCTGTACCCGTTGAAGAAGTACCGGTCGAACACGTCCGGTCCGACCGGCACGGGGTGCAGCAGAGGCCGGCTGGACTGGTGCAGCGGATAGTCGTCGAAGCGGTGCAGCACGGTGGGTTGGGAGCTCCTGTCGGTGGGAGGGCGGTCGACGCTGCGCCGGCCGTTCGCTCGCGCCGGCGCAGTTCGATTGCGTCAGCGCAGTTCGATTGCGTCAGCGCAGTTCGATGTGGCCGTTGTTGACCGCGGCGCGGCCGTCGGGCAGGCGCACCTCGAAGCGGCCGTTGGCGAACACGTGCACGGCGAGCGCGCTGGGCATCGGCACCATCGCCCCGAACCGGCCGCGGATGCGCCGGACGCGGTCCGGATCGCCTCCGGCGAGGTGTTCGACGGCGGCGCTCACACCGTGGGCCAACGTCGCCGTACCGTGCAGGATGATGTCGGGCAGGTCGGCTGCCAGCGCGACAGACCGATCGGTATGGATCGGGTTCCAGATGCGGGCGCACTCGGTGTAGACGTGTGCATCGAGGGCGCTGACCCTCCGCTCGACGGTGGCGAGCGGGCTCCCCTCGATCGGCGGCAGCGGGTCCTCCGGCGGGGCGGGCCGGTCGGGTCCGTCCACGTCGGTGGCGAGGTAGAGCGAGCCCTGCCGGGTCCGGCACAGCACGGTGCCGTCGGCGGCGGTGGACACCATGTCCATGGTGAGGTAGGCGCCGGGGGAGCGGCGCTCCACCCCGATGACGGTGGCCGTCGTGGTGACCTCGTCGCCGGGGCGCATGGGCCGTTCGATGGTGACGTCGTGGGTGGCGTGGATGCCGCGGCGCGCTTCGTCCGGCGTCACGAGCGCACGGAGGGCGTCGAGGTCCCGCAGGGCGAGCACCGTCGGCCATTCCGGGCAGACGGGGAAGAGCGGGTGTGAGGTGACGCCGTGCGGACGGGTCGTGTCGAGGTAGCACGGGGCCGCCTCGCCGAGTCCGGCGGCGTAGGACATGACCCAACGGTTGTCGACGACATGGGTGATGGGCGGGGTCTGCAACCCCACCGCGGCGGAGGGAACCGGCATCGGATCAGGCCGTCACTGGTCGAACACGATGACGCTGCGGGCCACCGAGCCGGCCTTCATGTTGGCGAAGCCCTCGTTGATGTCATCGAGCGCGATGCGGGCGGAGACGAGCTCGTCGAGCTTGAGCCGGCCGTCGAGGTAGAGGTCGATGTAGCGGGGCATGTCGATGCGGAAGCGGTTGGAGCCCATGTTGGAGCCCATGAGCCGCTTCTCGCTGAGCAGCTCGTAGCCGGGCACCTCGACCTTCTGGCCGACGGGGATCATGCCGATGACGCAGGCGGTGCCGCCCCGGCGGAGCATCCCGAACGCCTGCTCGGCGGCGACCTTCAGCCCGATCGCCTCGAACGCGTAGTGCACGCCGCCCTTGGTCAGCTCCCGGACCTGCTTGACCGCGTCGCCCTCGCTGCCGTTGACCACGTCGGTGGCGCCGAAGGTCTTGGCCAGCTCCAGCTTCATGGGGTTGAGGTCAACCGCGATGATGCGCGCCGCGCCGGCGAGCGCGGCGCCCTGCACCGCGTTGAGCCCGATGCCGCCGCAGCCGAGCACGGCCACGGTGGAGCCGGGCTCGACCTTGGCGGTGTTGAGCACTGCACCGATGCCGGTGGTGACGCCGCACCCGATGAGCGCAGCGCGGTCGAGCGGCATGTCCTTGCGGATCTTCACCACGCCGTGCTCGTGCACGAGCATGTACTCGGCGAAGGAGGACATGTAGAGGAACTGCTGCAGCGGCTCGTCGCCCTTGAACAGCCGGGGCGAGGCGGATGCGGGCCGGTTGGTGGAGTTCTTGTCGTCGCAGATGGCGAGGTGGCCGGACAGGCAGTTCTCGCAGTTGCCGCAGTAGACCGACAGGCAGGTGATCACGTGGTCGCCGGGTTGCACGTAGGTGACCTGGTCGCCGACGGCCTCGACCACGCCGGCGGACTCGTGGCCGAGCACGGCGGGCAGGGGATGGGGGTAGAGCGCCTCCATGAAGTGCAGGTCGGAGTGGCACAGCCCGGCGGCGACCGTACGGACGAGTACCTCGCGGGGGCCGGGCTTGTCGTGGCTGACGTCCTCGATCTGCAGCGCGCCAGGTGCTTCTCGCAGGATTGCGGCTCTCATGGTCTGGACCCCCCGGGGTTCGATGAACTAGCCAGAGCCTATGGATCTTCTCGAGGGGCTCGCTACCACACGGGCGATACGCCGTTATCGTCCGGATCCGATCCCGGAGGACGATCTGGCCAGGATCCTCTTCGCCGCCACCCGTGCGCCGTCGGGTTCGAACCGGCAGGGGTTCCGGTTCGTGGTGCTGCGCGACGGCGAGAAGGCGCAGCGGGCCAGGGAGTTGTTGGGCCGGGGAGCGCGCACGATCTGGGAGGCGAAGCGGGTGCGCGACGGCTACGACGCGGGCACCGGGGCGGTCGACAAGTCGCCCAAGGCCCGCATGGCGGCCACGATGGAGCACTTCACCACCCACTTCCACGAGGCGCCGGTGATCGTGCTGGCGGCTTTGTGGTGCCACCGGGAGCCGGACCTCGAGCTCGGTGGGGCGGTGTGGCCGGCGGTCCAGAACCTGCTGCTGGCCGCCCGCGGGTTGGGGTACGGCGGTGTGATCACCGGGTGGCACGGGCCGTGCCTGGCGGAGCTGCGAGCGGCGATCGGCATGCCCGACGATCCGCGCTGGCAGCTGGTGGCGACGATCCCGCTCGGTCGCCCGGTCGGCAACCATGGGTCGGTGCGGCGCCGCCCGATCGCCGAGGTGGTGTTCGAGGACGGCTGGGAGCAGCCGGCCCCGTGGGCGATCGACCCGCCGGGCACCCGCTTCACCTCGGCCGGCCCGCCGGTGGACACGCGTCGCTGACCGGCCGGAGACCGCCCGGACGGCGGATGTGTGGCGTGGTTTCGGCTGGGGACGGCTGTCGGCTAAGGTGTCTCCGCTCCGGGCAACCGGAGGCCACGGGCTGTGGCGCAGCTTGGTTAGCGCGCTTGACTGGGGGTCAAGAGGTCGGGAGTTCGAATCTCCCCAGCCCGACCCGAGA
>JADLEF010000278.1 GCA_020846295.1 Acidimicrobiales bacterium
CGCCGAGGGGTCCATCTCCTTCGACGGGTCCGCCGCCCTGCTCTCCGATCCGGCCGACCCGCCGGCCTGGTTGCGCGGCCTCGACCCCGACGAGCCCTTCACCGTGCACCTGCGCGCCGCCAGCGCCGACCCCGATCAGCAGGGCCCGGCCCGGCTGCTGGCGCTGAGCGCGTCGGTGTACTCGGCGGACATCGTCGTCGGGCAGGAGGGCGAGCGGTTGACGGTGCGGCTGCGCCACCCCGGCACCGACTGGCGGGGCGAGCCGGCGCTCGACGGCGGGCCGGTGTTCGCGAACACCGCCGCCCATGACATCGACCTGCGCGTCGACGGCCACACCGCCGAGCTGCGGGTCGACGGCGAGCTGCGCGATCGGGTGGAGACCGACGCCGCGGTGATGAGCCAGTGGGAGCGCTCCCACCTCCTCGCCCTGGGCGACGAGTACCACGGCGACCGGGCGTGGCAGGGCACGCTGAGCGAAGCCGTCGTGCAGGGCGACGACCTGCTGCGCAGCGACACCCTCCACCCGGCGGCGGGCGTCGTCGGCGGCAGCCGTCTCGCCGCGTTCTGGCGCGTCGTTCCCGCTGACCACCCGTCGATCACGGTGGCGCGCTTCGTCGCCTTCGCGCTGCTGGGCCTGGCCGCACCCCGCCGCCGCGGCGCCATCGTCGGGCTGGTCGCGCTCCCCTTCGTGTTGACCGTCGGCAAGCTCTTCGTCGCCAACCGCGACCCGGTGCTCGCCGACGCGCTGGTCGGCGCCACCGCTGTGCTGCTCGGCATCGCCGTCCAGCCCGGGCTCGGCCGCAAGCTACCGTTCCTCCGGCCCGCGCTGGCCCGGCTCCAGCGCTAGGGACATCACGGGTAGTAGCCGACGACGTCCACCACGACCGCCGTCGTACCGGCGGCGTTGTACAGGTCCACCGCACCGCCGAGGCCGACCTTCGCCGTCACCAGGTTCGGGATGACCTTGCCCGGCGTGACGAAGAGGTTCGACGCGTTGGGCGTCGGCATGCCCGAGGGGTACAGCGTGACGTAGGTCGCTGCGGTGGCGCTCGCCGCGGTCACCTTCAGCGCGACCGCGCGGGCGTCGCCCGGCACCCCGGCCAGGTTCGTCACCGCGAAGCGCACCACGTCGCCCGCACCGGGCGATCCACAGCCGCTGGCGCACACCCCGAACCCGTCGCGGGTGTCGAGGATCCGTACCGGATCCACCCCGCGGTAGGCCGCGGCGTTGCGCGGCACCCACCCGAACACGTCGACGATGAGGTGGGTCGCGCCGCTGGACGGGGCGACGGCGAAGGTGCCGTCCGGCCCGACCTTGGCGATGTGGAAGTTGGTGGCGGTCTCGGCCGCCCCGAAGTTCAACGACGAGGTGAACGGCTTCGCGGTCCCCGACGGCCAGATCGTCAGGTAGGCGGGCTCGCTCGGCGCGTCGACGGTGACGTTGACCAGCACGCTGTCCACCATCGCCGGATCGGCGGGCAGTCCGGCCTGGCCCAGCGAGGCGACGAGCAGCGTCGATCCGATCGGCGCGGCGGGGGCGCCCAGGCCGATGCGGGTGTCCACCACCCGGGTGGGCGTCACCGTGTACACATCCGCATCCGGGGGGAACCACCCGGTCACATCGGCGGCGACGTCGACCGCGTCGCAGGAGGCGCCGATGCCGACCCGACCGTCGGCGCCGACCCCGACGATGACGGAGTTGGCCAGCGTCTGGCCGGGCAGCAGGTTCAGGTTCGAGCTGAACGGTCGGCCTCCGTCGTTGGGCCACACCGTGAGGTAGCACGGCGCCGCCGGGCTGATGCCGGTGAGGTTGAGCGCGACCGCGGCGACCTGCCCGGGGGCGAGGCCGAGCGCGTCCGCCACCGAGAACGACCGAGCGGCGGTACCGACAGGGCCGCCGCTCACACCGATCGGCCCGAACGGTGCCGGTCGGGTGTCCAGCGCCCGCACCGGGGTCACCGGCACGAACCCGCTCGACGGCCCGGTCGGGCTCAGCAGGCCCTGCATGGACGCCAGCGCGCCGGGCAGGTCGAGCCGCCGCTTGACCACCCCGTTGCGGGTGTCGGTCACCGCCGGCCCGCTGGCGGCGAGCACGGTGGCGATGGTGTCGAGCGCCGCGGCGGGCTGCACCGACCACAACGCAGCGGCACCACCCGCCACCAGCGGGGCGGAGAACGAGGTCCCCTCGACCACCGCCGACAGGATCACCAACCGGCTACCCGGCGCCAGCAGGTCCACGTCGGAGGAGCTGTTGGAGAAGCAGGTCACACCGTCGGCCACCATCGGCATGGTCCAGCCCTTGCAGGTGCGGGGGCTACCCGCCGCGTCGTAGGTGGAGCCGACGGCGAACGCCGCCGTCAGACAGGCCGGCGAGGAGATCCCGTCGACCTTGCCCTCGTTGCCGGCGGCGACCACGGGCAGGATGCCGGCCGATCGCACCACGTTGAAGGTCGGGCCGAGCCCCGACGCGCACGCGCCGGGGGCGTAGGAGGTCGCGCTGCCGGCAGAGATGTTGACCACCCGGATGTTGACACCGGCGTTGCGCAGCTGCAGCGCCTGGTTGAGCCCGGCGGCCAACATCGAATCCGAGCTCATCAACGCCACCGCGCCGTAGGGGCATGTCGCGCCCGTGCACGTGTAACGGGCGAACACATCGATGAACGCGATGCGGGCGGCGGGGGCGGCGGCCAGCACGCTCATGGCGACCCGGGTGCCGTGCTGGTTCGGGTCGTCGTCGTAGGCGCCGTCGGCCGACCCGACCGTGCTGTACCCGGTGACGGGTGGGGCGGTCACGCTGACCTCGCCGGCGGAGCTGACGGCGCAGGTGTCGCCGGGCGCGGTGCAGCCGAAGGCGGCCGGGGTGATGCCGGTGTCGAGCACGGCCACCACCTGACCGGCCCCCGTGGCGCCGGCCCCGGCGGCGGAGGGCTGACCGATCACCGCCTTGGCCTCGTTGAGCGAGGGGAACAGCAGCCGGTCCGCAGCGATCGCCTCGACCCCGTCGAGCCCGGCGAGCGCCTGCAGGGCCGCCCCCGAGGGGGCGTCGACGACGACCTGGCCGAGCTCGTCGAGCACGGCGACGGTCCGCACGCCGGCCGCGTCGAGCGCCGCCGCGCTCAGCTCGCCGTCGGCGACATCGACGATGAGACGGGTCGGCCGGCCCACCGCGCTGCCGGCTGCGACGGCACCCGCCACATCGGCGGCGACGACGGCTTCAACGGCGCCGTTGCCGCCGAGGTCGTCGGTCGCCTGCCCCGATGCTGCTGCCGGCGCGGCGGTCGCGATGCTCGACACCGAAAACAGCGCCGCCCCGACGACAGCGAGCAGAGCTCGAAGCGGGGAGCGGGCAGGCGTGGACATCTCGAACCACCCCGGACGGTACGGATGGCGCGCGTCCCGCGGCTTCGCCTGCGATGGGCATATCGGGCTGGGACCGATGGACCATCCAGATCCGACGCAGATCCGACGCGTCGCGAACGGGCAGGTGGCCAGGGGTTGGCGCGCATTGGGGCCGCTTCGCCGGCGCGCGCGATACTTGACGGCGACGCTGGGGGTGGTCGCCCGGCACGCACGCTCCCGGCGCACGTCGTGGTCCGATCACCGGATCCACCGGCGCGCCACCAAGGGGGAAGAGACCTTATGACGACGTCGCAGCCCAACACGCCGATGCTCGGCTACCGCGAGAAGGACCAGCGAGACCAGGCCTACTACGACGCCATCAAGGCGAAGTTCGCCGAGGAGCGGGACCTTCGCCTGCAGTACCGGCCCGAGGGGACCAGCCAGTACATCACCGAGCTGCAGGGCGAGCTCTCCCGGTACGAGAACGATCCGTACGCACCCGAGGTCACCCCGCGGGAGCCGATCGTGGACAGCGTCGAGGTGCTCTTCATCGGCGGCGGCTTCTCGGCCCTGCTGACCTCGGGCCGGTTGCGCGAGCGCGGCGTGGAGTCCATCCGGATCGTGGAGAAGGGCGCCGATGTCGGCGGCACCTGGTACTGGAACCGCTACCCGGGCATCGCCTGTGACGTGGTCGCCTACGACTACCTCCCGCTGCTCGACGAGACGGGCTACGTCCCCTCCCGCCACTACGCCGGCGGGCAGGAGATCTACGAGTACTGCCAGATGATCGCCCGCAAGTACGACCTCTACGGCCTCGCCGTGTTCCAGACCACGGTCACCTCGACCACCTGGAACGAGGCCGAGCAGCTGTGGGACGTCACCACCGACCGCGGCGACCGGATGAAGGCCCAGTTCGTCGTGTGCGCCAACGGCACGCTGACCAAGCCCAAGCTGGCCCGCATCGCCGGCATGGAGACGTTCAAGGGCCACTCGTTCCACACGTCGCGCTGGGACTACGAGTACACCGGCTCGGATCTGGAGAACCTCCACGACAAGGTCGTCGGGATCATCGGCACCGGCGCCACCGCGGTGCAGGCCGTGCCCCACCTCGGGGCCAACGCCAAGGAGCTCTACGTCTTCCAGCGCACCCCGTCCTCCATCGACGTGCGCGACGACTGGGAGACCGACCCCGAGTGGGCGGCGACGCTCAAGCCGGGCTGGCAGGCCAAGCGCCGGGAGAAGGCGTTCACCGAGCCCCCGCTGACCGACCTGCAGGTCGAACGGCGCAAGACCTTCACCGCCGAGGAGAAGCTGCGGGCGCAGGAGAACGCCAACATCGACTACATGATGCGCATCCACAAGCGCATCGACGAGATCGTCGAGAACCCGGAGACGGCGAACGCGCTGAAGCCCTGGTACATGTTCATGTGCAAGCGGCCGTGCTTCCACAACGACTACCTGCCGACCTTCAACCGCCCCAACGTGCACCTGATCGACACCCACGGCAAGGGCATCACCGAGATCGGACCGGACGGGCCCGTCTTCGAAGGCAAGACCTACAAGCTGGACCTGCTGATCTACGCCACCGGCTTCGAGGTGCAGAAGACCGGCACCTGGAACCAGATCCGCGGTGTGGGCGGCGTGGACCTGCAGGACAAGTACGCCGAGGGCATCCGCACCCTGGTCGGCATCCATACCTCGGGGTATCCCAACATGTTCATCATGGGCGGGTACCAGGCGTCGTTCAACTTCAACCTGACCGACGTCTTGCAGGCCCAGGGCGATCACATCGCCGCCTGCATCGATCAGGTGCGCAGCAACGGCTACCGCACCATCGATGTCACCCCGGAGGCCGAGGAGTGGTGGGTGCAGGAGGTCATCGACCACCGCGGCAAGACCAACCGCAACGCCGAGTGCACCCCCGGTTACTACAACTTCGAGGGTGAGTTCAACCGTCGCCAGGACGGCAACTACAACGGCGGGTTCCCCAAGTACTACACCCACCTCGGCACCGTGCGCGAGCACTTCGACGAGAACTTCGTGTTCGGCCGCTGACGCCGGCCGGGGCAACCGCGTCCGCTCGACCTCAGACCACCCGGGCGGGGTCGGGCGGCGCGGTGGGATCCGCCGGCGGGGGGTCGGCGGCCTCCGCCGCCAGCTCCCGGCCCAGCCACCACGGCACCACCTGCATGGCGGCGAAGGCGACCGCGCCGACGAGCAGCAGCCCCCGCACCACCACCGCGTTGGCCTGTAGGTCCCCGCGGGCCGCCTCGGCCGCAGCGCGGGCGTCGGCGATGTTCGCCCGGTAGCGGCCGATCAGCTCGGTGCTGTCGCCGAGGCGGACGTTGAGCTCGGCCAGTGAGTCGGCCAGTGCCCGTAGGTCATCCTGCAGGCCCACGCCGGCCGCCTCCCACTGGCGGAGGCGCTCCGAGGTGGTGCGCAACGAGCCGGGCAGCGGCGCGAGGTCCTCGGCGATGGCGCCGAAGGTGGGTCCCAGGCCGGCCTCGGGCCGGTAGTCGGGGGTGAGGGGCAGGGTCGACAGCGCGGCGAGCAGCGCATCGATCTCGGAGCCGACACCCTCCAGCTGACGCAGCGCGGCGCCGGTCTCCTCCAGCGCCGGGGCCAGGGTGTCGGCCAGCTCGGCCACACCGGTGCCCAACCGAGCGGTGCTGGTGAAGGAGCGATCGAGCCCGTCGATGGTGACGCCGACCGCGGCCAGGGTGTCGGTGGCACCGCGCAGGACGGTGTCCGCGGTGGCGACGGTCTGTTCGATCGAGTCGAGCGAGGCCACGGTGACCTCGATCGAGCGGCGGCTGTTGCGGTCGAGCTCGCCCACGATGATCCAGCCCATGACGAGGCCCAGCGCGGCGAGGACCATCCCGCCGACGGCCAGACCGTGCAGCAGCCCTGCCATACGGGTGCGTATGGCAGGACGTCGAGCGTCCAGTGCGGCCAGGGCCGAGAGGGAGCGCACCGGTCAGGACACCCGCAGGCGCCGGGCCAGCAGCACCCAACCGGCCAGGCCATACAGCACGGTGAGCGAGGCCAGGCCGGCCAGATCCGTCATCCGGGGCGCTGCGCCGCGCAGCATGACATCGCGCAGCAACCGCACGCCGTAGGTCACCGGCAGCAACCACGACAGCGCCTTGACCGGGTACCGGAAGGCGTCGAGCTCGAGCAGGAAGCCGCCGAAGAACAACCCGCCGAGCAGCACCAGCATGGCGTACTGCACCGCCTGGATGGCCGAGCGCGATGCCATGGCCACCACGATGCCCAGCCCGATGGAGGCCGAGACCAAGCCGAACATGCCGGCCACCAGCCACCACCACGCCCCCGCGGCGGGGACCCCGAGGCCGGCCACCACCCCGGCGAGCAGGGCGGCGGTCACCGTCGCCCCCACGAGGACGTGGGCGAGGTACTTGCCCACGATGATGCGCCCCGCACCGATCGGCCCGACCTGGAACACCTCGAACAGCCCGATCGAGCGGTCGGCCACGAGGCTCATGGCGATGAGGGTCAGCACCAGGTGCTGCACGAGCAACGCCACCGCGGCGGGAGCGAAGAAGTCGGTGATGGTGACCGGCTCGGGCAGCACCGAGGACGCGTCGCTGCGGAACGGTCGCACGACCACCCCCGGTTCGAGCTCCAGCACGGTCCGGCCCTCGGCCCGGGCCGTCTCGAGCGCGTCGCGCACCCGCGCCTCGTCGGCGGGATCCCCTTCGCCGCCGCCCACCAGCGCGGTGGCCACGTCATCGGACCACCCGGTGTCGGCCAGGTCGCCGCCGCGCTGCGCCGCGGTGGCGAGGCGTGTTTGCGTCTCGCCCACCAGACGCTCGAGCACCGTGGCGTTGAGCTCCGCCACCGCCACCTGCGCGGCGACCTCGACGGCGGTCTGCTGGATCGGATCGAGCTTGTCGTGCAGCACCTCGACGACGGCCTGCTCGTTGCCGAGCACGGTGCCGGCCGGATCGTCGGGGAAGACCACGACCAGATCGACGCGCCCGGCCCGCAGCTCGTCCAGGGCGGCCTCCCGGTCCGAGCCGTACCCGGCGGAGGTGAGGTAGCGACCGAGCGAGCTGGTCGCCTCGTCGAGCGACGCCTCGTAGACGCTGCCCGGCGGGCCGACGAAGCGGGTGTTCAGCACGACCTGCTGCTGGTCGTAGCCCACCGCGAACAAGGCCAGCACGAGGAACGGGGCGAGCACCAGCACGATCAGCAGGCGGGGCTGGCGGGCGACCTCGACGATCTCCTTGCGCAGGAAGCCGAGCGTCTGGATCAGCGGCCGCCCGAAGCGGGACACCGGCTGCCGGGCCCCGGTCCGCCGGCCGGGGGCGGCCACGGCGCCGGTCACGGTTGGGCCTGTTCGACGAGGCGGATGAACACGTCGTCGTAGTCGACGCCGACCTCGCCGGCGTCGACCGCGTGCAGCCCGGATCCTTGCAGGTGCTGCACCACCGCAGCCAACGCAGCGCCGGCGTCGGCCACGGTGATGCGGATGCGCCGGCCGGAGACGAGCTCGGCGCGGTGCACCCCGTCGAGGTCGCACAGCGCGCTCAGCGCATCCTCGCCGGGGAGGCGGTCGGTCTCGACCTCGATCAGCTCGCCGCCGTAGGCGGCGCGGCGCAGGTCACCGGGCGAGCCGAGGGCGGCGAGGCTTCCCTCCGCCAGCAGGCCGACGACATCGCAGCGGGCCGCCTCACCGACGTGCTGGGTGGTGACGACGAGGGTGTGCCCGTCGTCGCGCAGGTCGCGGAAGTGGTCCCAGAACCGCTGGCGCAGGATCGGGTCGATGCCGGCGGTCGGCTCGGCGAGCAGCAGCAGGGGCGGCTGGTGCACCAGCGTGGCGGCGAGGGCCAGGCGCCGCTGCATGCCACCCGAGCTCTGGCGCACCAGCTTGCCGGCGTCGTCGTGCAGGTCGACCAGCTCGAGCAGGTGCCGCAGGCGCCGACGGCGGCCGCGCAGCCGCACACCGTTGAGCGAGGCGTGGAAGTTCAGGTTCTCCCACAGCGACAGATCCTCGAACAGGACGGGCCGTTGCGGCAGGTAGCCGAGGGTCGCCCGGCGGCGGTTGGACATGGTCGACGGCGCCTCGCCGAAGACCGACACCGCGCCCTCGTCGGGGCGATAGACCCCGTTGATCAACCGCACCGTCGTCGTCTTGCCGCACCCCGAGGGTCCGATCAGCCCGAGGATGGTGCCCGGTTCGAGCCGCAGGTCCAGACCCCGCACGACCCAGTCGTCGCCGAACTTCTTGCCGGCGGCGCGGCACCACACCGCGGCAGCCGGTCCGCCGTGACCGTCGTGCGGGTCTCGGCGCGCCGCGCCCGCCGGGTTGTCGCCGTCCTGTGTGACCGGGGCGGTCGTGGTCGGGGCCATGCACTCTCCCTGTTCGGTGCGGCGCCCGCTACCCGGCTGGAGGATGCGGGAAACGGTAGAGGAAAAGGGTTGGCCTGCGAGGGACCGGGTAAGCACCGCGCCGTGCGCAACGTGAACCTCGTCTCCGATTCGAACGCGAACGCCGGACCGACCACCGGTTCCGGCCCGATCGCCGGCACCGCGACCGCGCCTGCCCCTGTCCCTGCGCCTGCGTTGTGGCAGCTCTCGCTGCGGGGCGAGCTCGACGTCGAGTCGGCGCCCCGGGTACGAGCCGAGCTCGCCGCCGCCATCGAGAGCGGCGCGACCGCGGTGATGGTGGACCTGCGCAACGTGACCTTCCTCGATTCGAGCGGGCTCAGCGCGCTGGTCGAGTGCGGTCAGGCGCTCTCGGCACGGGGCGGCTCGCTCTACCTCGAGGGCGCCAGCGGCGCGGTGCGGCAGGTGCTGGAGATCACCGCGCTGCTCGACCACTACCGTCACCACGGCGGGGACGCGACCGACCGCAGCGCCGACTGAGGCCGGGAGCCTCGATCGGCGGGCTCAGTGCAGCGCCTGGTTGAGGCCTTCCCAGGAGGCGCCGGCGCGGGGCAGCGCCTCGATCAGCCCGGTGGTGCCGCTGCGTCGGAACAGCAGGCCGGAGACGCCGGACAGCTCGCGGCCTTTGACCACGCTGCGCTCACCCTCGGCGAGGTGCACCAACGTGCCGCCGGTGACGTAGAGCCCGGCCTCCACGATGCAGTCGTCGCCGAGGGAGATCCCGATGCCGGAGTTGGCGCCCAGCAGGCAACGCTCGCCGACCGAGATGACCTCTTTGCCGCCGCCGGACAGCGTCCCCATGATCGAGGCGCTGCCACCGATGTCGGAGTTGGCCCCGACGACGACGCCGGCCGAGATGCGGCCCTCCACCATCGACGGCCCGAGCGTGCCGGCGTTGAAGTTGCAGAACCCCTCGTGCATGACGACGGTGCCCTCGGCCAGGTGCGCGCCGAGACGCACCCGGTCGGCGTCGGCGATGCGCACGCCGGAGGGCACCACGTAGTCGACCATGCGGGGGAACTTGTCCACGCCGAGCACGTGGGCCGAGCGACCCGCGGCGGCGAGCAGGAAGCGGGTGGCGTCGAACGCCACCGCGTCGCATGGCCCCGCAGTGGTCCACACCACGCTGTTGAGCAGGCCGAACACACCGTCGAGGTTCTGCTCGTGGGGCTTGACGAGACGGCCGGAGAGCAGGTGCAGGCGCAGGTAGACCTCGGCCGCTCCGGCGGGCGGGTCGGCCAGGTCGGCCACGGTGACCGCCACCGCCTCGGTGCGGACCCGGCGCTCGGCGTCGACCCTGATCAATGCCTCCCGGGCGAGCCCGGCGGTGGCGTCACCGAGGGCGGCCCAACCGGCATCGTCGAGCGTGACGGTGGCCGTCTGCGCCCCGGTCACGCCCCGCTCGTAGTGGAGGAACTTCACGTCGAGCAGCCGCTCGCTGCCGTCGACGGTCGAGATGGTTGCGATGCCTACGCCGCGTGCTCCGTCCATGAACCGAGCACGGTAGTGGGTCCGAGCTGGAAGACTGGCGCGCATGATCGAACGGGAGCTGGACATCCCCACCGCGGACGGGGCGATGAAGACCTTCGTCTACCACCCGACCCACGACGGTCCTTCCCCGGTCGTGCTGTACCTGATGGATGCGCCCAGCATCCGCCCCGCGCTGCAGGACATGGCGATGCGTCTGGCGTCGGCCGGCTACTACGTGATGCTGCCGTACCTGTTCTACCGGGGCGGGCCGTTCCGCCAGTTCGGCCTGAGCGACGAGGACATGCACGCCCGTCGCGAGCTGATGGGCACGGTGAACCCGACCAACATCGTGGACGACGCCCGGGCGCTGCTCGCCTTCGCCGACGGCGACACCGCGGCCCGGCCCGGCGCGGTCGGAGCGTTCGGGTTCTGCATGAGCGGCGGTCTGGTGATCTCCCTGGCCCGAGCGCTGCCCGAGCGGGTCAAGGCGGTGGCGTCCATCCACGGCGCCTGGCTGGTGCGCGACACCGACGACTCCCCGCACCTGGGCCTCGGCACGGTGCAGGCCGAGGTGTACCTCGGGTGGTGCGACAACGATCCCACCGCACCGGTGGAGACGATGCCGGTGATGGAGCTGGCTCTCAAGGATGCCGGCGTGACCTACACGATGGACTTCCTCACCGACGCCGTGCACGGCTACGCCCCGCCCGGCACCGAGCGCTACGACCGGGCCGCCTCGGAGCTGCACTGGGAGCGGGTCCACTCCCTGCTGCGCCGCAACCTCTGAGGTCAGCCGGCGGTGGTGCTCGACGACGTGGGCGCGGCTGCGTCCACCGTCGTCGAGGGGTTCGAGGTGCCGGTGGTGGAGCTGGACGTGCTCGACGAGGCGGACGGCCGTGTCGTGGTCGTCGCGGTGCTGGAGGTGGTGGAGGTGGTGGTGGAACCGCTCGGCACCGTCGTGCTGGTGGAGGTCGCGTCGTCGGCTGTCGTGGTGGTCGGCGCCTCGGTGGGGGGCGGCGCCGACCCGCTGCTGCTGGGGACCACCTCGGTGGTGCTCGCCGCGGGCGGATCGACGGCGACGGTGGTGGACGGTGGCTCGGTGACCACGACCACGGGCACGGGCCGCACCGCCGACCCGCCCCCGATGGCCGGATCGTCCTCCGGTCGCACCAGGCTGTAGGTGACCGCGGCGGTGAGGAACACGCCGATGGCGACCCACGTCGACGGCCGCAACGGCGGCACCCGCAACCGGCTCATTCGGCCTGCCCGGGCACCATGACCGGCATGACCGGCACGATGCCGGAGCTGGCCAGCCCAGCGGTGATGCGCAGGCGCAGCTCGCGGGCCGCCTCCCACTGGTCACTGGCCCGCACGCGGGCGACGACGCGCACCCGGACGACGCCGACGTCGAGCGCCTCCACCCCGAGGACCTCGGGCGTGTCGAGGAACAGCTCGCTCCACGGTTCGGTGGCGGCCATCTCGTCGCCGATGCGGCGGAGGCAGACGATGGCGGCGCCGATGTCCTCGGTGGCGCGCAGCGGCACGTCGATCACCAGGCGGGCCCACTCCACGGTGAGGTTGGTGACCTGGCGGATCTCCCCGTTGGGGATGAAGACGACCTCGCCCTTGAGGGTGCGCAACCGGGTGACCCGCAGCGTCACCTCCTCGACGGTGCCGCCGACGCCCACCGTGGAGCCGGGATCGGAGATGCGCACCACGTCGCCCACGGTGATCTGCCGTTCGGCGAGCAGGAAGAAGCCGGACAGCACGTCGGCCACGATGCGCTGAGCGCCGAAGCCCACCGCGATGCCGGCCACCGTGGCGGGCGGCACGACGGTGGACAGCGGCACGCCGAGTCGCACCGCCACCAGCGAGCCCACCATGACCGAGATCAGCGCGCTGGCCAACCAGCCCATCGCCTGGGCCAGCGCCTGGCGGCGCCGCAACTCGGGCCGCTCGGCACCGGCGGTGCCAACCTCATCGGCCGGAGCCGACCACCACCGCCGCCAATCGCGAGGGTTCGGCACGTCGAAGCCGGCGGCCGAGCGGTTGAGCATCCACTTGACGGCGCGGACCAGCAGCACGGCTCCGGACACGAGCAGCACGATCTCCAGCCCGTCTCCCCTGGCCCAGTGCCCGAGGTCCCGCAAGGGGGCCAGGGCGGCGAGCGGGGCCGCCAGCGAGCTCGCTGCGGTGGTCGACGGCGCCGGCACGGGACCCGAGACTACCGGCCGCCTCCGGCCCTGGCGGCGCCGATGATGCAAGAAAGCGGCCAGCCACCCGCAATCCCCGGTTATTTCGAATGACATTCGAAAGAAACCGTCCCTCCCTACGCTGCGACCACCGTTGAGCGGCTGCGCACGCACCGTTGCGCCAGGACAGGGAGGCCCTCGCTGAGCTCCACCGCCACCACGTTCGCGGCCCGGGATCACGCCCGGGCCCAGAGCGGCACCCGTGTCGAGGCCATGCCGACCATCCCCCCGTGGTCGGCCGAGGCGCTGCCCGAAGGGGTCCAACCCGCCGCGGTGGTCTGGGACGAGACCGTCGACGGCGGCGGGTACAGCGCCAAGGCACTGGCCAGGGGGACGCGCCTGCGCCTCACCGATGTCACCGGGGACGCGTGCGCCAACCTGCTGCTGCACAACCACTGCCTGCCGACCGAACGGTTGAACGTGGCGGACACGGTCAAGGTCCAGTGGCAGGCCTACCTCGGCACCGGCTCGGTGCTGCTGTCCGATCTCGGCCGGGCCATGGCCACCGTGGCGGAGGACAGCTCCGGTCTCCACGACGCGTTCAGCGGCGGGTCCTGCCGGGCGGCCAACGCCGCCCGCTACGGCAGCGGTGAGGTCGAGGGCCCCCACCCCAACGCCCGGGACCGCTTCGGGGTGTCGCTGGCCAAGTTCGGGCTCTCCCGTCGGGACATCGCACCCTGCGTGTGCCTGTTCAAGGGCGTGCGCGTCGCCGAGGACGGCGCCATGGTGTGGCAGGGCGCGCCCACCGCGGCGGGCGCCCACGTCGAGCTGGTGCTCGAGCTGGACACCATCGTCACCGTCGCCAACACCGCCCACGTCCTCGACCCGCGACCCGACTACACCGTCGGCCCGCTGCGCATCACCGCCTGGCGCTCGACGCCGACCGAGGAAGGGACGCCGCAGTGGTCCTCCACCCCGGAACGGGAGCGGGCCTACCGCAACACCCAGGCCTGGCTGGCCGGGCTGCCCGGCGCGACGGTGCCAGCATGAGCGTCGTCGAGCTCCCCCTCCCCGCTGACCTACCGGCCGGTACGGTCGTGGCCGACGAGTGGGTCCCGGCCCGCGCCCCGTGGTCGAAGGTCATCGAGGCCGGGCAGATCCTGCGCATCGTGGACGTCGAGGGCAACCAGGCGGTGGACTGCGTCCTCTACCTGGCGCACGACACCACCGAGCGCTACAGCGCGGCGGACACCATGGCCGCGCAGGGCAACGTGTTCCTCGTCGTCGGCACCACCCTGCTGTCGACCGAGCGGACGCCGATGATGACGGTGCTCGGCTCCCCCGTCGCCCGCCACGACACGATCGGCGGCGCCTGCTCCAAGGAGTCCAACACCCTGCGCTACGGCCACCACACCACCGGCCAGCACGCCTGCGTGGAGAACTTCGTGTTCGAGCACCTCCGCCACGGCATGGGCAAGCGCGACATCCAGTCGAACATCAACTGGTTCATGAACGTCCCGGTGGAGGCGGACGGCACGCTCGGCATCGTGGACGGGATCTCCGCCCCCGGCCTGTGGGTCGACCTGCGGGCGGAGGCCGACGTGCTGGTCGTCGTGTCCAACTGCCCGCAGATCAACAACCCGTGCAACGGCTTCGACCCGACCCCGGTCCGCATGATCGTCGTGCAACCCTGACCGTGGGCGACATCGGCTTCGACACCGTCCTCGTCGCCAACCGCGGCGAGATCGCGGTGCGCATCATCCGCACCCTCCGCCGCCTCGGCATCCGCTCGGTCGCCGTGCACTCGAGCGCGGACCGCACCGCCGCCCACGTGCTCGAGGCCGACGAGGCGATCGCCATCGGTGACGCCGCCCCCGCCGCCAGCTACCTGCGGGTCGAGGCGATCCTCGAGGCGGCCCGACGCAGCGGCGCCCGGGCGGTGCACCCCGGCTACGGGCTGCTCTCGGAGCGGGCCGACTTCGCCGAGGCGTGCGACGCGGCCGGCATCACGTTCATCGGACCCGCGCCGCGCCACCTGCGCGACTTCGGCCAGAAGCACACGGCGCGGGTGCTGGCCGAAGCGGCCGGGGTCCGGCTGGCGGCGGGCAGCGGCCTGCTGGAGGACCTCCCCGCGGCACGCGCCGCGGCGGCCGCGGTGGGCTACCCGGTGATGCTCAAGGCGTCCTCGGGCGGCGGTGGCATCGGCATGCGCGTCTGCCACGACGAGGCCGGGCTCGACACCGCATACGACGCGGTACGGCGGTTGGCGACCGCCAACTTCGGCGACGGCGCCCTGTTCCTCGAACGGTTCGTGGCCCGCGCCCGCCACGTGGAGGTGCAGGTCCTCGGCGACGGCCGGGGCCGGGTCGTCACCTTTCCCACCCGCGACTGCTCGCTGCAACGCCGCCACCAGAAGGTGCTCGAGGAGTCGCCGGCGCCCGGCCTGGCCGA
>JADLEF010000279.1 GCA_020846295.1 Acidimicrobiales bacterium
ACCGCTGACTTCGCTCGGTTGCCGTATGACCTCTTAGAGCGCATGGCGAGCCGGATCATCGGTGAGGTGCGAGGTGTCAACCGTGTTGCGTACGACGTGACATCGAAGCCGCCAGGCACGATCGAGTGGGAGTAGATCTGCCCACTGCGTGATGGCGTGAGCGCTGTTTGTGCACGTTCCCTTCAACGAATCGCAAACAACCTGGAAGAAGTTCACGTGAAGTGAGCGCGCAAGGTTGCCGATAGCTCCTGGGAAGGCGGTGAACGACGCGGGTGGGCCGCGTCGGGCCAGGAGAGCGGGAACTCCATGCGACGCAGGTTGTTCGTAGCGCTGACGGCAGCGACATCGGTAGTGGGAGCATTCGGAACGGCAGCCGCCTTGCCGTCCGTGGACGACGGCGCGCGACATGACAGTTCGCGCGCCGAGTGGTTCGGTTACGAAGGGGTGACGGTCGCCCCGGTCGGCGTTGGCGACGTCGCCGGTGAGCACGTCGCGGTCCTGCCGGTCGCAGGCCAGACCGGTGCCGTCATGGAGCTGGTGGACGACCTCGGCGGCGCATCGCACCGCGAGGTCGACGGCATCCTCGACGTCACCGCGCCGGCCTCGGCCATCGACACGCTCGAGCTGTCCCCGGCCGTCGCCTCGGTGACGCCGGTCCCGCGAGCCTTCGAGACCGTGGCCGGGACCGGCGAGCGCGCCGGGCTCGGCGAGCAGGCCGGGACTGGTGCCGCGGCCTCCGTCGCCCGGGACTCCCTCGGCACCAGCGGCGTGTCCACCTGGCAGCAGGCCGGGTACGGCGGCAGCGGCACCACGGTGGCGGTGGTCGACACCGGCTTCGCCCAGTGGGACCGCGCCCAGGCCGCGGGCCAGGTGCCTGCGGTGGCCAACGGCGACGACCTCGACTACTGCGATCTCGGCTTCGGCGGCCGGCCCCACGGCACCGCCACCGCCTCGGTCATCCACGGCGTCGCCCCCGGCGCCCGGCTGGTGCGCGTCTGCATCGACGATGCGATGGACCTCGCCGCGGCGACGACGGCGCTGCTCGACCGGGGCGACATCGACATCGTGAACATGGCGCTCGGCTTCTACAACACGGGCCCCGGCGACGGGTCGGGCGGGCCGGGCAGCCCCGACGACAGCGTGCGCCGCGCCCTCGCCGGTGGCCTGGTGTGGGTCAACTCCGCCGGCAACGAGGCCCCGCTGCACTACCGCGGCCCCTTCGTCGATGCGGATGCCGACGGGCTCACCGAGTTCCACAGCGCAGCGGGAGCCGGTGACGAGTACGGACGCTTCGTGGTGCCGGCGGGCAGCGACGTCGAAGTGTTCCTCCGCTGGAACCAGTGGAGCGCCGCAGCGCCGAGCGACGTGTTCCGCCTCTGCTTCACCATCACCGACGGCGGGACCCTCAACTGCGTGGATGCCGCGCAGCCCGAACGGAGCACCCCGACCACCGGCGTGGCCTTCACCAACCGGCGCACCGAGGCGGTCACCTTCTACGTGTCGATCAAGCGCCTGCGCGGCACCGGCTCGCCCCAGCTCGACCTGTTCTTCACCGAGGCGGCGTCGTGGGAGCACCCCGTCGCCACCGCCAGCCTGGTCGAGCCGGCCGCGGTCGACGGCATCGTCGCCGTCGGGGCGGCGTGCAGCGACAGCGGGACCGTGCAGCCGGTCAGCTCGCAGGGCCCGACCGCGGACGGCCGGGCCGGCGTCAGCCTGGTCGCCCCCGGCGTGGCGGTCAGCGGCCTGTTCGACCCCACCGCCGACTGCCAGGGCGGCTACGGCGGCACCTCGGCGGCCGCCCCCCACGTGAGCGGGGCGCTGGCCCTGCTCAAGCAGGCGGACCCGGCCGCCCGGGGCTCGCAGCTGGTCGACACGCTGCTCGGGCGCACCGAGGAGGCGTCCGATCCCGGCGATCCCGGGGTGGACCCGATCTACGGGCACGGCATGATCTCGCTCGGCACCCCGCCGCCGTTCGCTCCCGCCGCCCAGTCGAGCGAGCTGTCGTTCATGGTGTCGAGCACCTCGGACCGCCGCGACGCCGCCCCGCTCGGCGAGCAGGTGCTGTCGGGCGGGCCGTTCATCTGGCTGTCGCCGCTCATGCCCGATCCGGTGCCCCGGCGGGTGGAGTTCTACATCGACGACACGCTGATGAACGTCGAGGTGTGGCCCACGCTGGATCTCGCCGGCGGGTTCCTCGAGCAGTCCTTCCCGGTGGACACCACCCGCTGGTCGAACGGCCGGCACCGGCTGGTGGCCGCCATCACCTGGCCCGACGGTCGGCGCGAGCTCGCCACCGCCAACCTGGTGATCGACAACGGCCCGGGCGGGGCCTGGAGCCCGGCGGGGGCGCTGGTCGGCCCGGACGGCGCGCCGCTGCACCGCCGTGCAGTCGCCGCCGACGCCTCGGTGTCGCTGCAGGTGGCACCGTCGAGCACCACCCCGATCCACCACGTGAACTTCTTCATCGACGCGGTGCAGGTCGGCGAGGACCACGCCGCTCCGTTCCGGGTCGAGCTGGCCGGGCTCGCGCTGGCTCCGGGCCAGCACTCGATCCGGGCGATCGCGATCAACGTCGACGGCAGCCTGTGGGCGGTCGACGCCAACCTCGTGGTGGCCGGCTAGACGGTCGCCGGATGGTGTCCTACCCCACCGGTAGGCTCTGGCGGTGGCCCATCGACTCGACACCGAAGCGCTCCTCGAGGGGCTGAACCCGGCCCAGCGCGAGGCGGTCACCCACACCGGTGGTCCCCTGCTGGTCATCGCCGGCGCCGGCTCGGGCAAGACCCGGGTGCTCACCCACCGCATCGCGTTCCTCATCGAACAGGGCATCTCCCCCTTCGAGATCCTCGCCATCACCTTCACCAACAAGGCGGCGGGGGAGATGAAGCACCGCGTCGGGCAGCTCATCGGCCCGGTGGCCGAGAAGATGTGGGTCTCCACGTTCCACGCCGCCTGCGTGCGCATCCTCCGCCGCGACGTGAAGGTCCTCGGCTACCCGTCGAGCTTCTCCATCTACGACCAGGCGGACGCCGTGCGCCTGTGCGGGTACGTGCTGCGCGATCTCAACCTCGACTCGAAGAAGTTCCCCGCCCGCTCGGTCCACGCGGCGATCAGCGCGGCCAAGAACGACGGCGTCGGCATCGACGACTACCGCGAGCGGGCCCAGGGTCCCTTCGAGAAGCGCATCGGCGAGGTCTACAAGGAGTACCAGGCCCGCCTGCACCAGGCCGGGGCCATGGACTTCGACGACCTGCTGTCGGTCACGGTCCGGTTGCTGCGTGAACACCCCGAGGTGCTGCGCCACTACCAGCACCGCTTCCGCCACGTCCTCGTCGACGAGTACCAGGACACCAACCGGGTGCAGAACGAGCTGGTCCTCCTGCTCGGGTCAGAGCACCGCAACGTCTTCGTGGTGGGTGACAGCGACCAGTCGGTCTACCGATTCCGGGGC
>JADLEF010000280.1 GCA_020846295.1 Acidimicrobiales bacterium
TCGATCCGGACGGCGGCGCGTTGATCGACGCCGAGGAGTGACAGCAGCCGAGATCAAGTGTCGGTCAGCGTTCGAGGCGTTGCTGAGCGAATCACACGGCGCAACCGGTCGCGACGACGACGGCAACGTGGTCGATGCCGACCGACTTGGAAGCTGGCTCGGGGCGATGGGTTACCTGTCACTCATCGACCAGGTCGGCAAGTGCCTTCGATGGACGAATCGAGCACACGCTGGCCAATCGAGTTTCGAGGCGATCCTTCAGCAGCATGGCGTCGATCCGGTCGACGCCGCAGCGCTCTACGCCCTCCGCAACGCGATCGCTCACAGCTACGGGTTGGCGAACGAGAACACGAAGCGGCCGGACCTCCAGCACTTCTTTACCCTCAACGCCTGGGGAGGGTCGCCCCTTGTCGAGCCGCCTACAACTCCGTGGAACGGCGATCCCCATCACGCGGCCGGTCGCGAGACGACCGTCTCGCTTCAAGCGCTCGGAAACCTCGGTGGACTGCTGACCCTGGACTTGCAAGAGACGTGGGCGCGGACCAGGAACTCGAGTTCGCGCCGGGGCTCACGCCCGCCCAGATGCGGCGGCGCTACTTCTTTCATCACCCTCCGTGGAGTTTCGCACTTCGTGCTGGGCTCGTGATCGGCGGGGGAGGTAGCCAGGCTCGGGCGGTCTTGATTGCCATGGGTTGAGGGGCGTGATGGGTGAAGCTCTGTCTGTCTGTTATGTAGCGGACAGATCGGAGGGTTCGTAGGATGTCGTCGTTGACTGATCGACGTGTGCCCGGGCTGGTTCGAGGATCGCTGATCACGCTGCGCCGCCGTTGCGGCAAGCCGACGTGCCGGTGCGCCGACGGCGCCCCCCACGAGACGCCAGCGTTGTCGTATTCGTTCCAGGGCCGCACCCGCACCGTGACCTTGCGAGCCGAGGACCTGCCCGCCGTGCACGCCGCGTTGGAGCGCTATGCGACGGCCCGCCAACGCCTCGAGGACGAGGCGCTCGCCGGGATCGAAGCGTTGCGCGCTCGCGTCGGCCACCCCGAGCGGTAGCGGACCGATGGACCCGCTGGCCGCGTGGGCGGTCCTCGTGCAGTGCTGCGCGTCGGTGTTCCACCGGCGCAGCTTCGCCATCTTCGGTGACCTGGTCACTGGCTGGGTGCTCGCTCCCGGTCGGCGCACGATCACCGGGATCATCGCAGTCGCCGACCCGACCGGGCGTCGCGCCCACGACGCCTATCACCGCTTCGTGCGCGACGGTGCGTGGGCCATGGCGTCGCTGTGGCGGGTGCTGGCCACCCACGCCGTCGCCCGCTTCGCCCCCGCCGGCGTAGTCAGCGTGGACTGCGACGACACGCTGTTTCACAAGTCCGGCCGCCGCGTCGACGGAGCCGGCGTGTTCCGTGACGCCGTGCGCTCCAGCGGCCGCCGGGTCGTGTACGCCTTGGGCCTCAACCTGGTCGTGATCACCTTGCGGGTCACGCCGCCGTGGGGAGGCTGCCCGCTCGGCGTGCCGGTCAACGTCCGGCTGCACCGCAAGAAGGACCCAACCACCACCGTGGAGCACGCCGCCGAAATGATCCGCGAGCTCGCCGCCTGGCTGCCCGAACGCCGCTTCCATCTCTGCTGCGACGGCGCCTACGCCTCCCTCGCCGGCGCCGCGCTGCCCCGTTGCCACGTCACCTCTCGGATGCGCCGCGACGCCGCCGTGTACGAACCGGCCCCGCCGCCCACCGGGCGCAGGGGCCGGCCCCGCACCAAAGGTGACCGGCTGCCCACCCCACCACAGATCGCCGCCCAGGCCCGGCGCCGGGACTGGACGCGCACCACCATCGACGTGCGCGGCCGACACGTCGAACGCCTCGTCCACGTCCGCGACGTGCTGTGGTACAGAGTCAACAAGCACGACGTGGTTCGCCTCGTCATCGTCCGCGACCCCGACGGCGTGCAACCCGACGACTTCTTCGTCACCACCGACCTTGCCGCCACCGGCGGCGACGTCGCTTCGCGCTACACCGGGCGCTGGTCGATCGAGGTCACCTTCCGCGACACCAAACAAGACCTCGGCGGCCAGGACCCGCAATGTTGGAAACGCAAAGGACCCGAACGCGCCGCCGCGCTCTCGTTGTGGCTGCACGGCCTCATCTGGTGCTGGTACCTCGACACCCACCCCACCGGCGGCACCTGGCCGACCAGACCCTGGTACCACCACAAAACCACCCCCAGCTTCCTCGACGCCCTCGCCGCGCTCCGCCGCCTGCAATGGTCACACCGAATTACAGCACTGTCATCCCCATCGACGGAGAACACCAAAATCACCGACACCATGCTCGATGCCCTGGCCTACGCAGCCTGACCACCGTCCTCAGTGCGAAAGTCCACCCTCCCTGATCCCCCATCTACGCCGAGCGAGAGGAGGGAGGAGCGCGACCCATGTCGGTCGTCGCCAACGGCGTCGGACGCGCGCTCATCGCATGCGAACGCGGGCAAGGCGCTGGACGCCGTCTCTCGGGGCGCGCCGACGACAACGTGACAATCCAACCGTTGGTGACCTCCCCGACACCGCGCACTCGTGGATGTGTCTCGTTGCGCCGCGGTGGGGCCTGGATGTCGCCCGCCAGCTTGATGGGACCACTTCGTGGGGGTCAGCGTCGGCGTCGTGATGTTCGCGGCGGTGGGGTGGGTTGGTCAAGCGCGTTGGTGGTGGTGATGGTGGGTCGTTGGCGTTGGCGGTAGGACTCGCCGTCGAGCACGAGTTCGTGGGCGGCCGATTGGAGCCGGTCGATGGCGGATTGGGCGAGCAGGGCGTCGGCCATCTGTGCGAGCCATTCGACGGGCTCGCGATTGGACGTGACGATGGTGGCCGCGGCCCGGTGTCGTTCGACGATGAGTTCGTAGATGTCGGCGGTGTCGAGGGCGTCGAGGGCCTGTAGCGCGAAGTCGTCGACGACGAGCAGGTCGACGCGCAGCAGTTTGCGCATCTCGTTGTCGTGGCTGTTGTCGAGCCGGCTGGCACGGAGTCGTGTGAGGAGCCGGTCGCAGCGTTCGAAGTGGACGCTGAAGCGGCGGCGGATGGCGGCGTGACCGAGCGCGGTGGCGACGAAGGTTTTGCCGACACCGACGGGGCCCATGATCACGGCGTTGTGGCCGGACTCGACGAAGCGCAGTGACCACAGCTCGTTCCAGGTGGCTCGGTCGTAGGTGATCTTCGCGGTGTCGTCCCAACGGTCCAGCGTCATCGTGGCGTCGAGTCCGGCGGTGCGAGCGCGCAGCGCGGCGGAGCTCGACTCGCGACGGGAGACCTCGTCGGCCAGGACGAGCTCCAAGAACTCGGCGTGACCGAGCCCGCCGGTGGCGGCGAGGGCGAGGCGTTCGGGCAGGGTGTCCAAGCAGCGGCCGAGCTTGACCTTGCGCAGCAGCGCTTTGAGCTCGGGCGTGACGGTCGGCGCGTTCACTGTGCACCTGCCGCACCGACAGCGAAGTGGGCGGGGTCGCGAGCGAAGCGTGCGGGGACGACGGTGCCGGGCAGTGTCGGGGGGATCGTGGTGTTCTCGGTGCCGCGCTCGAGCATCCGTCCGATCAGCCCGACGTTGATCGCTTCGGCCTGCAGCGCCTTGGCGCAGGCGGCTTCGACCCGCTCCGCGCCCCATTTCTTGACGAGACCCAACAGGGCGTAGACCTGGCGCATCTTCGTCCACGGCAACGCGATGTCCAACAACGCGGCGGCGTAGGTGCCGATCGCTGGGCCGTGGCCGGCAGCGAGTCGTTTGAGGTGGTCGATGTCGCGTAGCGCGTACACGGCGGTGCCGTCGGGCAGGTCGGCCGGGTCGGTTGAGCGGCGCCCGGGCGGCTGGCGGGGGTGGGTCTTGACCAGCTGACCGCGGGCGTAGATGCGCACCAACTGCCGGTCGGCGCGCACGTCGACCCGTTGGCCGATCAAGTTGCCCGGCACCGAGTAGAGCGCTTTGGCGACTTCGATGTGGTGGTCGCGGTGGACCTTCGCCGTGGCGTAGATCGGCACGTCGTAATGGCTGGCGGGTGCGGGCAACAGGCGGGGCTGCTCCTCGAGACCGAACAGTTCGGCGGGGCGGCACTGGGTGGTTCCGTGGATTCGCTGCCCGGCCCGCTCACGGCACCACTGCTCGGCTCGGCGCTGCGCGTCGGCGAGATCAACGAAGGTCTCGCCGGCCCACATCGAGTTGCGCACGAACTGCACGGTGCGTTCGACTCGGGGTTTGTCCTGCGGGCGACGGACCCGGGCCGGGTCGACGGCGAAGCCGCGGGCTTGGGCGTACTCGACGAACGCCTGGTTCAGCCGTGGCTCGAGCCGGTCGGCCTGATCGACGATCGCTTTCAAGTTGTCCGGAATGACAGTGCGAAAGACGCCGCCGAAGAACGCCCAGGCCGCCTCGAACCCGTCGATCACATCGTCGAGGCTCTGGCGGTAGCTCAGCCACACGAAGCAGTGCCGCGAGTAGCAGGCGGTGAAGATCAACGCCCACACCACCCGGCGCCGGTCGCCGTCAACGAGGAACCCCATGCGACCGAAATCGACCTGCAACTCGTCACCCGGCTCACCGTCGGCGACCCGCACCGTCGGGCCCCGGCCACGGCTGCGGCCGCACTCCTCGCGGACGTAGCGCTGCACCGTGCGCAACGGCACGACAACGCTGCGTCGTTCGAGCAACTCGTGGATCTTCACGCCGGTCAACTCGTCAGCGACCCACCCCTTGATGTCGTCGTGACGGTCGACCAGCAGCCGCCACGGTGCGCCGTGACCGTCGCTGCGATGCGGGCGCACCGCCTCCACGACCAGCCCGATGAACTCGTCGCTCAACTGGCCGACGCTGCCCTCGCGGACCAGACCGAGCCCTTCAGCGACAGTCACGTAGCGACGGACCGTCTTGCGGTCCACCTGCGACAGCCGCTCGATACTGCGTAACCCTTCGCCCCCGACCCACAGGCGGAGCACTTCTCGAACCTCGAACACACGAACCTCCCGGAACGCCATGGCCACCTTTCTTGAGCCCGTCACA
>JADLEF010000281.1 GCA_020846295.1 Acidimicrobiales bacterium
CCCGTCTTCCGACAACCCGACGGCACCCTGCACAACCCGAGCCCGGCATTTCGTGAGCAGCGCGAGCCGGGTAGGCCTCGCCCTGGGTAGACGGTGCGAGCGATAACCGGCTCTTCGCCATCGGGCGGGGTCAGTGGCCGAGGAGGTGCCAGTTGCAGCCGCAGGTGTAGAGCAGGACGCGCAACCGGCAGTTGTCGAAGTTGCGGGCCCGATACAGCGGATCGGCCGTTCTGCCACGGTGGCCGAGCGTCTCGTTCTGGGCGCGGCGAGCGACGGTGACCGCGTCACCGAAGTGCTAGCGCAGCGCCCGCCGGAACGGTTCGTGCAGATCGCACACCGTGACCTCGATCCCGGCCTTCCAGGTGGCCGGCTGATCGGCAAGCCACTGGTCGAGTTGCGGGGCGTGGCGTCCTTCGAACAGATCGCGAACCCTCGGTCGGGCGATGTCGACCACCGCGGACACGAACCGCGTCGATGCGCGCTGATCGGCCTTCAAGAACCCGGTCTCATCCACCACGATCATCGACACGCCGGCCGTTCGAGCCGGGTCATCGACCAGCGGCCTGCCATACACCTCGAGCGCGGACTGCACCGCATGCCAGGCACTCGCCGAGGCGTCCGGACGCCCCGACTTCGGCCCTACGAACGGTTCTGGCGGACCATCCGGGGGAGGCCATCACCGACCGTCAGCCGGCCGCCCGCAACGCCGAAGCACCACCGGCGGGCAGCACGATCCTCAGCGGACGCCGTCGCCGATCGTCGAGCAGCTCGAGGTCGGCCCGCAGCGACGCCATCGAGGGATGCCGGTCCTGAGGCCGGCGGGCGGTCGCCTCGTCGAGCAGGCCGAACAGCGCATCGGGCGCATCCGCCCGGCTGCGGCCGCGGCCACCGAGCAACAGCCGCAACGTGGCAGCGAGCGCGTACACATCGGCCTGGGGGGTGAGGCGGGTGGTGCGCGACGCCTCGGGGGCGGCCACCGCCAGGCTGTCCGCCGCAGCAGCGGTACCGAGGCTGAAGCTACAGGCGAGCGTGCCCAGCCCCAGATCGCTGAGCATCGGCCGACCATCGGCGGAGAGCAGGATGTTGGCCGGCTTCACGTCGCGGTGCAGCACCCCGAGCTGGTGGGCGAGCTCGAGCACCTTGGCCAGCCGCACGCCGAGTCGCACGACGCTGCGCCACTCGAGCGTGGCGCCCGACGCCACCAGACGGGCCAACGACCCACCGGCGGCCTCCTCGAACGCCACGTACCAGCGGTCATCGCGCCGACCCCACCCGGCGATGGTGACCATGTCGTCGTGATGGGACAGCGCGGCGATCGTGCCCAGCTCGCGCTCGAGCCGGGCCGAGAGTCGAGCTCGCAGACCACCGTGCGGCATGAGCTTGAGCACGACGACCGGACGGTTCGGGCCGGCCGAGAGGCGATAGGTGGTGCCGAAGCCCCCCTCACCGAGTCGGACGATCCGGGGGCTGTCGGTCTCGATGGTCTGGATCCGCGTCACGTCAGGGCACCCGCCTCTGGTCGTCGTTGTCGGCGGCGTCCACGCGCGGCTTCGCACCCGATGCGCTCAGCATGGCCCGGCCGATGGGTAGGGCGATTCGGTCGACGGCGGCCAGCACGGCGACCGTCAGCAGGGCGCGCCATGCAGCGGTCTCGAGCGTGATGGCGTGGCGCAGCAGTTGGATGCACAGCAGCGCCACCACGCCGAGCCCGACGAGGGCGAGGGTGGGGTTCCTCAGCGGGGCAGGCATGACCGGATGGCGAGCATCAGCTCGATCGAGCTGGCCAAGCGGAGCTGGCCCTCCACGAAGATGTAGCCCGGCCGGAACCCGAGCAGGCCGGCCTGCACGATGGCGGCGGCGGACTCGGGGCCGCTGCCGGAGAGGAACACGCCGGGCGTCTCGCTCGGGCGACTGACCGGGGCCGGCACGTGCTCGCGGATGAACAGCTCCATGGCCGACATCCAATCCGCGTCGGACTCGAGCTCCAGCCCGCCGAGCGCCTCCACCGCCACGGACGGCAGCCCGAGCGTGGCCAGGCTCTCGATCGACCACTGCGGCTCACCGCCGAGGGTCAGGTCGAGGGTCGGCCCGTCGGCCAGATCGAGCGCGGCACCCTCGGCCACCGCCGGGGCGGTCACCGTCTCGGTGGCCACGTGGCGAGCCGGGCGAGCGGCACCGGTCGGCACCAGCAGGCCGGCGCTTCGCTTGGCCGGTGCATGCTGAGGGGTGTGGTACGGCACCACCAGCTCGACGCTGGTCGACGTGCCACCGCCGGGCCTCACCGATGCGCCCCGCCTGGACGTACCCGACGGTACGGTCCGATCGGTCGGCTCGGTCACGTCCGTCAGGTCGGTCACGTCCGTCACGTCCAGGCCCGACAAGCCCGACACATCCGTCGCGTCCGTCACGCCCGACATGTCGGTCACGCTCGACCCCGTGGCGTCCTGCGCGTGGAGCTGACGTTGCAGCTCGCGCAGGCGACGACGGGCCCGGCGGGCACCGGCGATCGAGGTGCCCTCCCCGCCGGCCGGTCCCGACCGGGTCGCGGCCGGCTCCTCGGCGTCGCCAGGTGCCGACGGGGCGTCGACCTCCCGCCCCGGACCGGCGTCGCGCCGCGCCGCGCCGTCCAACCAGGCGTTGCGATCAGGATCGTCGATGTCGACCCATTCGGCATCGACCACGGTGCTCTCCGCCGGGGCCACCGTCGACCAGCCGATGGGCTGGGAGGCGGTCCAGTCCCGTCGGCCGGCGAGGTAGGCCTCGGCGGCAGCGCGTTCCAGCTCCAGCTGCTCGGTGGCGGCGAGGCGCTCGGTCTCGAGGGCGACGAGCGCGGCCTGCCGGGCCCGTTCCGCTTCCCGGGCGGCACGGTCGGCCTCCTCGGTGGCGCGGCGGCGCTCCCGTTCCTCCGCTTCGAAGCGCAGCCGGTCGGCCTCCTCCTCCTCCGCCGCCGCCGCCTCACGGCGCAGGCGTTCCCGCTCGAGCTCCGCCTGCTCGGCCTCGAGCCGCAGGCGTTCCTCCTCCGCGACGCGGGCCGCCTCGACCTGGCGCGCCGCCTCCTGCTCCCGCTCGAGCTCGCGGCGGGCCCGGTCCTCGGCGGCGCGGCGCAGCTCGCGCAGGCGCTCCGCCTCGAGACGTTCGAGCTCCCGACGCTCGGCGGCCACCTGCTCGGCCCGCAACCGCTCGACCTCGAGGCGCTCCGCCTCGAGGCGCTCGGCCAAGGCCCGCTCGGCGGCTTCGCGCCGTTCCCGTTCGAGGCGTTCCCGCTCGCGTTGCTCGGCCTCGGCCAACTCCCGGGCGATTCGCTGCTGTTCCTGGCGCTCGGCCTCGATCCGTTCGGCCTCCAGGCGGGCGGCCGCGGCCTCGGCCGCGAGCCGCTCGGCGGCGAGCCGTTCCTCCTCGATCCGCTCGGCCTCCAGCCGGGCGGCCTCGGCCTCGGCGGCGATCCGCTCCGCCTCGGCACGCTCCGCCTCCAGGCGCTCGCCCTCGATCCGCTCGGCCTCCGCCCGCTCGGCGAACAGGCGGGCCTGCTCGGCCTCGGCCGCGACGCGAGCGGCCTCGCGGCGCTCGCGTTCCGTCTCCTCGGCGGCGAGCCGTTCGGCGGCCTGCCGCTCGGCTTCGCAGCGCTCGGCCTCGGCCCGGGCGGCGTCCATCCGGCGCTGCTCGGCCAGCCGTTCACCTTCGACCCGCTCGGCCTCACGGCGCTGGACGGCGAGTCGCTCCTGCTCGGCCCGATCGGCGGCGAGCGCCTCAACATGTTCCCGTTCAGCGGCGAACCGCTGCGCCAGCGCCTGCTCGGCATCGGTGGGGCGGGGCTCGGCGCGCCGCGGTTCGAGCCCGAACGCCTTGGACTGCGCGGCCCGCTCGGCGGCGCGCCGCGCCGCTCGGGCCAGGGGGTCGCCGGCCAGCGGGACGCTGTCGTCGGGGGTGGCCGCCGGCCGTACCGCACGGTTCGGCGCATCCGTGTCGGCGCGCTCGGGCGTCGCGGCGCGGGCCAGACGGGCTCGCTCGGGCGTGCCGTTGGTACCCGCGTCGGAGCCTGCGGCGGCGGGTCGAACCGGCCGAGCCGGCCGGTCCACCAACGAGGCGAGGACGTCGTCGTCGACCTCGCCCCGCAACGCCCGCAGATCGAGCGCCGACGACGCTGGGGCCCTGGTCTCCGCCCGCGGCTCGGCCTGACGGCGCCGGCCGGGTCCGTACCCGATCGGCGAGTCCGCCAGGTCGGCGTCGCCGAACCCGAACGGCGAGCGCGCCACCGAAGCGCCGCCGAGGTCCGCTCGGCGCGGCGAGGCGTCGTCCGCCGGGCGACCGGCACGGTCGGCCTCGAGCCGCTCGATGTTGTCGATCAGGGTGGCGAGCACCCCGTCGAACTCTCCGGTCGGCCCGGCGGACTCCGCGGTGGCGGCGGACTGGGCGCCCACCATCACGTCGACCTCGTAGCGCACCTTGGAACCGAAGCCCAACGTCCGCTTCGAGGTGACCCGACGGGCGCGAACCACCGTGATGTCACGCCCCAGCTCGGCCGTGGCCTGCTGGAGCGCTTCCTCAATGGTGGACCCGCTGAATTGGTGCATCTTGCCGCTCAAGGTCAATCACTCCCACGGGTTCAATGTGCAGGTTCTTGGCCAGCTCGGGGTACGCGAGCACGGCCAGCTGGGGACGGGACGGGGCGAGGAGCTTGCGCACCAAGGGGCGCAGCTGCTGGCTCACGATCACGGTCGGCGTGATGCCGAGGTTCTCGACGTCGACGACGGTCTGGTCGAACGAGACCAGGAGGTCCTCGATGCGCTCGGGGGTGACGGACAGGAACGAGCCGCCGGGGCCGTTCTGCACCGCCTCGAGGAGGTGCCGCTCGAGCATCGGCTCGAGCGTGATGACGTGCAGGATGCCCTTGTCATCGGCCACCTGGGCCGAGATGGCGGGACCGAGCGCGACGCGGGCGGTGGAGACGAGGTCCTCGACCACCCGGGTCTCGCGGGCCCGGGCGGTGATCGTCTCGAGGATGGTGACGAGGTCGCGCACCGGGACCTGTTCCGCCAGCAGCCCCCGCAGCACCGCCTGCACCTCGGCGAGGGACAGGTTGTCGGGCTGGCCGATGTCGGCCACCACCGCCGGGGCGACCTCCTTGGCGGTGTCGAGGAGCTGCTGGGTGGCCTGGCGGGTGAGCAGCTCGGGCGCGTTGCGCCGCACCAGGTCGGCCAGGTGGGTGACGATGACCGTGCCCCGGTCGATCACGGTCGCGCCCTGCGCCTCGAGGTGACCGGCGAGGTCCGCGGTGACCCAGTAGGCGGGCAGCCCGTACACCGGTTCCGTGGTGGGCGCACCGGGGATGGGCAGCGCGGCGCCGTCGGCCAGCACCAGCACCTGACCCGGAGGGGCCGTGCCGCGGCCCGCCTCAACGCCGTTGACCCGGATGACGTAGGTGGACGGGTTGAGCGAGATGTCGTCGCGGGTGCGCACCAGCGGCACCACCATGCCGAGCTCGCGCGCGATCTGGCGGCGCAGCGCCTTGACCCGATCGAGCAGGCCGCCGCCGGGGCCCTCGACCAAGTCGTAGAGGTCCGGGGCGATCTCGAGCTCGAGCGGTTCGACGAGGAGTTGGGAGGCGAGCGCGTCGGCATCGTCGCCGGCCGGTGAGCCGGTGGGCACCGCAGCCGGCGCGCCGTCGAACTCGTCGTCGGCGGTGCGGTACTGCTCGGGGCCGCGGCGGCTGGCCACCACCGCCAGGCCGATGGCGATCACCAGGAACGGCAGCTTGGGCAGACCGGGCAGCAGCGCCATCGACCCCATCACCGCAGCGGCGATGCCGAGCACCCGGCGGCTCTGCAGCAGCTGGCGCCACAGGTCGCCACCGAGGCCCTCGTCGCCGTCGGAGCTGGCCCGGGTGACGATGATGCCGGAGGCGACCGAGATCAGCAGCGCGGGGATCTGCGACACGAGGCCGTCGCCCACCGCCAGCAACGAGTAGCGCTGCATCGATTCGCCGACGCCGAGGCCGGCCTGCAGCACGCCGACCCCGATGCCGCCGACCAGGTTGATGGCCACGATGATGAGCCCGGCCACCGCATCGCCCTTGACGAACTTGGAGGCGCCGTCCATCGCACCGTAGAAGTCCGCCTCCCGGCCGACGTCCTTGCGGCGCCGCTTCGCCTCCGCCTCGGTGATCAGCCCGGCGTTGAGGTCGGCGTCGATGGCCATCTGCTTGCCGGGCATGGCGTCGAGGGTGAAGCGGGCGCCGACCTCGGCCACGCGGCCCGCACCGGCGGTGATCACCGAGAACTGGATGACCACCAGGATCATGAAGATGACCAGTCCGATGATGATGTTGCCGCCGACCACGAACCCGCCGAACGCCTCCACCACGTGACCGGCGAAGCCCCGGCCGAGGATCGAACGGGTGGTGGACACGTTGAGCGCCAGCCGGATGAGCGTGGTGACCAACAGCAGCGCCGGGAACACCGAGAACTGCAATGGTTCGCGAATGACCATGGCGGTCACCACGATCAGCACCGCGATGGCCAGGTTGGCCGACAGCAGCAGATCGATGGCGGTCGGCGGCAGGGGCACGACCATGACGAGCACGACCGCGACGATGAGGAACGGGATGCCGATGACGGCGAAGCCGCCGCGCAGCCGCGACTGGGAGGGTGCTGCCATGCTCACAAGCGATCCGCCTCACCGCGGCTGCGGCCGTTGGCGCCGGGCGTGACCCGGCGAGGGTTGACCGGCACGGCCCGATCGGGCTCCACCCCAGCGGTCCGGTGGCGGGTGGTGCGATAGACGACGGCGAGGACCTCGGCCACCGCCTGGTACAGCTGGACGGGGATGAGCTCGCCGATCTCGACGCTGGCGTAGAGCGCCCGGGCCAGCGGCTTGTTCTCCCGCACCGGGACGCCGGCCTCCGCCGCCGCCTGGCGGATCCGGGCGGCCATGTGCTCGGCGCCCTTGGCCACCACCCGCGGCGCCGGCGAGTCGGGCTCGTAGCGCAGGGCCACCGCCAGATGGGTCGGGTTGGTGAGCACGACGTCTGCCCTGGCCACCTCGGCCATCATGCGCATCCGGCTCATCTTTCGCTGGCGGGCCCGCACCTCCTGCTTCACCATCGGGTTGGACTCGCTCTGCTTGAAATCCTCCTTGACCTCCTGCTTGCTCATGCGGAGATCGCGGCGGTAGCGCCGCACGGCGAGGCCGCCGTCGAGGGCGCCGGCGACGAGCGAGACGGCCAGCACCGCGACGAGCAGCACCCAGATCGACTCGCCGATGCCGCCCAGGTAGGTGTCGAGGTCGGCCGGGCCGGTGAAGACGGCCACCAGGAACCGATCCCACAGCGCGGCGGCCACCGCGGCGAGCGCACCGAGCTTCAGGGCCAGACGGAACAGCTGGCCGAGCTGGCGCACCGAGAACAGGTTCTTGATGCCCGGCAGCGGGTTGAGCTTCTTGGCCTTGGGCTGGAGCTGGTGGGTGTTGAAGTGGATGCCGCCGAGCAGCGCCCGGCCGACCACGGCGGCCAGGGAGATGGCGGCCACCAGCGGGACGAGGAGCAGGCTGGAGCGCACTAGGAGATCGACGAACGCCGTCATCGCCGCGGCTGGGTCCTGCACGTCGATGGTGGTGCTGGCCTTCCAGCCCTCGATCAGCGTGGTCCCCAGGTCGGACATGAGCGCGGGCAGCACGGCGATGGCCGCGATCAGCGTGAGGGCCTGCGGCACCTCCATCGATTGCGGCAACATGCCGTCGCGGCGCGCCTCGCGGAGGCGCCGTGCGGTCGGCTGCTCGGTTTTGTCGTCGTGTCTCGCCACCGGATGAGACCCTGCTCTGCCCGCGGCGCGTGCGCGCCACGGATCGCCCGCTCATCCGTGAGGGAACCGGCCGTATCCATACGGCTCGGTTGTAATCATCGGCAGATCGGCCGACGCACCTGAATGGCGGCGCGCCGGGCGGCGCCTCGGCTCGCCCGGGCGCGGCGGGAGCCGCCGGCGTGCCGTTGGGCGCGACCGGCGGCTCCCGGGACCGTCAGCTGGTCAGGAACTCCCGGAACAGCACGCCGATCACGGTCTGGACCGGCTCGGCGTCGTCCTCCCCATGGTCCGCCGCGTAGGCGGCGTCGATCAGGCAGGTCAGCTCGAGCTTGATGGAGGCGTGCTTGTCGTTGGTGAGCTGGTCCATCGTCTTGGTGCTGAAGTAGTTGAGCACCACGTCTGCGGCCTTGGCCGTCTGGGCGCTGAACTCCTCCGCGATGATGGTCTCGCCCAGCTCGAGGGAGATGCCGACCTTGAGGTAGTGGCCGTCGGCGAGGTTGATCGTCATCGAGGACAGATCCGTGCTGCCGCCGCCGGCCGCCTCACCGCCGCTGCTGGCTCGGGCGTGGGGCGCGGCTTCGCCGGCCACCTCGACGGTCGAACAGTCCACGCCGTGGCCCGATGCCGCCGTCTCCACGCCCCCCTCGACAGGCGGCGCGATGATGACCTGCGCCGGCGGGCTGGAGAGCAGGAACTTCTGGCCCATGGCACCGCCGACGACGAGCAGGGCGCTGAGCAGCATGGTCTTGCCCTTGCCGCTCTTGGCCTTTTCCGGCGCGTCGGCACCGGCTTCGCCCTCGGCCGCTTCGTCCTTCTTCTTCTTCTTGGCCATGGTCGTTGCTCCGTCAGGATTGGGCTGCGTCGTTGCGGTTGAGGCGGTCCGAGGCCTGCACGACCCCGTCGAGGATCTGGTCCCGCTTCTCGTTGATGTCGGACTCGACGATGACCTCGACCCGGCGGTTGCGGGCGCGGCCCGCCTCGGTCTCGTTGGTGTCGAGCGGGTGGGTGTCGGCGAAGCCGGCCGCGGTCAGCCGGCCGGTGGGGATGGCGCCGCCGTTGGCGGACATGAAGAACCGCACCACCGCGCCGGCCCGGGCGGTGGACAGCTCCCAGTTCGAGGGGAACGTCGCCGTACTGATCGGTATGTCGTCGGTGTGGCCCTCGACCCGGATCTCGTTGTCCACCGCCGCGAGGGCCTGACCGACCACGGCGAGGATCGACGAACCGCCGGCGCCGAACTCGGCAGAACCCGAACCGAAGACCACCTCGTCGGTGACGACGGTGATGACCAGCCCGCGGGCGTCGATCGAGGTCTCCAGGTTGCCGCCGAAGCCGGCGGCGGCGGCCTGCGAGGAGATCGCCTCCTGCAGCCCCTCCAGCTCGGCCTCCGCGGCGGCCTGGGCATCGGCCACCGCGCTGCCCACCGTGCTCAGCGCGATCTCCGCTGCCTCCTCGCTGGACGGGTCGGCCTTGGCCACCGCCGCCTTCTCCATGGCCCCGGCCGCGTCGCTGACCATCGCCTCCATCGGCGAGATGAACAGCTTCTCGCCGCTGCCACCGAGATCGACCACGGTGGCGCTCGATCCACCGCCGGCGTTCAGCGCGTCGCTGAAGCCCTCGGCGAGCTTCTTGAACTTCTGGGCGTCGACGTTGGAGATGGCGAACAGGGCGATGAACATGGCCATGAGGAGGGTCAGCAGGTCGGCGTAGGGGATCACCCACGCCTCATGGTTGACGTGTTCCTCGTGTTCCTCGTGTTCGTCGTCGTCGTGGCCACCGCCGCCACCACCACCGCCGTGTCCGTCACCGCTCATGGGGCTACGCCGCCTTCTTGTCTTCGGAGACCTTGATGTAGGACTGCAGCAGCCCCTCCATCACCCGGGGCGAGGTGCCGGCCTGCAGCTCGAGCACGCCGGCCACGATCATCTCCATGTAGGCGGCCTCCTCGGCCGTCATCCGCTTGAGCTTGTTGGCCGCCGGCAGGTAGACGCCGTTGGCCAGGAACACGCCCCAGAACGTGGCGACGAAGGCGCCGGCGATGCCGTGGCCGATGAGGGCCGGATCGTCGAGGTGGCTCATGGTGGCCATGAGGCCGAACACGGCACCGATGATCCCGAAGGTGGGGGCGAACACGCCGAGGTTGGTCCAGAAGGTCTGGGGGCCCTTGTGCCGTTCCTTCTTCGCTGCGATCTCGGTCTTGAGCACCCGCTTGAGGATCGCCGGGTCGGTGCCGTCGACCGCCAGCTGCACCGCCTTGCGGAAGAACGGGTCCTCGATGGACTTCGTCTCGCTCTCCAGTGCGAGCAGACCGCCCGTCCGGGCGGTGTTGGTCATCGCCACCAGCTTGGTGATGGTGTCCTCCGTCGGGAACTCGGCCCCTTTCATGACCTTGCCGAACGTGCCGAACTTCGCCTCCTTCATCGGCGTGGACAGCAGGGTCGCCCCGATGCTGCCCACGATCACGATGAGCAGGGCCGGGACGTTGGTGAACAACGCCACCGGGTCGGCGCCCTTGATGATGGCACCGACGAACACACCGACCAGTGAGACCGGTAGTCCGATGATCGAGCCCTTTTCCACCGTCTCTCCTTCGACTGTTGCGCTGGCCCTCAATGGCCCGTGCAGAGCCTCTCGGTCGCCTATCGACGCGGCCGCGGCCGCGCTTGTGCCCATTCGCCCGGGCAGGGGATGCGCCCGCCGTCAGAGGTGACGGCGGGCGCATCCCGCCCAGGTCTCAGTCCGCGTCGCTACGGCGTGGGCCGCCGAGCGGGATCACCTTGGCCGCCTCAGCGGAGGCGGCCGGAACCGGGTTCCGATCGACCACTGCGGGCTGGCTGTAGCGCTCCGCGGCGAGCAACACCTCGGCCCGAAAGCCGACGACGGCGGCGATGAGCTCCTCGACGCTCTCGCGCACCACGAACCGGGTGCTCGAGACGAGGGTGACCACGGTGTCGCCGCTTCGTTCGATGGTCTCGATGAGATCGGCGTTGACCACCAGGGTCGAGCCGTCGAGACGGGTGATGGCGATCATCGTTCAGTCCTGCCTTCTGGAGGGGTGGGCCGCGCTCAGCGGCCTGCCGCTCATCGCTTGAGGTTGACGAGCTCCTGGATCATCTCGTCGGAGGTGGTGATCACCCGGGAGCTGGCCTGGAAGCCGCGCTGGGCGAGGATCATGTCGGTGAACTCCCGGGCGAGGTCCACGTTGGACATCTCGAGCACGCCGGCTTTGATGGCGCCGGTGGCGTTCTCGCCGGCCACCCCGACCTGGGCGTCACCGGACACCGCCGAGCTGCGGTAGTGGGTCTCGCCCTGCTTGAGCAGGCCCTCGTTGTTGTTGAAGTGGGCCACCGCGATCTGCGCGATGTCCTTCATCATCCCGTTGGAGTAACGGCCGGTGATGACGCCCATCTCGGAGATGCCGAAGTCGCGCAGCTCTCCCGCCTCCTTGCCGTTCTGCTCGAGGGCGAGGCTGGAGGAGTTGCCGTACTGGTGCAGGCCGTTGGTGCCGGTGCCCATGTCGAGCGTGAAGGAGAAGGTCTGCGCCCCCGACACGGGTGGCGTCAGCGTGAAGCTGGGCGGGGTGGTCGGCGTGACCAGCGAGCCGTCGCTGGCGCTGAAGACCAGGTTCGCCGAGCCCAGGCTGGCGCCGGTGCTGTCGAACGCCTCGGCGGTCCAGTCGGTGGAGCTGGTCTTGGTGAAGCGCAGCTGCACCTGGTTCTCGGTGCCGAGCCCGTCGATGACCTTGGTCAGCGTCTCCACCGTCTCGCCCACCGCGGTGCCGGCGGACAGCGCACCCTTGATCGACACCGTGCTGGTGGCGGTGGCCGGCATCTGGGCGTAGGTGGACAGCGTGAGGTCGGTGAGCTTGCCGGTGGTGGAGACGGTGCCGTCGGGGGCGAACATCCACCCCTGCACGAGGCCGCCGGCGCCATCGACGATCTTCATCTTCGAGTCGAGGGCGAAGCTCCCGGCCCGGGTGTAGAGCTGGTCGCCGGCCACGTCGACCACGTAGAAGCCGTCGCCGGACAGCGCGGTGTCGAGCGGGCGGTCGGTCAGCTGCAACGAGCCAGTGGTGAACGTGGCGGAGGTGGACTTGACCGACACCCCGAGGCCGACCTGCAGCGGGTTGACGCTGGTGGTCTCGAACGCACCGCCGGCGGCGTTGCGCAGGGTCTGGCTGAGCGTGTCGGCGAACAGCACACGGCTGGCCTTGAAGCCCGTCGTGTTGACGTTGGCGATGTTGTTGCTGACCACATCGAGCATGAGCTGATGGGACCGGAGTCCGGAAACCCCGGCGAACATCGAACGCATCATGGGCGATCTCTCCTTACTTCGTGGTCACGGACGGGGCGACCGCGCCGGTTGACGCGGACGGGGCCGTCTCGGCCTGATCGGTGGACGTACTGGTCGGTGTGGCGGTGCTCGTCGCCGCTGCGGTCGCTGCGGGGCTGTCCGCGTTGGCGGTGCTCGGGTTGGCGGTGCTCGGGTTGGCGGTAGGCGGCTTGGCAGTGGTCGGGTTGGCGGTGCTGCCGGTGGGCAGGCGGGCCTCGTCGACGCTGTCGATGGCCAGCTCGCCGCCGGTGGTCACCAGCACCGGCCGACCGGACTGGTAGGCCACGCCGATGACCTCGCCGCTGATGGGCAGCCCGGCCTCGCCGGTGCCGGCCACGACCTTGCCGATGAACGAGGTGGCGATCATCGAGCGCTGGTAGGCGCTGATCTCCTGCTGGCCCTGGTTGACCTTCTGCATCTGCTCGACCATGGCGTACTGGCTCACCTGGGCCAGGTACTCGGTGCCCTCGCTGGGCGCCATCGGGTTCTGGTAGCGCATCTGGGCCACGAGGAGCTTCATGAACGCCTCGCTGCCCATGTTGTCGAGCTGACCGCTGGCGCCGCCGTCGGCCTTGGCCCCGGTGGCGGCGGTCTTGGAGCTCGTGGCGGCCGCGCTGGCCGCCCGGGCGGCGACGGTGGGATCGATCAATGGCATAGCTGGCTCCTGGCGGTCACAGCCGCAGCTCGCGGTCGACCGCGAGTCGGACTTCGCTGATGGTGGGGTCGAGCTCGACGGCGCGGTAGGCGCGCCCGAAGGTGGCTGCTTGACGGCCGGCGGCATCGTTGCCGCCGTTGCTGCCGGGACCGGCGCCGACATCGAAGCCGGACAGCTCGAAGCCGTTGCCGGCCAGCGCGGCGACGATGCGATCGCGCTGGCCCTGCAGCAGCTGGCCACCCTCCGGCCGGTCCGGTCGCATGATCAGATGGACTTGGTCGCCGCGCAGCTCGAAGAAGACCTGCACCGAACCGAGGTCCGGCGGGTCGAGCCGCACGGTGATGCGGTGCACGGAACCGCCTTCGCCCTGACTGCGCTGCACCAGGGCGGCGAGCCGTTCCGGCAACGTGGTCGGTGTGGCGGTCAGCGTCTCGCCACCATCGACCGTACCATTGAGCATGGTCGGCGGACCGGTCGCCGCCGAGCGGGCGGCGAAGTCGCTGGCCGCATCGCCGGGCCCGGAGCTGAACAGCTCGCCGATCGCCGCGGGGCGCAGGTCCAGCGGTGCGGCCGCGCCGGCTCCGGCTCCGGCTCCGGCTCCGATGCCTGCTCCGCCGGCGGCTCCGATACCGGCCCCGGCGGCGTCCAGCGCACCGGCCAGGGCGGCGGGATCGATGGTGTGGGGTTGCGCGGTGGCGATGGCGGGCTGGCGCTGGGTGCTCAGCCCGACGGCGGCGGCGGGACCACCCGGGCCGCCCAGCTGATCGAGGTAGCGGTCGATCACCGTGACGTAGTTC
>JADLEF010000282.1 GCA_020846295.1 Acidimicrobiales bacterium
GTGCGGTCAAGCAACCGCGGGATCGATTGGAGTGGCACGAGGCCACCGATCGGGCGCGGCGACACGGGCGTAGCCAGCAGCCCGGCGGCGCGACACGGGCGCAGCCACCGATCGAGCGCGGGCCGACACGGGCGCAGCAAACAGTCCGGCGAGGCGGCTGCCGAGCTTGCGGTGACAGGCCCCGCTCGGAGCGGCCTGCCACGGTGGCCGATCGGCGTGCCGCTCAGGGGCAGAGGCGGTCGACGAGCTCCCGGGCGGGGGCACCGAGGGGCGCGAGCTGCACCACCCAGAAGCCGGGCACGCTGAGCGCCAGGTTCGGACCGTTGCGCTCGGCCACGACGTCGTCGAGGTTCCATGAGGCGACCAGCCGACGGGCCTTCCAGCCGATGCCCGGCTCGACCGCGTGCAGCGTCCCCGAGGTCAGCGCCAGCAGCACCCGGTTGGGCAGGGTGGACTTGCGGGCCAGGAACCCGACGGGTGCTGCGCCGTTCAACGCGGGGAGATCGGCGGCGAACGCTCCGGTTGCGATCACCGGCTGCTCGACGAAACCCTGCACCCTGTCCGCCACGACTGCCATACGGCAGGTATCGACCACCCGGACGCTCTTCTGTAGGACGTCCTGCCGCCGGAGGGCAGCCGATCCGCGACCGATCAGCGACCGATCCGCTACCGCAGACCGCCTCGGGTGAGCGGCAGCAGGTCCAGCGCGGCGTCCAGATCGGCCTCCGCCAGGAGGCCCCGTTCGAGGACCAGCTCCCGCACCGGCCGGCCGGATCGGGCCGATTCCTTGACCAGGCCGGCCACCGTCTCGTAGCCGAGGTGAGGGTTGAGCGCGGTCGCCACCTGCGCGGTGGCCTCGGCGTAGGTTCGGCACCGCTCGACATCGGCCTCGATCCCCCACACGCAACGACGGGCGAACAGGGCGCTGACGTTGGACAGCAGCGAGATCGACTGCAGCAGGTTGCGGGCCAGCACCGGGAGGTAGACGTTGAGCTCGAAGTTGCCCTGCGACCCGGCGAAGGCGATGGCCGCGTCGTTGCCGATGACCTGCGCTCCGACCTGGGTGACGGCCTCGGGGATCACCGGGTTGACCTTGCCCGGCATGATGCTGCTGCCCGGCTGCAGGTCCGGCAGGCGCAGCTCGGCCAGGCCGGTGCGGGGCCCCGATGCCATCCAGCGCAGATCGTTGGCGATCTTGATCAGCGACACGGCGAGCGTGCGCAGCTGCCCGCTCAGCTCGACCAGGCAGTCCCGGGCCGACTGCGCGGCGAAGTGGTCGGGTGCCTCGACGAGGGGTAGCTCGAGGTCGCCGGCCAGTGAACCGATCACCGCGGCGGCGAAGCCCTCCGGGCAGTTGAGCCCGGTACCGGTGGCGGTCCCGCCCAACGGCAGCCGTCCGACGCGCACCAACGTGTCGCCGATCCGCTCGCGCCCCTCGGCGATCTGGGCGGCGTAGCCGCCGAACTCCTGGCCCAGCGTGACCGGCGTGGCGTCCATCAGGTGCGTGCGGCCGGCCTTGACCACCGCGGCGAACTCGCCCGCCTTCGCCGCCAGCGCGCCGTGCAGCTCGTCGAGGGCGGGGAACAGCTCGACGCGCACGGCCTCGAGCGCGGCGAGGTGGATGGCCGAGGGGAACACGTCGTTGGAGGACTGGGAGGCGTTGACGTGGTCGTTGGGGTGGACGTCGCGGCCATGCCCGGCGCGCACCAGTGCGGCGATGACCTCGTTGACGTTCATGTTGGTGCTGGTCCCCGACCCGGTCTGGAACACGTCGACCGGGAACTGCTCGGCGTGGGCACCGGCGGCGATGGCATCGGCGGCGGCGGCGATGGCGGAGGCGTCGTCGGGGTCGAGCCGGCCCAGCGCGGCGTTGGCCCGCGCCGCGGCGGCCTTGATGCGGGCGAGGGCGACGATCAGACGCGGATCGACCCGTTCCCCCGAGACGGGGAAGTTCTCCACCGCCCGCTGGGTCTGGGCGCCCCACAACGCGTCGGCCGGGACGGCGACCTCGCCCATGGCATCGTGCTCGATCCGGGTGCGGCCGGCGGCGCGGCCGTGCTCAGCGGTCATGGTTCGACGGTAGGCGCCGGCCGGCGCGTACCCGGCCCGGCCGGCGCGTACCCGGCCCGGTCGCACGCCTGGCGGCAGGTCGCGCCCACCTTCGGCGGCGGTGGCGCGACGTCGCTCAACGAGGGGACGCCGATGGCCGATGAAGCAGGGGTGTCGTGGGATCGATCGCTGCTGGCCGCCCATCACCCCGAGGGCGAACGGCATCGGTGCGCCGTCGTGCGCGGCCGGCCGGTCTGTCGGCGCTGCCTGGTGCTCTACCCCTTGCTGCTCGCCGTGCTGACCGCCGCCGCAGCGGGTCTGCTCGCCGCGGTACCGACCGGCGCCCGGAACGCCTGGCTGTGGCTGCTGCCGCTGCCCGCTGCGCTCGAGTACAGCGCGGAGGCCTTCGGACTGGTGCGCTACGAGGCCCGCCGTCAGGTCGCCGTGACCGTGCTGCAGGCCATGGGCGGCGGTGCCGGCTTCGCCTGGGAGCTACTCGAGCCCGGGACCGTGACGTTCTGGCAGGCCGTGCTGCTCTACGGCTGCACCGCGGTGACCGTCACCGCGATGGGCTGGCGGGTACGGGCGGACAAGCGGGCCCGCGCCCGCTACCAGCAGTTGCTCGACGAAGCGGAGCGCCGCATCGACTCGATGGCGTGACCGGCGCCCCGGCAGGGACCACCGGCAGGCCCCCGCAACGGCCGACGGGCCAGCCGGCCGACGGGCCAACCGGCATCGGACGGCGCGCTCAGGACCGCGGTGCCAGCACCACCGGATCGCCGTGGCGCACGATGCCCCCGCGTTCCACGGTGGCGTACCAGCGGGACCAGCCGGGATGGCGGTCGTGGTCCATCCGACCGAAGTCCTCGCCGGTGAACCACTCGGCGTTCTGGCTGCAGGGCTCGGCCGGCACGGTGATGCGGGCCCGCACCGGGCCGATCTCGATGAGCAGGCCGGAGCGCAGCGCAGACCAGTCGATGCCGCGCACCGTCACGTTCTCCCCGGCGCTGCCGTACCCGATGGGATGGCCCTCGGCCTGCAGCGCCTCGATCACCTCGGCCGACCACAGGCACAACGCCTGCCACACCCGGCCGTGGTGGCGCCGGAAGCGCTGGTGGTCGTTCAGCGGACCGCGGCGTCCCACCTCGAACTCCGGGACCGGCCGCTTGGGCACGCCGCCGTTGGACACGTTGAGCTGCTCGACCCTGCCGTGCTGTTCGGCCGGCAGATCCCCGGCCGCGGCACGCAGCTCGGCGATCTCCCAGCAGCGGTGCAGCAGCCGGTGGGCGTTGGCCACGTCGGCGTCGTGGTCGATGCCGGCGACCGCCTGCACGTGCCGCTCGAGCTCCGCCACCGGCAGGGCGAGCGACTCGGGAAGATCGGCCTCGGCGTGGCGGAGGAGGTAGTCGGTCCGACCGAGGGTGCGGACCAGGTCGGTGTCGTCCCAGTCCGCCTCGTCGAACCCGCACGTCGAACAATGAAAGGTCATGGCTTCGCTCCGGTCGAGCTCATCGCAGCTTCACCGGGGACGCCTGGTTGACGGCCTCGAAGAAGTCGTTGCCCTTGTCGTCCACCACGATGAAGGCGGGGAAGTCCTCGACCTCGATGCGCCACACCGCCTCCATGCCGAGCTCGGGGTACTCGAGCACCTCGACCTTGCGGATGCAGTCCTGCGCCAGCTTGGCCGCCGGGCCGCCGATGGAGCCGAGGTAGAAGCCGCCGTGCTGCTTGCACGCCTCGGTCACCGCCTTGGAGCGGTTGCCCTTGGCCAGCATCACGAAGCTGCCGCCGGCGGCCTGGAACTCCTCGACGTAGGAGTCCATGCGGCCGGCGGTGGTGGGCCCGAACGATCCGGAGGCCATACCGGTCGGTGTCTTGGCCGGACCGGCGTAGTACACGCACATGTCCCGCAGGTACGCCGGCATCCCCTCCCCGTTGTCGAGGCGCTCCTTGATCTTGGCGTGGGCGATGTCGCGGGCGACGACCATGGGGCCGCTGAGCGACACCCGGGTGCGGATGGGGTACTTCGAGAGCTGCTCGCGGATCTCGCTCATGGGCCGGGTGAGGTCGATCTTGACCACCTCGCCGCCGAGATCCTCGTGGGTGGTGTCGGGCAGGTACTTGGCCGGATCGGTCTCGAGCTGCTCGAGGAAGGCGCCCTCGGCGGTGATCTTGGCCTTGGCCTGGCGGTCCGCCGAGCAGCTCACCGCGATGGCGACCGGACAGGACGCGCCGTGGCGGGGCAGACGGATGATGCGCACGTCGTGGCAGAAGTACTTGCCGCCGAACTGGGCGCCGATGCCGGTCTCCTGTGAAAGCTTGAGCACCTTTGCCTCGAGCTCCAGATCGCGAAA
>JADLEF010000283.1 GCA_020846295.1 Acidimicrobiales bacterium
CCGGTGGGTTGCGGGCCGTCCGATCCGGTGGGGGGTTCGGTCCCGGCGTTCACCCCGGGGGTGGCCTCGGATCGCTCATCGGTTTCTGCGCCACCGGTCGCTGCGGCACCGGTTGATGCATGCTCGATGCCGGTCGCGGGCTCGGCGGCGTCGTCGGGTCCACCGGTCGGCGTCGCCGGGCGGGTGGCGCCAGGGCGTTCGAACACCGACGGGATGGGCTCCGGCAGGTCGGGTACCGCGCTGAGCCGGGGGGCAAGCGGCTCGCGGGCGGCCGGGGTGCCGGCATCGGGGACCCCGGGAAACACCGGTGGCGATCCCGAGGGGCGGCCGACCCCCGGGGTGCCGATGATCGGCAGGGTCGGCGCGCCGCCCTGCGGGCCGCCGGGTGCGGCTCCGGTCGTCGGTCCGGTGGGCGCCGGGGTCTGGGTCGGGGTCGGGGTCGGGGTCGGGCCGGGGGTGCGGCCGGCATCCTCGGCCGGTCCTGCGGTCCGGGCCGCGCCGCTCGGTGCGGGCTGCATCGGCGGGCGGGTCGCTTCGACGGCGGGGGTGGACGGGGCGGCGGACGGTGCGATCGGCGTGCCCGGCTGTTCGCGGAGGTCGAACTCGTCGTCTCGTTCGGGACGGCCGCCGATGTAATCCGCGGTGGCCACGAACTGCACGCCGAGCGATTCGTCGCTGATCGGACCGAGCACCGGGAGGATCGTGCCGAGGAAGCGGATCAAGCCCAGGGCGGCGAACACGGAGAGCACCCGCAACGGCCACGGGCCGCCGGCGACGCCGAGCACCACGCCGACGATGCCGATGGCGCCGTCGGGCAGGGCCCAGCGCACGAAGGCCCTGGCGATGCCCGGCGAGCGACGGGCCCGATCGGCGAGGCGGATGCCGGCGATCAACTTGCCCGGGGTCCAGCCGGTGACGCCCTGCAGGACGACGAACACGACGATCACGTAGATCAGGCTCACCAGGTACGTGGGGGCCTCGGGCGGATCGGCGATGTAGACGGTGTCGAACACCTGGTAGGTGGCGTGACCGCTGTCGATCACCCGGTCGTCGAGCATCGTGTACTCGATGATGACGTTGCCGGCGTCGTCGACGCGGTCGGTCTGGGCGGCCACGTTGCAGTTGGGCGCCGGCGCCGGATCGCATGCGTCCGGCTTCGTCGAGAGCACATCGGAGCCGCTGATCCACAGTCCGGCGAACAGCACCGCCACCGGGACGAGGTCGATCAGTCGGGCGATGATGCGCCGGATCCACAGTTCGGTGCTGGAAATGCCCTCGGGGCCGCTGAACCGGACGGCGGACCCCGCACCGGCAGCGCGCGTGGGTTCTTGGCGCGCGGAGGTCGTCACCTGAACATTCTTAGTCGCCGGTCGGTGTCGATCGGCGCATACTCCGCCCCATCAGGCGTCGTCAGCGGCTCGGCCCGTACCGGCCCGCTCAGTCCGGTTCGACCGGGATCCAGTCGCCGAAGGACTCGTCGTACTTCATCCAGCGCTTCTGGGACGGGTCCCACTGCACGTAGGCCTGCACCTTGCCGTCCCAGATCGGATCGAACTCCTGGCGCTCCTCGCCGCCTGCGCTGTAGCGCTCCGGCGCCGGGCCGGGAGCGGCGAGCGGGCGGCTCGGGGCGTCGTCGTCCTCCTCCAGCTTCGACACGACGAAGGTCCGGGTGATGGTGTCGCCGACGCGCTGGTGGGTGGGGGTGAACCAGATCAGCACCAGGCCCAGCGCGCCGAAGCAGGGAAGGCCGTCCACCACCCAGGCGCCGAGCCGGATCAACGCCTGGCCCGAACCCGGCGGGCGGCCCCGCTCGTTGACCAGCTTGAGCCCCATCATCGCCTTGCCGGGGGAGGAGCCCGTCTCGCCCTGCACGATGCCGTAGAGGGCGACCGCGACGAGCAGGGTGATCCCGGACGCCATGAACTGCGAGCCGGTGGCGCTGCGCAGCACGAGGCCGAGCATGGCGATCATCAGCCCGTCGATCACCACCGCGATGACGCGACGCTTGAGCACCGCCTGGCTGACCGTTGTCGCGTTCTTGACGAGTGAAGGGGTCTTCATCTTCAACCTTCGGTGACCGTCGTAGCCCTCGGATTGCCGATACCTGTTCTGGAGCCCATCGTTCGGAGGGATATCCTGCCCACCCATGGCCAGCGACTCCCCTTCGACATCGGCCGGCGAGGCCGCCGACTTGAACCCGTCGACCGGCGCCGACGAGGGCGCGGGCGGCGCAGCGGAGGGGGAAGCGGCGGCCGACCCCGAGGTCATGGACAAGATCGTCAACCTGTGCAAGCGCCGCGGCTTCGTGTTCCAGTCGGCCGACATCTACGGCGGCTTCCGCAGCACCTACGACTACGGGCCCATCGGCGTGCTGATGCTGCGCAACGTCAAGGACGCGTGGTGGCGCACGATGGTGCAGTTGCGCACCGACGTGCTCGGCCTCGACGCCTCCATCCTGTCGCCCCCGCCGGTGTGGGAGGCGTCGGGTCACCTGGCGAACTTCACCGACCCACTGGTCGACTGCACCAAGTGCAAGCAGCGGTTCCGTCAGGACCACCTCGTGGACCTGTCCGTGTGCCCGAACTGCGGTGCGCAGGACTCCTTCACCGAGGCCCGTCAGTTCAACCTGATGTTCAAGACCCACGCCGGTCCGGTGGAGGAGTCCGCTGCGGTGGCCTACCTGCGCCCGGAGACGGCCCAGGGCATGTTCATCAACTTCGCCAACGTGTTGAACACGAGTCGGCGCAAGCCGCCCTTCGGCATCGCGCAGGTCGGCAAGAGCTTCCGCAACGAGATCACGCCGGGCAACTTCGTGTTCCGCACCCGCGAGTTCGAGCAGATGGAGCTCGAGTTCTTCGTCCCGCCCGGCGAGGCCGGCCAGTGGTACGAGTACTGGTGCAACGAGCGCTTCGACTGGTACGTGCGCCACGGCATCGCCCGCGAGAAGCTGCGCCTGCGCCCCCACGATGCGGACGAGCTCTCCCACTACTCGTCCGGGACGGCGGACGTGGAGTTCCTCTTCCCGTGGGGCTGGGGTGAGCTCGAGGGCATCGCCAACCGCGGTGACTACGACCTGACCCAGCACGCCGAGCACTCCGGTGCGGACCTGACCTTCTACGACCAGGAGAGCAAGACCCGCTACATCCCCCACGTGATCGAGCCGGCGGCCGGCGCGACCCGCTCGATGATGGCGTTCCTCATCGCCGCCTATGACGAGGAGGAGGTGAAGGGAGAGACCCGCACCGTGCTGCACCTGCACCACCGAATCGCTCCCTACAAGCTGGCCGTGCTGCCGCTGTCGAAGAAGCAGCCGCTCATCGAGCTGGCCCGCGACGTCCTCGGCATGGTGCAGCCCAACTGGATGACGGACTACGACGAGACGCAGGCCATCGGCAAGCGCTACCGGCGCCAGGACGAGATCGGCACGCCGTACTGCGTGACGATCGACTTCGACTCGATCGAGGACCGCGCCGTGACCGTGCGCGAGCGCGACTCGATGGCGCAGGACCGCGTCTCGATCGACCGGCTGGTGGGGTACCTCGCCGAGCGCCTCGCCTGACGCCGGCCGGACGCTCCGGATCCAGCTGCTAGCATGCACCCCTGGCTCGACGCGCGCGTCGGGCGTCCGCTCCTGGACGCGTCCTTGACCCCACTGGGGTCGACGGTTCAAGGGGCTGGGTCAGATACCCGAACCTGATGAAGGATCAAGGAACACAGATGGCCGAAAAAGCCGACATCATCGCCGAGCATCGCAAGCACGACTCCGACACCGGTTCGCCGGAAGTGCAGATCGCACTGCTGTCGGATCGGATCAGCTACCTCACCGAGCACCTGAAGGTCCACAAGAAGGACCATCACAGCCGCCGGGGTCTGCTCATGCTGGTCGGCCGTCGGCGTCGTCTGCTCGACTACGTCCGCAAGAACGACGTCGAGCGATACCGGGCGATCATCGCCAAACTCGGGTTGCGTCGCTGACCCGCCCCACGAGCGGCCTCCGGGCCGCTCGTCTGCATATCCGACCCTCGTTCGGAACGTGACTGCAAACCGTGCTGCTCGCCACTGAGCAGCGACAACACAACTGAGAGCCGATGGTCTGTCCGGGCGGAGTCCGGACAGGAACTGCCAGCTGCCAGCTCCCACCACCCGAACCGGCGTCGGGTCGTGCGATCTGGGAACTGGTGGGTGCCTCGGCTCCTCGTTCGGGCCATTCGAGGCCCGGAAAGGAACACCGAACAAGATGGCAGAACCCATCAGCGTCAGCGCGCCGGTCACCGGCGACTCCGAGAAGGTCTTCACCCTGGAGACGGGCAAGCTCGCCCGTCAGGCCGACGGCGCCGTCATCGGCCGCATCGGGGGCACCTATGTCCTCGTCGCCGCCACTGCGGCCAAGACGGTTCGGGAGGGCATCGATTTCTTCCCGCTCACCGTCGACGTGGAGGAGCGGCTGTACGCCGCCGGCAAGATCCCCGGCAGCTTCTTCCGCCGTGAGGGCCGCGCTCCCGACAGCGCCATCCTGACCTGCCGGCTCACCGACCGACCGTTGCGGCCCAACTTCCCCGACGGGTTCCGCAACGAGGTGCACATCGTCGCCACCGTCATGGGCGCCGACAAGGTGAACCCGCACGACGTGCTCATCATCAACTGCGCGTCCGCCGCGCTGCTGATGTCGGGCATCCCGTTCCTGTCGGCCATCGGCGCGGTGCGCCTGGCCTACACCGCTGACGGTCAGTGGCTCGCCCACCCGAGCTACCAGGAGGGCGACGAGTCCTCCTTCGAGGTCGTGGTGGCCGGGCGCGAGCTCGACAACGGCGACGTCGCGATCATGATGGTCGAGGCCGGCGGCACCACCTCCACCTGGGACAACGTCGAGGGCGGCGGTCCGAAGGTCACCGAGGAGGCGCTCGCCGAGGGCCTCGAGGCGGCCAAGGTCCACATCAAGGACATGATCAAGCTCCAGCTCGACCTCGTCGCCGCCGCCGGTGGCCCGAAGCCGACGATGGCCTACAACGAGCAGCTCGACTACTCGCCGGAGATCTTCGCTGCGGTGGAGGCGGCCGGTGCCGCCAAGCTGCAGCCGGTCATCCAGATCGCCAAGAAGGCGGAGCGCGACAGCGCCGAGTCCGAGGTCCGAGCCTCCATCGTCGCCGAGGTGCTGCCGCAGTTCGCCGGCACGCCCGACGCCGAGAAGCAGATCAAGGCGGCCACCCGCAGCCTGGTCAAGAAGCTGGTCCGCAGTCGGATCGTCAACGAGGGCACCCGCATCGACGGGCGCGGCCCCCGGGATCTTCGACCGCTCGCCGCCCAGGTCGCGGTGCTGCCCACCGTGCACGGTTCAGGGTTCTTCGAGCGCGGCGAGACCCACGTGGTCAACATCACCACGCTCGGTGTGGCGCGCATGGATCAGATGATCGATGGCATCGACACCACCGAGCGCAAGCGCTACATGCACCACTACAACATGCCGCCGTTCTCCACCGGCGAGACCGGCTTCATGCGAGGCCCCAAGCGTCGCGAGATCGGTCACGGCCTGCTCGCCGAGCGGGCGCTGCTGCCGGTGATCCCCAAGATCGACGAGTTCCCCTACACGCTGCGCCTCGTGTCCGAGGTGCTGTCCTCCAACGGCTCCACGTCGATGGCGTCGGTGTGCGGCTCGACCCTTTCGCTGATGGACGCCGGTGTGCCGATCAAGGCCCCGGTGGCCGGCATCGCCATGGGCCTGGTGTACGCCGACGGCAAGTACACGACGCTGACCGACATCCTCGGTGCCGAGGATGCCTACGGCGACATGGACTTCAAGGTCGCCGGCACGGCCGAGTTCGTGACCGCGCTGCAGTTGGACACCAAGATCGACGGCATCCCGGCCGATGTGCTGGCCGCCGCGTTGGCCCAGGCGAAGGAAGCCCGCCTGCAGATCCTCGAGGTCATGCAGGGCGCCATCGCCCAGCCGCGCGCCGAGGTCGGCGCCACCTCGCCGAAGATCATCAGCTTCACCATCCCGATGGACAAGATCGGCGAGGTGATCGGGCCGAAGGGCAAGGTCATCAACTCGATCCAGTCCGAGACCGGTGCCGGGCTCACCGTCGACGACGACGGGTTCGAAGGCACCGTCACCATCTCGGCGGTGGACATCGGTTCGCTGCGCGAGGCCGAGCGGCAGGTGCGGCTCATCCTCGAACCGCCGACCGCCGAGGTCGGCGCCACCTACCCGGGCCGGGTGGTGAACATCACCAAGTTCGGTGCGTTCGTCAACATCCTCCCCGGTCGTGACGGGCTCGTGCACATCTCCAAGTTGGGCGGCGGGCGCCGCATCAACAACGTGGAGGACGTGCTCACCCTCGGCGAGGAGCTCGAGGTCGTGGTCGAGGACATCGACCCCAACGGCAAGATCTCGCTCCGGCCGACCAACGTGCCCGAGCGGGCGGAGGGTGCCGGCGACGGCGGCTCGCCTGCGGCCGGCGACAGCGAGGACGGCAGCCGCGAGTACGTGTCGTTCGAGGATTCCTTCGAGAGCGAGCTGCGCGAGGAGTTCGGTGACCTCGGCCCCGCCCCCGTCGGCGGCGCGCCGGGTGGGGATCGCGAACGCTCCGACCGCGGTGGCCGCAGCGGCGGCGGCGATCGGGGCGACCGTGGTCGCCGGCCCCGTCGCCGCACTCGTTGAGCACTGCTGATGGGGCCGCCCGCCGCCGCAAGGCCGGCGGGCGGCCCTTCGCCGTCTCGGGGGCGGACCCCCGCGCCGCCGAACGGGAGCCGGCCTGGCAGCGCACCGTGCTGCCCAACGGGGTCCGCGTCGTGTCGGAACCGGTCGCCGGCGCCCGATCGCTGTCGGTCGGGGTGTGGGTCGGCCTCGGCTCGCGCGACGAACCGGAGGAGCTCGCCGGGCTCTGCCACGTGCTCGAGCACCTCATCTTCAAGGGCACCGCGGATCGCGACGCCCGGGCCCTGTCGCTCGCCTTCGACGCCGTCGGCGGGGAGATGAACGCCTACACCGCCAAGGAGCGCACCGCCTACTACAGCCGGGTGCCGGCCGGGGCGGACGAGATCGGCATCGACCTGCTGCTCGAGGCGGTCACCGAGGCCGCGCTGCGAGCCGAGGACCTCGACGGCGAGCGCGACGTCATCCTCGAGGAGCTCGCCGGGGCGGAGGACGATCCGATGGATTGGGCCGACACCAAGCTCTACGAGGTGCTCTTCGCCGGTCATCCGCTCGGCCGTGAGGTGATCGGTACGGCGGAGACCGTCTCCGCCATCGGGCGCGACGACGTTGCCGGCTTCGTGGCCGACCACCACCGGGGAAGCAACGTCGTGGTCACCGCGGCGGGCGTGGTCGAGCACGAGCGGCTGGTCGACGCCGTTGGCCGCCGCTTCGGTGAGCTGACCGAGGGCCGCGCCCCGCTCCGGGACCGGCCGGGCGGAGGCGGGACCGGCCGGGTGCACATCCGCCGTCGGACCGAGCAGACCCAGCTCACCATGGGCTGGCGTTGCGGCGGGTTGCACAGTCCCGACCGGTATGCCCTGACCGTCCTCGAGCACGTGCTCGGCGACGGCCCGGCCAGTCGGCTGTTCTACGAGGTGCGCGAGCAGCGTTCGTTGGCGTACTCGGTCGGCTCTTCGCTGTCGCTGTACAGCGATGTCGGCACGTTGGTGGTGTCGACCGCGGTGGCCCCTGACCGCGCCGTCGAGACCCGTCGGGTCATCGAGGGCGAGATCGCCCGGGTCGTCACCGACGGGATCACCGGCGAGGAGTTGGCCGCCGCGCAGGGGTACGTGATCGGCTCGACGCTGCTCGGGCTGGAAGAGGCGTCGACGTGCATGGCCCGCCTCGGATACCTCGAGCTCACCTACGGCGCCATCACGCCGATCGAGACCTACCTCGACAAGATCCGTGCCGTGACCCTGGCTGATGTCCAGCGGGTCGCCGCCGCCACCTTCTCGGTGCCCCCGGCCCAGGCCACCGTCGGCCCACGATCGGTGCGGTGAGCCCCGGCCGCCCCGCGGGGTTCTCGCCCGACGGGACGGGACCGGCACCTCGACGGCGGGTCCTAAGGTGGCGCGCATGACGATCAACGTTGGGGTGCTGGGAGCCCGCGGCCGGATGGGCGCGACGGTGTGTGACGCGGTGAACGCCGACGCCGAGCTGAACCTCGTCGCCGCGGTGGACGAGGGCGACGACCTCGAGCTGGTGCACACCGCCGGCGCGCAGGTGGTGGTGGACTTCACCGTCGCCGCCGCGGCGCGGCGCAACCTGCCCCGCATCGCCGGGTGGGGCATCCATGCGGTGGTGGGCACCACCGGTCTCGGCGAGGACGACCTCGAATCGCTGCGCGGCGCGTTCGGCAGCAGCAACATCGTGGTGGCGGCCAACTTCGCCATCGGTGCGGTGCTGATGATGCGCTTCGCAGAGCTGGCCGCGCCCTACTTCGAGTCGGCCGAGGTCATCGAACTGCACCACGCCAACAAGATCGACGCCCCCTCGGGCACGGCGACGGAGACGATGCGGCGGATGGCTGCCGCGTCGGGTGCGTGGTCGCCGGACCCGACCAAGAGCGAGGTGTTCCCCGGCGCCCGCGGCGGCGTCGGCCCGGCCGGCATCCACGTGCACTCGGTGCGCCTGCGCGGGCTCGTCGCCCACCAGGAGGTCCTCCTTGGTGCCGCCGGCCAGCTGCTCACCCTGCGCCACGACAGCTTCGACCGCGTCTCGTTCATGCCCGGTGTGGTGCTGGCCTGCAAGCGCATCGCCGAGCACCCCGGGCTCACCATCGGGCTCGAACCGCTCCTCGGTCTCTGACCGTCAGGCTCGCTGTCCCCGTCCGGCGGGAGCCCCGCCCGGTCCGCCGTCGCCGCAACCCGCCCTTCGCTGTCACACCGCACCCGTACGGTGTTCGTCATGGCGGGCACCCAACGCTTCGACAACGCGATCCGGGAGGTCGTCACCTCTGGCGCCACCGCGCTGTGCCGGTGGCTCCTGAGCGCCCCGCTCGAGCAGGTGGTCCCCGTCCCCGCCCGCCTGACCTCCGCTCCGATCGAGGCGGACGGCGTGTTCGATCTCGGCGCGCGGGGCATCCTGCACGTCGAGTTCGAGCTCGGTGCCCGGGCGGACCGGTTGCACGAGCGGCTGGTCGACTACTGGGCTCGCCTCAACCGGCAGCACGGCGTTGCTCCGGAGCAGCACGTGGTGGTGCTGTCTCCCTCTGCCCGTCTGCCGGGCGAGTTCCGCTCCGGTGGGCTCCGGCTCCGCTACCGCGCCCACCACCTTTGGGAGGTCGACGCGGAGGAGTTGCTCGCCTTCGACGCGCTCGTCCCACTCGCCGTGCTCGCTCGTCCCCCGAGCGGCCGGACCCGGGAAGAGCTGGTGGCCGAGGTCGCTCGGACGATCCACCGGCGCCACCGCGGCGAACGGCGGCGCGTGCTGGCCGAGCACGCCGCCACCCTGGCCAACGTGCACCTCGGTCGTCCTACACTCGAAACGATCTTCAGGAGGTGGACCGATATGGCGGTCGATCTGCGTGTGCTGCCGATGTTCCGCGAGGCCCGGGAGGAGGGCCGCTACGAAGGACGACTCGAGGGACGACTCGAAGGGCGACTCGAAGGGCGGGCCGAACTCGCCTGTCGTGTGCTCGAGGCCCGCCTCGGTCCGCTCGGCGCGGCGCGGATGGACGCCGTGCACGCGCTCGATTCCGCCGCGCTCGATCGGCTGGCCGATGCGCTGCTGACGCTCGAGGACCTCGCGGCGGTCGACGCCTGGCTCGCCGGTCGCTGAGGCGGCCCCGAGCGGCCAGCTCAGTCCCTGTCGGCGTCGGAGCCCCGCTCGGCCGGTTCGTCCTTCCCGGCGAGGTCCTCGCTGAGGTGGCGCAACGCACCCAGTTCGCCGCCACCCCTGCGGTCAGCCAACGTCGAGACCAGCGTCAGCAGCACGCTGGCGCCGATGAGGTACCAGCGGTAGTCGCGCACGAAGCCCAGCACCGCGTCGATCGGGCCCTGGAAGACGTTCCCGAGCAGCCGGATGAGGACCAGGCGGGTGATGGTCCCGCCTATGTTCAGCAGGGCGAACACCCGCGCCGGCATGGCCGCCGCCCCGGCCAGCACGCTGACCGGGTTGTTCGGCGCCACGAACACCACGACGTGGCGGGCCTTGGCGAACCCGCGCTCGAGGTAGCGCAGCGACATGCCGAGCGACGGCATGCGCTTCTCCATCCAGTCGATGGCACGAGCGCCGTACCACAGCCCCAGCAGGTAGAAGAGCGGGTCGGGAAGCACCAGCCGCACGAAGCCGACGCCGTAGTACGGGAGCGGGTCCAGTTGGTTCGAGGTCAGCGCCAGGTACCGGTTCTGGGCGCTGAGGCAGATGAGCAGCAGCGGGTGGGTGTCCACCAGCGACGGCCACACGAAGTAGGCGGTGTTGGAGGCGACGACCATGACGATCAACGGCGCCACGACGAGGCTCAGCACACGTCGGCTGGGCGGGTGGCGGGAGGTCGACGTGTCCATCAGCGGGGGGCGCAACGACGGAGTCGACGCTGGGCGCGCCGATTCGTTCTCGCTGCGGGTTGATGGCACTGTAGAGCGCCCGCCGGGTGTCGACGACGCAGGTCGGCCGCGAGCACGGTCGATGACGAGGACGAGGAGGTCCCTTCGATGGATGGCCTGATGATGGAGGTGCCGCTCACGCTGACGCACCTGTTCGAGCGAGCGGAGCGCTACCACCACCGCAAGCCGATCCTGACCAACACCCGCCACGGCATCGTGCGCACCACCTACGGGCAGTGGGCGGACCGCACCCGCCGCCTGGCGACGGTGTTCGACCAGCTCGGCTTGTCCTCCGACGCCCGGGTCGGCACGTTCGGCTGGAACACGGCCAACCACCTGGCGCTGTACTTCGCGGCGCCGTGCTCGGGTCGGGTCTGCCACACGCTCAACATCCGGCTCTTCCCCGAGCAGGTCACCTACATCGTGAACCACGCGGCCGACGAGGCGATCTTCGTCGACGCCTCCCTCGTCGCCTCCCTCGCTCCGCTGGTCCAGACCTTCACCACCGTGAAGCACCTGGTGGTCATGGACGACGGGGCCGAGGCGGACTTCGGGGACCTCGGGCCCGACGGACCCCAGGTGCACGACCTCGACACCTTGCTCGCCGCGGCCGAGCCGATCGCCGCGTGGCCCCGCCTGGACGAGAACCGGGCCGCCTCGATGTGCTACACGTCCGGCACCACCGGCAACCCCAAAGGTGCGGTGTACTCGCACCGCTCCACCTACCTGCACACGATGGCCATCATGCAGGCGGACTCGGCGGGGATCTGCGAGCGGGACGTCATCATGCCCGTCGTGCCGATGTTCCACGTGAACGCCTGGGGTCTCGCCCACAGCGCGGTGTGCACCGGCGCCTCGCTGGTCATGCCCGGGCCGGACCTGTCCGCCCCGACCCTCGCCGACCTGCTCGTCGAGCACAAGGTCACCGTCGCCGCCGGCGTGCCCACCATCTGGATGGGCGTGCTGCCCCTGCTCGAGGGCCGCGACACGTCGCACCTGCGCACGATCCCGTGCGGTGGTTCGGCAGTTCCCAAGGTGCTGTCCGAGGGGTACCGCAAGGTCACCGGCAAGCCGCTGCTGCAGGCGTGGGGCATGACGGAGACCTCGCCCATCGCCGCCGTCTGCCACCTCTCGACCGACTTCGACGGCATCAGCGAGGAGGAGGCCGCCGAGCGGCGGACCTTCGTCGGCCGGGTCGTGCCCGGCATGGAGATGCGGGTCGTCGATCCCGACACGCTGCAGGAGCGTCCGTGGGACGGGGAGACCTCCGGGGAGCTGCAGGTGCGGGGCCCCTGGGTGATCCGCAGCTACCACGACGACGCCCGCTCGCCCGAGAGCTTCACCGCCGACGGCTGGCTGAAGACGGGCGATGTCGCGGTGGTGGATGAGTACGGCTACGTGAAGCTGGTGGATCGTTCCAAGGACGTGATCAAGTCCGGCGGCGAGTGGATCAGCTCCGTGGACGTCGAGAACGAGCTGATGGCGAACCCGAAGGTGGCCGAGGCCGCAGTGATCGGCGTGAACCATCCCCGGTGGCAGGAGCGGCCGCTGGCCTGTGTGGTGCTCAAGCCGGGGGAGACGGCCACTCGGGAGGAGATCCTCGCCTTCCTCGACGGGCGGATCGCCAAGTGGTGGATGCCCGACGATGTCGTGTTCATCGACGAGGTGCCCAAGACCTCCACCGGCAAGTTCTCCAAGAAGGACCTGCGCAGCAAGTTCGTGGACTACGAACTGCCCACCAGCTGACCGCCGATGACGTTGCACCCCGCCGACCGGATCGACCGCGCCCTGGCCGACACCGGCTCCATCGCCTGTGTCGGCCTCGATCCCCGACCCGAGCTCATCCCGCCGGCCCTGCGACGGGCCGCACTGCAGCGCCACGGTGATACGGCGGCCGCGTTCGCCGAAGCGGTCGTTGCCTACAACCTCGGCCTGCTCGACGCCGTGGTCGGCCGCTGCGCCGCGGTCAAGCCGCAGGTGGCCTGCTACGAGGCGTACGGCTCGGCCGGCTGGCGGGCGCTGGAGGAGACGGTCGCCGCGGCCAGGGAGCGCGGGATCGCGGTGGTGTTCGACGGCAAGCGCAACGACATCGGGTCGACCGCCACCCACTACGCCCAGGGCGCCTTCGGCGGCGCGCCAGGGCTCGACGGCGCGGTGGTGGGCGGCCTCGGGTGCGCGTGGCTGACCGTCAACGGGTACCTGGGAGCGGACGGGATCGAACCGTTCCTCGCCCCCGACGCCGCGTCGAGCGAGCACGGCGTGTTCGTGCTCGTCCGCACGTCCAACCCGTCCGCCGGCGATCTGCAGGACCAGGCCAGCGGTGCGGGCACCGTGGCCGATCGCATGGCTGCGCTGGTGGCCGGCTGGGGCGGCGGCCGCCGGGGCGGGTGCGGCCTCAGCGATGTGGGTGCGGTCGTCGGCGCGACGTGGCCGGAGCAGGCCCGGGCGCTGCGCTCGGCCATGCCGGACACCCTCTTCCTGGTGCCCGGGTACGGGGCGCAGGGCGGTTCCGCGGCCGACGCGGTGGCCGGCCGCCGGTCGGTGGGCGCCGGCCACCCGGGGCTGTTGGTCAACTCCTCCCGTCAGATCCTGGGGGCCTGGCAGCAGCACGGCGCGGACGACTGGGCCGGTGCCGCCCGGCGGGCGCTCGACGTCATGAACGGCGAGCTGGCCGCGGCGCTGCGCTGAGCCGGCCCGAGCTGGGGCCCCGATCCACCGATCGGTTGGTGGCGCGGCCGCGAAGATCGTTCGTTCGCTTTTCGGTCGAAGGGCCGATCATGGAGGGGTGCCGCTTCGTGGTCGCTCCAACCGGACGCTCTTCGTGCTGCTCGCGCTGGCCGGGCTCAACGGCCTGCTGTTCGGTCGGCTGACCGCTTCGGTGTGGCGCGGTCGCGACCCGCTGCCGATGGACGCTCGCATCGATGGCCGGCTGGACTGGGTCCCGCTCGGCCCCGGGCGCTTGCTCGACACCGGCGTGACCACGGTGGTGGCGGAGATCGGCTCGCCCCTCGCCGTCGCGCTGGCGGCGCTGGGGCTGCTGGCCTGGACGCTGCGCCGGGGCGACGCCCGCCTGGTCAAGCTGGCCGTGCTCGGTCCGGTGCTCGGCACCGTCGGCGCGGCGGTGGTGGCCAAGCCCCTCATCGGTCGGCAGCTCGGCGAGACGTTCGTGTTCCCGTCCGGGCACACCGCGGCGGTGGCGTCGCTGACCGCCACGCTGCTGGTCATCCTGTCGACGGTGCCCGTCGACGGGTCCCGGCGTCGTCGGGCGCTGGCCGGCCGTGCCGGCGCGGCGGCGCTGGCGGTGCTCACCACCGCGGCGGTGGGCCTGGCAGTCGTCCGACTGGGCTGGCACGCGGCCAGCGATTCGCTGGGCGCCCTGCTCTTCGTGGGTGTCGTCGTCCCGCTGGTCGCCGCCGTGTGCCTGCGCGTCGTGCCGGCCGACCGTCCGGTGGTGGCCCGCCTCGCCTACCGGCGGCTGGGGTACCTCGTCGGGATCGGCACGGTGGGTCTGCTGGGCGCTATCCGCCTGCCGTACTTCGAGCTGTCGCCCGGCTCGCTCATCCCGCTCAACTCGGCCATGACCATTGAGGAGGCGGTGGCGGAGGAGGCGGGGCCCTTGCACGGCACCTACAGCGGGCTGACGGTCCGCAGCACGCCGCTGACCTTCGGTACCTGGGCGTGGCACGAGCTGACCGGCTCGCCGAACCCCATCGTGGCGCGAGAGCTGCTCATCCCGAAGGGCGAGGACGGCAAGACCTTCCGGGCCGAGCAGCGGCAGGTCTTCGTCAGCGCCAGCGAGGTGGCGGTGGCGGTGGCCGAACAGGCGCTCGGCCAGGACGTGCAGATCAGCGGTGACGGCGCGCTGATCACCGGCATCCTGCCCGACGGGCCGGCGGCGGCGGTGCTGCGAGAGGGCGACGTCGTCTTCGCCATCGACGACCGGCCGATCGCCACCGAGACCGACCTGCGCGCCGCCCTCGGAGACGCCGCCGCCGGTGCGGACGCCTCCGACCCGGCGGCGACGGTACCGGTCACCGTGCACGTCCGCGACGTCGAGGGGGCCACCAGGACCGAGCGCGTCGAGTTGCGGCCGCTGACGTCCACCGGACGCTTCGGGCTGGGCGTGGGGGTGACGACGAGCAACCTGCGCTTCGAGCTGTCCACCGATGTCGCGGTCGACGGCGGTGACGTCGGTGGGCCGTCGGCCGGGCTGCTCACCGCCCTGGCGGTGTACGACGCGCTGTCCCCGGAGGACATCGCCGCCGGGCGTCACGTGACGGGCACCGGCACGCTGGCCGTCGACGGTACGGTTGGTGACATCGGCGGCATCGAGGAGAAGGTCCGCGCCGCGGTGGGAGCCGGGGCGGACGTGTTCTTCGCTCCGGCCGGTCAGGCGGACGACGCCCGCGCCGCGGCCGACGGGCGGATCGACGTCGTCGCGGTGGAGAGCTTCGACGAGGCGCTCAGCGCCCTGCGCACCGCCTGACACCGCCCCCTGGAGCGGGCAGGGCGGGCCGGACCGCCGGCCCGTCGAGTCCCGGCGCCGGCTAGGGCGACTGGACGGTGGCCACCGGACGGCCGTCGGGTCCGGGGCGCCACACGAGGAGCTCGCCGCCGCCGAGGACGAGGTCGCCGTCGGGGTTGATCGCCCGCCCCTGGCCCCACACCTCGAGCAGCCAGGCGGGGCTGAGCGCCACCCGGCACCAGCTCGCCGTACCGTCCAGCATGCCGGCGGCGGCGGGCGCGTCGTGCCAGCCGACGACGCGGCAGTCGAAGCGGACCAGCGCCGCCGGCCGCACCACCGACGCCCAGCGGGTCAGGCTGTGCACGAACGCCGAGCGGGCGCGGACCTGCACGGCGCGGCGCACCGCCGCGGCGGTGCGCTCGTCGTGGCGACCGGAGCGGCCGGCCCGCACGACGCTCAGCGCGGCGCGGTCCACCCAACGCTGCGGGAACTGCAGCAGGAAGTGACCCATCGCCTCGGCGCGCCGAGGTGGCAGGCCGCGCAGGAAGTCCTGGACGCCCTCGGCCCGCAACCGGTTGACGGAGATGCGCAGGTGGTGTCGGTAGACCGGGTCGTCGAGGTCGGTGTCGCTCCAGTCGCTGAGGAACCCGCCGTCGGCGACTGCGATGCGCCACAGCTGCACGGCGGCGACGCAGGCGGGCAGCTCCCCGCCCAGGGCGGCGAGCGCCTCCTCTCCGGCGAGATCGGGGTGGGCGGGCGCGCGCACCCGCCCCGCGCTCCAGCTCAGTCGGTGGGTCGCCCCGCTGCAACGGAGCTCGAGCGACACGTCCTCGACCGAGTCGGCCCAGCCCACGCCGACAACCGGGTCAGCCGGCGGTGTCGCGCGGAGCGACGTCGCCCGTGGCGTCGGCGTCGGCGTCGGCCGTGGGTCCCGCACCGAGCAGGCCGAGCTCGCCGGCACGGCCGGCGGTGAGCGTGCCGGCGTTGCGGTACACGTCGAGCTTGGCCCGCGAGTCCGCGATGTCGAGGTTGCGCAGGGTGAGCTGCCCGATGCGATCGAGGGGGCCGAAGGCGGCGTCCTCCACGCGCTCCATCGACAACCGTTCGGGTTGGTAGGTGAGGTGCGGGCCGGTCGTGTCGAGGATGGTGTAGTCATCGCCGCGCCGCAGGCGGAGGGTGACCTCGCCGGTGATGGCGGCGCCCACCCAGCGCTGCAGCGGCTCGCGCAGCATCAGCGACTGCGGGTCGAACCAGCGTCCCTCGTAGAGCATGCGACCGAGACGGCGGCCCATGGTGCGGTAGTTGTCCACGGTGCCCTCGTTGTGGATGGCGCTGACCAGCCGCTCGTAGCAGCAGTGCAGCAGCGCCATGCCGGGCGACTCGTAGATGCCGCGGCTCTTGGCCTCGATGATGCGGTTCTCGATCTGGTCGCTCATGCCGAGGCCGTGCCGGCCACCGATGCGGTTGGCCTCGAGCACGAGCGCCACCGGGGTGTCGAACGTGACGCCGTTGAGGGCGACCGGCCAGCCCTCCTCGAAGCGAACCGAGACCACCTCGGGGTCGATGTCGACCGTCGGGTCCCAGTGCCGAACCCCCATGATCGGCTCGATGAGATCCATCGACTCGCCGAGGTACTCGAGCTTCTTGGCCTCGTGGGTGGCGCCCCAGATGTTGGCGTCGGTGGAGTACGCCTTCTCGGCGGAGGCCCGGTACGGGAAGCCGTGCTCGGTGAGCCACGCGCTCATCTCGGCGCGCCCGCCGAGCTCGGTGACGAAGGTGGGGTCGAGCCATGGCTTGTAGATGCGCAGGCTCTCGTTGACCAGCAGCCCGTACCGGTAGAAGCGTTCGATGTCGTTGCCCTTGTAGGTCGACCCGTCACCCCAGATGTCCACGCCGTCGGCCTGCATGGCCTGCACCAGCAGGGTGCCGGTCACGGCGCGGCCCAGCGGGGTGGTGTTGAAGTAGGTCTTGCCCGCAGTGCTGATGTGGAACGCGCCGCACTGCAGGGCGACGAGGCCCTCCTGCACGAGCAGCTCTCGGCAGTCCACCAGGCGGGCCAGCTCGGCGCCGTAGGCGGTCGCCCGGTCGGGGATCGACTCGAGGTCGTCCTCGTCGGGTTGGCCGAGATCAGCGGTGTAGGCGCACGGGATGGCACCGTGGTGACGCATCCACGCCACCGCCGCGCTGGTGTCGAGACCGCCGGAGAAGGCGATGCCGACCCGTTCGCCGATCGGGAGCGACTGCAGGACGTTGGACATGGCCGGGCAAGCTAGCCCGGCCGCTGTCGGCGGCGAAGTCGAGGCGTTCGCACCCCTCGTTCGGCCGGTGCCGTCGCATTCGGGCAACGCCCCGGGCGCCGGTAGGGTTGCCGTTCGTGCCCCGAGCGCAGATCAAGCCGAGTTACCGCTTCGCCCTGCGGCCGCGATGGATCGCGCTGCACCTGCTGGCGGTGGCGGCGCTGGCGGTGATGATCGCCGCCTGCTTCTGGCAGCTCGCCCGGCTGCAGGACAAGCAGGACCGCAACCGGCTCTCCGACGACCGCGCTGCGACCGCGGTCGAGCCGGTGGCGGACGTGGTGCCCGTCGGGGCGTCCGAGGAGGTCGTCGATGGGGCCCGGTTCCGGGTGCTGGAGGCGACCGGCCGCTACCTGCCCGACGAGGAGGTCTTCGTCCGTTCGCGCAGCCTCGAGGGCCAGCCGGGCGCCTGGGTGCTCACACCGCTCGCGCTGGAGGGCCGCCCCGGCGAGGCGGTGGTGATCAACCGGGGCTGGATCCCCGCCTCGGACACCACCCCGGCGCTGCCGGCCGGGGCGGAGGCGCCCGCAGGGACGGTGCGCGTCACCGGCCTGGTCATGATGAGCGAGTCCCGCGGCGCCCTGGGTTCGGTGGACGCCGAGGGGGTGGAGCTCGAGGTCCTCGCCCGGGCCGACGTCGGCCGGCTCGGCCGGCAGGTCGACGAGGCGCTGCTGCCGGTGTACCTGCAGCTGCAGAGCCAGGAGCCGGCGGCCGTCGCACCGCTGCCCGCCGTGGTGCCGCCGCCGGTGCACGACGAGGGGCCGCACCGCAGCTATGCCGGCCAGTGGGCGATCTTCGCCGCCATCTGGCTCGTCGGCTACCCGATGTTGATCCGTCGCTCGGCGATCCGGCGGGGCTACGACCTGCTGGACGACCGCGACCGGGAGCGCGGCCCCCGGGCCGCCGCCGGGGAAGGGCCCGATCCCGTCGCCGACGCCGCCGCAACCGGCGACGGAGCCGATCCTGAGCGTGATCAGTCGATGCTTTCATTCCGGAGCGACCCTCGGTAACGTCGGTCACATGGCTTTGCTCTCCCCGCCCTCGCTGCTCGTCCTGCACGGCCTTCGCCTCGCCGGGTTCAAACCGGCGGAGAAGGTGGCGGAGCTGGTGGGCCTCGCGGTCGAGCAGGTGCAGCCCGAGCTGGACCGGCTGCGTGACCAGGGTTTGGCGACCTACCGGGAGGGTCGGCTCAGCGGCTGGTCCCTCACCCCGGACGGTCGGGCCGAAGGCGAGCGCCGCCTCGCCGCAGAGCTCGACGAGGCGGGCTGCCGCGATGCCGTCCGCGCCGCCTACGAGCAGTTCCTCACCCTCAACGGGCAGATGCTGGCGGTGTGCACCGATTGGCAGATGAAGGACCCGCAGACGTTGAACGACCACGCCGACGCGGACTACGACGCCAAGGTGATCGCGAAGCTGGCCGAGATCGACGCGGAGGTGCAGCCGATCTGTGCCCGCCTCGGCACGCAGCTCGAGCGCTTCGCCGCCTACGGCGGCCGGCTGGCCGATGCCCTGGCGAAGGTCCAGGCCGGCGAGGCGGACTGGTTCACCAAGCCGATGATCGCGAGCTATCACACCGTGTGGTTCGAGCTGCACGAGGATCTGCTGGCCACGCTGAACATCGATCGGGCCGCCGAGGGATCGCACTGATCGCCCGCCGCGTCGCCACCGCGACGGGCACCGAACTCGACTGACGTCGCGAGCGGCCGGGGGATAGGCTCCCGGAGGACCCCCGTACCCACCCCCAGTGCAGGAGCACCCGCATGGCTCGATTCGGTGCCGTTCTCACCGCCATGGTCACCCCGTTCGATGCACACGGTGCGGTCGACTACGACGAGGCCGCGGCGCTCGCCCGGTGGCTGGTGGACAACGGCAACCAGGGGCTGGTCATCGCCGGCACGACGGGGGAGAGCCCGACGTTGTCGCACGAGGAGCAGGGCAAGCTGTTCGAGGTCGTCCGCCAGGCGGTGTCGGTGCCGGTGCTGGCCGGCGTCGGGTCGAACAACACCGTCGAGTCGCTCGATCTGGTCGAGCGGGCGGTGAAGGCCGGGGTTGATGGGCTGTTGCTGGTCACGCCGTACTACAACCGCCCCTCGCAGGCCGGGCTGTACCGCCACTTCGAGGCGGTGGCCAGGGCGAGCTCGCTGCCGGTGATGCTCTACGACATCCCGGTGCGCACCGGGCGCAAGATCGACACCGCGACGCTGCTCGAGCTGGCCAACAACGTCCCCAACATCGTGGCCCTCAAGGACGCGGCGGGTGACCCCGCCGAGACGGCCTCGTTCATCGCCCGGGCGCCGGCCGATTTCGAGGTGTACAGCGGGGATGATTCGCTCACTCTCCCGCTGCTCGCGGTCGGTGCGGTCGGCGTGGTCGGCGTGGCCACCCACTGGTGCGCCCCCGACATGGTGGAGATGATCGAGTCCTTCGCCAAGGGCGACGTGGAGCGGGCTCGTGCGCTCAACGCCCGCATGATCCCGTCGTTCGAGTTCGAGACCGGCCTGGTCGCCCCGAACCCGGTGCCGACCAAGGCGCTGCTGCGTTCCATCGGGCGCCCGGTCGGCGAGTGCCGGCTGCCGATGGGTCCCACGCCGGAGGGCTGGGAGGACAAGGCCCGGCAGGTGCTGGCCGATCTCGAGGCGGCCAGAGGCGCCTGATCGCGCCCGGCGACCCGTCCCGCGGCGGCCGCGGTGGACCGGGGCGGACGGTGTTCCACCGGTGCACCGTGTTCGGTCGGTGAGCGGCTACCGTCGATGAGCGATGTCGAGCCCGGTCACGATCACGTTCCTCGGCGGTCTCGGTGAGATCGGCCGCAACTGCTGCGCCATCGAGGTGGACGGGGACATGGTGCTCGTCGACTTCGGTCTCATGTTCCCCGGGCCCGACATGCCCGGCATCGACCTGGTGCTCCCGGACTTCTCCTTCATCACCGCCAACGCCGACCGGCTGCGGGCGGTGGTCCTGACCCACGGTCACGAGGACCATGTGGGTGGGTTGCCGTTCCTGCTGCGCGAGGTGTCGGTGCCCTTGTACGGCTCGCGCCTGACCCTCGGCCTGGCCCGCAACCGCATCGAGGAGGCGGGCCTGCTGGGTCGCACGTCGTTCAACGCGGTTGCCGACGGCGAGACGATCACGGTCGGGTCGATGAAGATCGAGTTCGTGCCGATCACCCACTCGGTGCCGTCCGGCAACGCCATCGTGTTCCACACGCCGCAGGGCCTCGTGATGCACTCGGGCGATTTCAAGATCGACAACACCCCGGTGGACGGTCGGCGTTCGGACCTGGCCCGCATCGGGCACCTGAGCCACACCCAGGGGATCCGTCTGCTGCTGGCCGACTCGACCAATGCCGACGAGTCGGGGTGGTCGAAGTCCGAGAGCGAGGTGGGTCGGGTCCTCTACGACCTGTTCCACGAGCACCAGGATCGCCGCCTGGTGGTGGCGTGCTTCTCGTCGCACATCCACCGGATCCAGCAGATCGCCGACGCCGCGATCGAGCAGGGTCGAGTGGTGGCGTCGCTGGGCATCTCGATGAAGCGCAACATCCGCATGGCCCGGGACATGGGGCTGCTCGACATCCCCGCCTCGAAGCTGGTGGACATCGAGGAGATCGACCGCTTCGACCCGGAGCAGATCTGCATCATCTGCACCGGCAGCCAGGGCGAGCCGATGTCGGCGTTGTCGCTGATGGCGGCCAACCAGAACCGCTGGCTGAAGCTCGGCGGGGACGACACCGTGATCCTGTCCTCCACGCCGATCCCGGGCAACGAGCACAACGTGTCCAAGGTCATCAACGGGCTGACCCGCCTTGGCGCGGAGGTGGTGCACACCGGCATCGCCGACGTGCACGCCACCGGTCATGCCCAGGCCGAGGAGCTCCGCCTCTACCACTCGATCGTGCAGCCCCAGTGGTTCGTCCCGGTGCACGGTGAGTACCGCCAGATGGTGGCGCACGGGCGCATCGCCGAGGACATCGGCATCGACCCGGCCCGGGTGGTCATCTGCGAGGACGGCGATCAGATCGTCCTCGACGACGACGGCGTGCGCCGCGGGGACAAGGTGAGCGCCAACTACGTCTACGTGGACGGCATCGTCGGTGACGTGGGGCGGGGCGTGCTGCGCGACCGCCGGGTGCTGGCCGAGGAGGGCGTGGTCGTGGTGATCGTGGCGGTCGACGTCCACACCGCCACGGTGGTGACCAAGCCGGAGATCATCACCCGGGGTTGGGTCTACGCGCCCGAGGCCGAGGACCTGCTCGACGAGGGCGCCGAGGTCGTGCGCGCCGAGTTGGTCGAGGCGTTGCGTCAAGGCGCCACCGACGTGGAGACGCTGCAGCAGCGGATCCGCCGCAGCGCCGGTCGCTTCGTCAACGAGCGCACCCGGCGCAAGCCGATGATCGTGCCCGTTGTCATGGAGCTCTGAGCAGGCCCGGTCGGGCTCCCGCGCCGGCCGCTGTCGGCGTGGCCCAGGCGGAACCGTGTTCTCACCCCCGCCGCAGCGCGGGTCCCGCGGTGGCCGGTGTTGCTGCTGTTAGCGTTGTTGCTGCTGTGGCTACGAAAACTGCGCCCAAGTCGACGTCGGGTCGCGCCCGGTCCTCGACCAAGTCGGCATCGTCCCGCTCCCGCTCGTCCGGTGCCGACGGCGGACGGCGTCGCCACGCCAAGAAGTCCCCGGCCGCGTTGTGGTGGCGCAAGGTGCTGGCCAGCGGTCAGGCGTGGGGTGCGCTGCTCGTCGTCGCCGGGCTCATCTCGGGGCTGGGCATCTACCTCGATGCGGCCGGTCCGGCCGGGTTCGCGGCCGAGACCGGGCTGGGCGTGCTGCTCGGCATCCTCCGCTACATCGCACCGCCGCTGATCATCGCGGCCGGAGCGCTGCTGCTGCGCGGCCCCCGGGCCCATTCGCACAGCGCAGGCCGGGTCCACCCCGGTGCGCTGGCGGTCGTGCTGGTGGTGACGGTGGCCGCGTTGCTGCACGTGTTCCGGGGTGCCGGCGGGTCGGCGGCGGCCAAGCCGCTGCTCGATCGGTTGGAGGATGCCGGCGGGCTGCTCGGCATGGGCGTGGCGCTCCCGCTGGTGGCCGCCACCGGCCGCCCTGCGAGCGCGGTGCTGCTGGGTGTGGCGGCGGTGGCGCTCGTCATGGTGCTGGCCCGGGTCACGCCGGCCGGGCTCGCCCGCGGGTTGGCCCGGGGTTGGGCGTCGATCACGCCCGATGTCGGCGAGCGGGTCGGTTCGTTGTTCCGGGCGGTGGAGGACCCCGAGCGCAGCACCGCGGTGGCGTCGAACGGCGAGCGCCCCCGCCGCCGTCCGCCCGCGCACCGGCTGGCCGGGTCGGAGCTCGACGATGCCGGCGCGCAGGGCGAGGCACCGGAGGGCACGGCCGGCGCGGCTGATCCGCCGTCGAACCGGCGGCGCAAGGTCGAGGTGCAGGTGCCGGCGACGGACGACCTGCCGGCAGATTCCCCGCTGCGCGCCGGTGAGCCGGTGGAGGAGCGGGTCATCCCCATCACCGGCGGCGCGTTCAGCGAGCCGGCCGTCGAGGACGCCGGGCCCGATGGCGAGGAGTCGGGTGCGGACGATCTGATCGGTGGCGGTCTGAGCGCCGACCCTGCGGTGCCGAAGGTGTGGAAGCTGCCGCCGGTGACGGTGCTGGGCCGCAGTGGCGCCCAAGAGGTCGATCGCCTCGCCGTGGAGCGGGCCGGCCGTACCCTCGAGCACGCGCTGGCCGAGCACGGCGTCGAGACCAGACTGGTCGGTATGGTGGTGGGTCCCACCGTGACCCGCTACGAGCTGGAGCTCGGCCCGGGTGTGAAGGTGGCCCGGGTCACCAGCCTGCACCGCGACATCGCCTACGCCATGGCCACGCCGGACGTGCGCATCCTCGCCCCGATCCCGGGGCGCCAGGCGATCGGGGTGGAGGTGCCCAACGCCGATCGGCAGCTGGTCACCATCGGCGACATCCTCGGCTCGGAGGAGGCCCGTCGGGCCGATCACCCGCTGGAGGTCGCCATCGGCCGGGACATCGCCGGTCGTTCGGTGCTGGCCAACCTGGCCAAGATGCCCCACGTGCTGATCGCCGGCGCCACCGGGGCGGGCAAGTCGAGCTGCATCAACTGCCTCATCACCTCGATCCTGATGCGTTCCACGCCCGACGAGGTGCGCATGATCCTGATCGACCCGAAGCGGGTCGAGCTCGGTCAGTACAACCGGCTGCCACACCTGCTCACCCAGGTGGTGACCAACCCGAAGAAGGCGGCCAACGCGCTCAACTGGGCGGTGCGGGAGATGGAACGCCGCTACGACCTGCTCTCCGAGGTCGGCGTGCGCGACATCACCGGCTACAACGCCGCCTACGACCGGGGCGATCTGCAGGGCGAGCGCTCCGAGACGTTGGCCAAGACGTTGGGCTTCAACAACCCCGACGTCGATGTGACGTTCCCCCGGCTGCCGTACGTGCTGATCGTGGTGGACGAGCTCAACGACCTGATGATGGTCGCCGCCCGCGACGTGGAAGATGCCATCTGCCGCATCGCTCAGATGGCCCGGGCCGTGGGCATCCACCTGGTGGTCGCCACGCAGCGCCCCTCGGTCAACGTGATCACCGGCGTCATCAAGGCGAACATCCCGGCGCGGCTCGCCTTCGCGGTGTCGTCGCTGGCCGACAGCCGGGTGATCCTGGACCAGGCCGGGGCGGAGCGCCTGGTGGGCCGGGGCGACATGCTCATCATCGACGGCTCCTCGTCCACCGCGCAGCGCCTGCAGGGCGCGTGGGTGACCGAGGAGGAGGTCCGTGCGGTGGCGGCGCACTGGCGCCGGCAGTCACCGGAGACCAACTACGTCCAGGGTGTCGAAGGTTCCGACGAGGGCGATCAGCTCGACCTGTTCAGCGGCGGTGGGGCCGGAGCGACGGGCGATGAGGACGACGATGAGCTGTTCCGTCAGGCCCGCGAGCTCGTGGTGCGCAGCCAGTTCGGCTCGACGTCGATGCTGCAGCGGAAGCTGCGGGTCGGTTTCGCCCGGGCCGGTCGCCTGATGGACCTGCTCGAGCAGGCCGGGGTGGTGGGTCCCTCCACGGGCTCGAAGGCCCGTGAGGTGCTCATGAGTCCTGAGGAGCTCGACGAGCAGGCCGCTCCGGCGGGCTGACGAGCGGCGGGAAGCCGGGCCGGCGGGCCGCGTGGCGTCGTTCCTGGAACCAGGTGAGGATGCCGACGCCCACCAGGATGAGTGGGAGCGCACCCCCGGCGACGGCGAGCAGCCATGCGCTGCGGATGCCGAGCCCGGCGGCGGCGATGCACGCCGACCCGATGGTCATGACCACGAGCAGGAAGCGGGTCGGCTGGCGCAGATCGGTCAGCGCCCGCCACCACGCCTGCAACAAGTGGCGCCGGGACCCGGCGCGCACCGTGCCGTAGCGGATGGATCGGGCACGACGCTCATAGCGCTCGCGCCGGTCACGCAGGTCCTTCGCCCGCTCAGGATTGAGCCCCCGGAACACCTCAACGACGGTAGCGGGCCCCGGGAGGCTTCCGGCAGGGTCGAAGGAGAACTGTTTTGGCCCGACCGGCCCGCCGGCCACGGGTCGGCCGGGTTCGGTTCAGGTGCGGCGGCTCACCGCGGCCGGGCGATCAGCGCCGCGGGGATGGCGAACAGCCACCCGAAGGTGAGCGCCCAGAGCCCGCCGAACCCGCCGCCTCCGAGCAGGGCGGCGGCGAGCGGAACGGCGTCCTCGCCGTTGACGAGCTCGAACGTCACGCTGCTGAGCGCGCCGCTCACGCCGGCGGCGATGGCGATCGCCCCCCACGCGCTGACGGTGCGCGCCGCGAAGCCACCGCGGTGTCTCGACAGCGCCACGGCCACCGCGACCGCGACGGCCGCGACGACCATGCCGAGCCGGACGAAGTTGAACAGCCAGTGCAGCAGCCCGTCGTCGCCGAAGCCCAGGGTCTGGAAGATCCGCCCGCCGTTGGCGTCGGTCCAGAACCCGCGGGTCAACACGTCCCGCCCGGCCCGGCCGGCATCGGAGGCGGGCAGTGCGCTCCAGTGGGCGAAGAACAGGGGGGTGATGAGCGGTTGCAGCTCCCGCCGACGCAGCCGTTCGGTCACGAACCTCAGCACCCACTCGTTGGCGACGAAGCAGGTGAACAGGGCCACGAGCAGCGCACTGAGGACGCCGGCCCGGCCGCTGCGGCTCGGCGCCGCGCCGCCGACCGGCGGTGGCGTGGCGCTGTTCGTGGGGATGGCGTGCTGCGGGTTCGGCTGCGGCGCCCACCCGATCGGCACCGCCGGCGACCCGCCGGGCGGACCGGGGAACGGCGGTGGCCCGGCCGGCGGGTGATGGGGATCGGGTGGCTGCTGCATGGCGTTCCCTTCGAGACGTGCTCCTAGCAGTGTGAAGGGTGATCTCCCCGGTTGCACCGTGCGGCGGGACATCGGACCCGGCCGGCCGCGCTCACCCGCCGAGGAGCTCCCGCACCCGTTCCTTGGGCCGGCCGATGATGGCCTTGTCGTCGGTGACCACCAGCGGGCGCTGCAGCAACATCTTGTGCTGCAGGAGCACGTCGATGACCTGCTCGGCGGTGGCCACGTCGGCGTCGGTGAGGCCGAGCTTCTGGAACTGCGCATCGCGGCGGACCAGGTCGCTCACCGGATCCTCGAGCTTGGCGATGATCGCCTCGAGCGTGGCCCGGTCGGGCGGGGTCTTCTGGTAGACGACGATCTCGGCGTCCACGCCCAGTTCCTCGGCAATGCGCACGGCATTGTTCGAAGAGTTTCAATGCGTGTTGTGGTAGATCCTCACGGCCATGGTCGAGCAACCTAGCTCCGGTCGGCGGGTCCGCCCGGACTGACTCATGCGGCCAGGCCCGTGGCGCGCACCACCGCCGTGACCGCGGCCGCCGCGACCAGCACGACGACGAGTTGCTGGCGGCGCCACACGCACACCGCGGCGGCCGCCGCTCCCCAGGCCCGGGCGTCGAGCGCCAGCCGGTCGCCCTGCACGAAGACCTGCAGGGCGACCACGGCGGCGATCACCGCGGTGGGCACGAGCCGCAGGGCGGCCTCCACGCCCGGCCTGCGCAGCCAGGGCGCCAACGCCAGCATGCCGGTGAGGCGCAGCGCGTAGATGCCGACGCCCAGCGCGAGCACGACCGCCGCCGTCATCCCGCCCGCCTGTGCCCGGGGCGCGCCGGGCTGCGCAGGCCGATCGGCACCGCCACCAGCGCGACGAGGACCGGCAGCCCTGCGGGCAGCACCGGGGTGAGCGCCAGGCAGGTCGCGGCGGCGGCGAGGGCGGTGACCCGGCCGGGTCCGCTGCGCATCGGCGCACCGAGCAGCGCGATGAGGCTGGCGGGGATGACCGCGTCGAGGCCGAACGCCTTGGGATCGCCGATCTGGGTGTGGGCGAGCACCCCGATGACGCTGCCGGCGACCCAACCGGCTCCCATCCACAGCGTGACGTACCAGAACTGGCGGCGGGCGTGGTCGTCGTCGGGCTCGGCCATGGCCAGGGCGGTGGGTGGGTCGACCACCAGGAACGCGGCGACCACCCGCTCCGACAGCGGGACGTGGCGCAACCGGGAGGACAGCCCGGCGGCGAGCACCCCGAAGCGGGCGGACACGAGCAGGGCGGAGGCCATGGCGGTGGCCGTCGAGCCACCGGCCGACAGCACCGCGACGAGGGCGAGCTCACCGGTCGCCGAGTACATGACGATCGACGCGAGGATGATGACCCACGGGTCGGCGCCGAAGCCTGCGCAGACCAGCGCCACGCTGATCCCGCCCACCGCGTAGCTGGCCACCAACGCTGCCAGCTCACCGCGGCCGATGCGGGAGAACGGCTTCATCGACAGCGGACCGTACCAGCCGGGCGGCCCGTGGCTCCGAGCCGGTGGCGGCGGCGCAGTAGCGTGGCGGGCGTGCCGCGTTCGTACTGGGTCGAGACCCTCGGTTGTCCCAAGAACCAGGTCGACTCGGACAAGTTGGAGGGCACGCTGCTCGCCGATGGTTTGGAGCCGGCGACGGAGCCCGATCACGCCGATGTGATCGTCGTCAACACGTGCGCGTTCATCGAGGAGGCGCGGCAGGAGTCGATCAACACGATCCTCGCGCTGGCCGAGGGCCGCCGGCCGGGGGCCCGCCTGGTGGTGACCGGTTGCATGGCCGAGCGGTACGGGGACGAACTGGCCGAGGCGCTGCCCGAGGTCGACCTCGTCGCCCCGTTCGGGGCTTCGTTGACCGTCGGGTCCGCCGCCGAGGTGGGGGCGGCAACGGCGTCGGCGGTGGGGGTCGGCGTGCCGGTGCGCATCGGGCGCAAGGCGTCGAGCGATCCCGGTCCGGCGCCCGCCTTCGACCTGTTGAACCTGCCCCGGCCCGCCGCCCGCCGGCCGTGGGCGTACGTGAAGGTGGCGGAGGGCTGCGACCGCAACTGCGGGTTCTGCGCCATCCCCTCGTTCCGGGGCAAGCAGCGCTCGCGTTCGCTGGAGGACATCGTCGCCGAGGTGGATGGCCTCGGCGTGTCGGAGATCGTGTTGGTGGCACAGGACCTGGCCTCGTTCGGGCGGGACCAGGGCAAGGGCGAGCGGTCGCTCGTGCCGCTGTTGGGCCGTCTCGAGGGGCGGGTGCCGTGGATCCGCCTGCTGTACCTGTACCCGTCGGATCTGACCGACGCGCTGGTCGACGCCATCTGTGCCACCGACGTGCCGTACTTCGATCTCTCGCTGCAGCACGTGTCGGCGCCGTTGTTGCGACGGATGCGCCGCTGGGGGGACGGGGAGCGGTTCCTGGAGCGGATCGCCTCGATCCGGGCTCGCCGTCCGGAGGCGGCGTTCCGCACCAACTTCATCGTCGGTTACCCGGGTGAGACCGAGGCGGACCACGAGGCGCTGCTCGAGTTCGTCGAGGAGGCGCAGCTCGACTGGTGCGGGTTCTTCGCCTACTCGCCGGAGGAGGGAACCTATGCCACCACGCTCGACGGCGAGGTGCCGGCCCCCCTGCGCGACGAGCGGCTGGGGGAGCTGCGCGAGCTCCAGGACGAGATCACCGCGCAGCGCCGCGACGCGCTGATCGGTACGGAACTGCGGGTGCTGGTGGACGAGCCGGGCGTCGGGCGATCCTTCCGGGAGGCACCGGAGATCGACGGCATCGTGGAGCTCCCGTCCGACATACCGGTCGGTTCGTTCGCTACGGTCCGCATCGTGGATGCGCTCGGTCCGGATCTCGTCGCCGAACGGGTGCAGCCGTGACCTCGCGCACCTACGACGCGTCGGCCCGCCTCACCCCGGCCAACGTCCTCACCGTCGCCCGGCTGCTGTTCTCGCCGGTGTTGTTCGCCATGGTCCTCGCCGACGGGCCGACCTACGGTGCGTTCGCGCTCGGCTTCGTGATCGCAGCCACCGACGGGGTGGACGGGTACCTGGCCCGCAAGATGGGCGCCACCCGCAGCGGCGCCTTCCTCGATCCGCTGGCGGACAAGGTCCTGGTGCTCGGCACGATGGCGTCGCTGGTCAACGTGGGCGTGCTGCCCTTGCTCCCGGTGCTGCTCATCGCGGTGCGGGAGCTCGGCATCAGCGTCTATCGCTCGTACTGGGCGAAGCGCAGCCTGGCCATCCCGGCCCGCAAGGGGGCCAAGGTGAAGACGGTGGTGCAGGAGGCGGCCCTCGGGTTCGGGTTGCTGCCGCCGTTCGGCCACCAGCGCCCGGCGGTGGCGGTGACGGTGTTGTGGATCGCGGTGGCGCTGACGCTGTGGACCGGTCTGCAGTACGTGTGGGACGGCCGTCAGGCGATGTCGACGACGGGCAGCAAATCGGCGTGAGCGCTCCCGGCGGCCGGCCCGCAGTGCAGTCCGCAGCGCTCGGGGGAGGAACCTCATGAAGGTCGAAGTGGTCGCCATCGGCACGGAGCTGTTGCTGGGCCAGATCATCGATAGCAACTCGTCGTGGATGGGCGAGCAGCTGGCGCTCGCCGGGCTGGACACGCACTACCAGACCAAGGTGGGCGACAACCAGGCCCGCATCGTGGAGGTGCTGCGCCTGGCGCTGTCGCGCAGCGATGCGGTGATCTGCTGCGGCGGGCTGGGCCCCACCCAGGACGATCTGACCCGGGAATGCATCGCCGAGGTGATGGGGGTGGAGCTGGTGCGCGACCCGGTGATCGTGCAGCGCATCACCGACATGTTCGCCGCCCGCGGTCGCTACATGGCGGCCAACAACCTGCAGCAGGCCGATGTCCCGGTCGGGGCGCGGACGATCCCGCAGCAGCCGGGCACCGCGCCGGGCCTGGTGTGCCCGATGCCGGACGGCAAGGTGGTCTACGCCGTGCCCGGGGTGCCCTACGAGATGAAGGAGATGGTCCTCGGCACGATCCTGCCCGATCTGCAGGAGCGGTCGGGGGTGCGGGCGTCGATCGTGTCGCGGGTGCTGCGGACGTGGGGCCAGTCCGAGTCGGGTCTGGCCGAGATGCTGGCCGAGCGGATCGAGCAGCTCGATGCGCAGGCGCTGACCGGTGCGCCCACGCCGACGATCGCCTTCCTGGCGTCGGGCATCGAGGGCATCAAGGTGCGGGTGACGGCGAAGGCGCCGACGGAGCCGGAGGCGCTGGCCATGCTCGACGCCGAGGAGCGCGTCCTGCGGGGGTTGCTCGGCGAGCTGGTGTTCGGCCTGGACGACGAGACGATGGAGTCGGTGGTGCTCGACCTGTGCCGTGCGGCAGGGTTGCGCCTGGCGGTGGCGGAGTCGGTGACCGGCGGGATCATCGCCTCGCGCATGGCTGCGGTGCCGGGAGCGAGCGAGACGTTCCTCGGCGCCGTCGTCGCCTACGACCCGGTGGTCAAGCACACCGTGCTGGGCGTGCCCGAAGGACCGGTGGTGACCGAGGCGGCGGCGTCGGCCATGGCGCTCGGGGTGCGCCGGGTGCTGGGTGCCGATGCAGCGCTGGCGACCACCGGCGTGGCCGGGCCGACGGAGTCCGAGCACGTACCGGTCGGTACGGTGTGCCTGGCGGTGGCGATCGGCGACGACGTGACCTCGACGACGGTGCGCCTGCCCGGTGACCGGGCGCGGGTGAGCCAGTTCGCCGCCATCTCGGCGGCCGATCTGCTGCGGCGGGCGTTGCTGGCCCGCGAGGGTGTGATCGCGGGCTGAACGACGGCGCCGTGGGCTCGGCCGGGCTACGGTCCGGCCTCATGCGCTTCAGCTACTGGATCCCGAACTCCCTGCCGTGGGACGCCACCGTCGCCCAGGCCCGTCTCGCCGAGGAGCTCGGCTTCGACGGCATCTGGTACGCCGACCACTTCATGCCGAACGCGGTGGATCCGGCGGATGGGCCGATCCACGAGGCGCCGACGATGTTGGGCGCCTTGGCGGCGGCGACGAGCCGGGTGCGGCTCGGGCCGTTGGTGTACGGCAACACCTACCGCAACCCGGCGGTGATGCTGAAGAGCGCGGTCACCATCGACCACATCTCCAACGGGCGCTTCGTGCTGGGGTTGGGCGCCGGTTGGCAGGAGAACGAGCACCGGGCCTACGGGCTGGACTTCAACTCGTTCCGCTGGCGCTTCGACCGGTTGGAGGAGGCGTGCCAGGTCATCACCTCCCTGCTGGCCGAGGGGCGCAGCACGTTCTCGGGGTCGCACTACTCGCTGGTCGACGCGCCGCTCGACCCGAAGCCGGTGCAGTCGCCGCTGCCGATCCTCATCGGCGGGGGTGGCGAGAAGCGCACGCTGCCCATCGTGGCCCGCTACGCCAACGAGTGGAACGTGTGGGGGACGCCGGAGCTGCTGGCTCAGAAGGGGGCGGTGCTGGACCGTTGCTGCGAGACGCAGGGGCGCGACCCCTCGACGGTGGCCCACAGCGCGGTGGCGTTGCTGTTCATGCCCAGCGATGCCACGGTGCTGGAGAAGGTTCGCTCGATGTCGATCGAGCGCCCGACGGTGATCGGCACCTCCTCCGAGGTGACCGACATCATGGGGGCGTACCGCGATGCGGGCGTCGGGGAGTTCATCATCCCGGGGTTCAACTTCCGCGGCCAGGCCGATCTCGAGGACACGCTGCAGCGCTTCATGGCCGAGGTCGTGCCGGCGATCAACGGCTGAGGGGCCCCGGCCGGCCGCCCGGATCGCCCGGGCCCGGGCCCGGGCTCGCGCAGCGCGGCGATGCCACCCTGGTCAGGCGGGGCGGAACACCAATCCTTGAAACGAACACGGGTTCGTAACTACACTGCTGTGATCCGGCCGGCACAAGGCCGGGTGGGCGACGTGGCATGCGAGGCCCGGCTTCGCTGTCACACCCCGTCCGTACTGTTGCTCTCGTACTCGCCGGGGCCCTCCGCCCCAGCCCATCACTACCTCGCAGAACATCCAAAGGGGATGCACGTGGACCGCAGCAAAGCACTCGAGATGGCGCTCGGGCAGATCGAGAAGCAGTTCGGCAAGGGCTCCGTCATGAAGATGGGGGAGAAGGGGGACATGGCCATCGAGGCCGTCTCCACCGGCGCCCTCGCGCTGGATCTCGCCCTGGGCATCGGCGGCCTGCCCCGCGGCCGCGTGGTGGAGATCTACGGCCCGGAGTCCTCCGGCAAGTCCACGCTCGCCATGCACGTCGTGGCCGAGGCGCAGCGCAACGGCGGCATCTGCGCCTACGTGGACGCCGAGCACGCCATGGACCCGGTGTACGCCAAGGCCATCGGGGTGGACATCGACGAGTTGCTGGTGTCGCAGCCGGACACGGGTGAGCAGGCGCTCGAGATCGCGGACATGTTGATCCGCTCCGGGGCGATCGATGTGATCGTGATCGACTCGGTCGCCGCCCTCACCCCGAAGGCGGAGATCGAGGGTGACATGGGTGACTCCCACGTCGGCCTCCAGGCCCGGCTCATGTCCCAGGCGCTTCGCAAGCTGACCGCCAACCTCAACAAGTCCAAGACGATCTGCATCTTCATCAACCAGCTGCGGGAGAAGATCGGCGTCATGTTCGGCTCGCCGGAGACCACCCCGGGCGGGCGGGCGCTGAAGTTCTACTCCTCGGTCCGGATCGACATCCGCCGCATCGAGTCGATCAAGGACGGTGCGGAGGTCACCGGCAACCGCACCCGGGTCAAGATCGTGAAGAACAAGGTGGCGCCGCCGTTCAAACAGTGCGAGTTCGACATCATGTACGGCCGGGGTATCAGCCGGGAGGGGTCCCTGCTCGATGTCGGCGTGGAGCTCGCCATCATCAAGAAGTCGGGTGCGTGGTTCACCTACGACGGTGAGCAGCTCGGCCAGGGGCGGGAGAACGCCAAGAACTTCCTGTCCGAGCATCCCGAGATCATGATGGAGATCTCCGAGCGCATCCGGACGCAGGTCGGCCTCAACGGCGAGCAGCCCGAGGACGAGGTTGAGGACGATGTGATCGTCCTCAACGGCGCCGAGGACGCCTGAGCCGCCGTCGGTTCGCCCATCCGGACGCGGGTCCGGCCCGGGGGCATCATGACCTCGGGCCGCTCCCGGTCCAGACCCCGAGCGGGGCAGGTGGCGCCGACCCTCTAACCTGGCTGTTCGTGACCAAGCGGTACGTCGTGCGCACCTACGGGTGCCAGATGAACGAGCATGATTCCGAGCGCATCAGCGGCTTGTTGGAGGCGGACGGCTACGCCGCGACCGACAGCCTCGATGATGCCGATGTGATCGTGCTGAACACGTGCTGCATCCGCGAGAACGCTGACAACAAGCTCTATGGCCAGCTCGGCCACCTCAAGGCCTTGAAGGCCCGACGGCCCGAGCTGCAGATCGTTGTCGGGGGCTGCCTCGCCCAGAAGGACCGTGAGCTCGTGCTGGACAAGGCGCCACACGTGGACGTCGTGTTCGGGACGCACAACGTGCATCGGGCGACGGAGTTGCTCACGGCAGCCCGGTCCTCCGGGCCGCAGATCGAGATCCTCGACGAAGCCGTGGTCGACGAGCACGCCCAGTTTCCGTCCGCACTGCCCGTTCGCCGCGAGGTGGACTACGCCGCCTGGGTCACCATCCAGATCGGGTGCGACAACTCGTGCGCGTTCTGCATCGTGCCCTCGGTGCGGGGTCGGGAGATGAGCCGACCGTTCGGTGAGATCGTCGAGGAGGTCGCCCGCCTCGCCGCCGACGGCGTCACCGAGGTGACCCTGCTCGGCCAGAACGTGAACTCCTACGGCCGGGACCTGACCACCGGCCTGCGCGCCGGCACGTTCACCGCGGAGCCCTCCTGGCTCGCCGGCACGGCCTGGGCGGCAGAGGCAGAGGCGGACCGCCGGCGTCCCCGTGCCCTGTTCGCCGACCTGCTCCGGGCTGTGGGCACGGTGCCCGGGATCCGCCGGGTCCGCTACACCAGCCCCCACCCCAAAGATCTGCGCGCCGATGTGATGGCGGCCATGGCCGAGATCCCGACGGTCTGCCCCCACCTCCACCTGCCCCTGCAGGCCGGATCGGACCGCGTCCTCGCCGCCATGCACCGCGGGTACACGGCGGAGCGCTACCTGTCCCGTCTGGCCGAGGCCCGCGCCTGCGTCGCCGATCTCGCCGTCACCACCGATCTGATCGTGGGCTTCCCCGGCGAGACCGACGAGGACTTCGCTCGCACCCTCGAGGTCGTGGCCGAGGCCCGCTACGACAGTGCGTACACGTTCATCTTCTCGCCACGGCCAGGCACCGAGGCGGCCGAGCTGTCCGCTCTGTTCGTGCCCGCCGAGGTGGTGGCCGAACGCTTCGAGCGGCTGCGCATCGTGGTGGAGCACAGCACTCGCCAGCGGCACCTCGAACGGGTCGGCCGCATCGAGCAGGTGGTCGTCGAAGGCCCGTCGAAGCGGAATCCCGAGCTGCTCACCGGCCGTACCGGCCAGAACAAGCTGGTGCACTTCCCGTCCGCGGGTCGGCTCCGCCCCGGCACCTACGCGGAGGTCGAGGTCACCGACGCCGGGGCGCACCACCTGCTCGGCCGCCTGGTCGAGGTCGTCGCTGCCCCCACCCATCGCACCCGCATCCCGGTGGTGGCGGGCTGAGCACGGCGTCCGTTCCCCCGCCGTCGCCCCCGGCGGGTGCGCTGCCTGCCGACGAGCCGCGTCGGCCGCTCGGTCGGGCCGGTCGCTGGTGGTCCGTGCGCCACGACGGAAGGCAGCTCCTCCTCCTCGTCGAGGCCGACACCGACACCCGCCAGCGCGAGCTGCTCGCCGTCGAGCTGCTCGGCGCCCACCTGCCCATGCCGGCCGGCATCGCTGCACCTGCGTCGGGCGACGAGTTGGTCGGCGCCCACTGGTTCGAGGCACCGCCCGGGTACGCGGCCGCTGCTCCGCAGAACCACGTGGACGTGCTGGCCACCCTCACCGGGCTCGGCCGTGCCCTGCGCCGCTTGCACGACGTGCCACCCCCCGGTGCGTTGCCGCGGTTCGACGCCGCCGCGCTCGTCGCCCGCGCCGCCGCTGCGGTGCGCGCCGGTCGGGTCGATCCGGCGAACCTCGACCCGTCGCGGGCAACCATCGACCCCGCCCGCATCGTCGAACAGCTCGAATCGCTGCTGCCGATGCTCGATCGACGGGCCCGCACCCGCCCGGTCGCGCCCGCGCTGACCCACGGTGCAGCTCGGCTCGACACGATCTGGCTCGACCGGGGCGAGCCGAGGGGCTTCCTCGACGTGGCCGGCATCGCGATCACCGACCCGTACCGGGATCTCGCCACGATGACCCGGGATCTCGCCGCCGCCCTCGGTCCCGAGGCGCTCGCCCCCTTCTTCGATGCCTACGGCGAGCCGGCCCCCGACGTCGTCCGCCTCGAGTTCCACGCTCTCCTCGATGAGCTGCGCTGACGGCCCCGATGAGCTGCGCTGACGGCTCGATGAGCTGCGCTGACGGCTCGACGATCGCTCCGGCGTTGGCGCTCGTCGGACCGACGGCGTCGGGGAAGAGCGCGCTCGCGCTGGCCGTCGCCCGGCTCGCCGGCGACATCGAGCTCGTCACCGCCGATTCGATGCAGGTGGACCGGGGCATGGTCATCGGCACCGCCAAACCGACGCCGGGTGAGCAGGCCGAGATCCGTCACCACCTCGTCGATGTGGTGGGCCCCCACGACCCGTTCTCGGTGAGCGACTACCAGCGCTGCGCCCGCCACGCGCTGGACGACATCGCCGGCCGCGGCCGGCGGGCGATGGTGGTCGGCGGCACCGGCCTGTACGTGCAGGCGCTGCTCGACGGGCTCACCATCCCCGCGCAGTACCCGGAGGTACGGGCCGAGCTCGAGCGCCTGGCCGACGAGGGCCCGGCTGCGGTCACCGCGCTGCACCGTCGACTCGCCGCCGCCGATCCGGTGGCCGCCGCCCGGATGGAACCCACGAACCGTCGCCGCATCGTTCGAGCGCTCGAGGTCACCGTGGGGAGCGGGCGGCCGTTCTCCTCTTTCGGAGCGGGGGTGGCCCACTACCCGCCCACGCCCCACCGCCTGGTCGGCCTCGAGCTCGACCGCGCCGTGCTCGACGCCCGCATCGAGGCCCGCTACCACCAGCAGCTGGCGGCGGGGTTCCTCGACGAGGTCGCCCGCCTGCTGGACGCGCCCGCCGGGCTGTCGCCCAGCGCGGCGCAGGCCCTGGGTTACAAGGAGCTCGCCGCCCACCTACGAGGCGAGTTGAGCCTGGACGAGGCGCTGACCCTCGCCATCACCCGCACCAGGCGCTTCGCCCGCCGTCAGCAGCGCTGGTTCCGCCGCGACCCGCGCCTGCGTTGGATCGACGCAGCCGCCGCCCTGGACAATCCGCTCGCCGTCGCCGCCGAGCTGTTGGAAGACTGGACCCCAGCATGACCGCATCCTCCACCTCCGCCGCCGGCCGGCTGCACCTCACCAAGCACCACGGCCTCGGCAACGACTTCCTCGTCGCCATCGTCGAGGATCCCGCCCGGTACGACTGTCCCGTGCTGGCCAAGCGGTTGTGCGACCGGCGGCGTGGCATCGGTGCCGACGGGCTGATCATCACCTCGTTCACCGCCGGCAACAACGGCGGGGCCGATGCGACGATGGCGTTGCACAACGCCGACGGCTCGCGGGCCGAGATGAGCGGGAACGGCATCCGCTGTCTGGCCCAGGCGCTCGCCATGGCCCGCGGCACCGCTTCGATCGATCTGACCATCGCCACCGATGCCGGGCCGCGCCGCGTGCAGGTCCGCCCCCACCGGGGCGACGCCGCCACCGTCGATGTGCGCGTCGCGATGGGGTCGGTGACCGCGGGTCCGGCGTGGACGCCCGGCCCGGCGGCGCGCGCCGCGCTCGCCGAGCTCGGCGTGCGCGAGGCGGACGGCGGCGGCCACCACCACGCCGAGACGGCGGACATCGGCAATCCGCACCTCGTCGTCGAGGTGGCCGATCCGGCGCAGGTGGAGGTGGCCCGCCTCGGCCCCGTGCTCGAGGCGGACTTCCCTGCCGGGGTCAACGTGCAGTTCATCGCCGCCGAGCCGGAACAGCCCGACCGCCTCACCCTCACCGTGTGGGAACGAGGCGCCGGCGTCACCGAGGCTTGCGGCACCGGTGCGTCCGCCGCGGCCACCGTGGCCCACCGTTGGGGCCTGGTGGGCCCGGAGGTCACCGTTTCCATGCCGGGCGGTACGGTCAGCGTGGTCGTCGGCGCCGCCGGGACCGAACTGGTCGGGCCCGCCACCTTCATCGCCCACCTGGAGGTGGACCATGGCTGAACCACTCCGCCCCCGACCCGATCGACCCGACTCGCTCGACGAGCCGTTCGGCAGCAGCGACTTCGGCAGCAGCGACTTCGGCAGTGACGACTTCGGCGGTGAGGGCGTCGATGGCGAGGACCTCGACGCCGGCTTCGACGAGCCGTTCGGCGACGACGATGCCGAGGAGACGCACCGCGGGGGCTTCGGTGAGTTCGGCGGGGCGAGCGGCGGCCTGATCGAACGGACCTTCCGGGAGAAGATCATCATCGTCGGCCTCCAGCAGCCGCCGACCACCACGGAGGAGATCGAGGCCTCCCTCGACGAGCTCGCCCGCCTCGTCGACACCGCCGGGGCCGATGTCGTCGAGCGGGTCATCCAACGCCGCCAGAGCCCGGATCCGGCCACCTTCATCGGCAAGGGCAAGGTGCACGAGCTGCGCGAGCTCTCCGAGCTGCACGACGTGGACACCGTCGTCTTCGACGACGACCTGACGCCCAGCCAGCAGCTGAACCTGGAGCGGATCCTGGGCCGCACCGCGATCGACCGCACTGCGGTCATCCTCGACATCTTCGCCCAGAACGCCTCCACCCCCGAAGGCAAGGCGCAGGTCATGCTGGCCATGCTGCGCTACCGGCTGCCCCGGCTGCGCGGCCGCGGCTTCTCGCTGTCCCAGCAGGCCGGTGGTCGCCTCGGCGCCCGCCGAGGTCCCGGTGAGACGCAGCTCGAGATCGACCGCCGGCGCATCGTGCGCCGGTTGCACCGGCTCGAGACCCAGCTGGCCGACGTGCGCCGTCACCGCGAGAACCAGCGCAAGAGCCGCAGCCGATCCCGATTCGCCCACGTCGCCGTCGTCGGGTACACCAACGCCGGCAAGTCGACGCTGGTGAACCGGCTGACCAACGCCGGCGTGTTGGTGGAGGACCGGCTGTTCGCCACCCTGGATGCGACCACGAGGCGCCTCGAGCTGCCGGGCGGCGAGCGGGTCCTGCTCACGGATACGGTCGGCTTCATCAAGAAGCTGCCCCACGGGCTGGTCGAGGCGTTCAAGACCACGCTCGAGGTGGTGCTCGAGGCGGACCTGCTCGTGCACCTGGTGGATGCCGCAGCCCCCGATCCCGACGGTCAGATCGCCGCGGTGCGCGCCGTGTTGACCGAGATCGGGGCGGGCGACAAGCCCGAGCTGATCGCCTTCAACAAGGCGGACGCCAACCCCGAGATCGACGAGCTGGTCCGCACCCACCACGGATCGCTGGCCATCTCGGCGGCGACGGGCCAGGGGATCGACGCGCTGTTGCGCGAGGTCGGCGATCGCCTGCGGGTGATGACCGAGGTGACCGAGCTGGCCATCCCCTTCGCCCGGGGTGACGCGCTCGCCATCGCCCACCGGGAGGGCGAGGTGTTGGTGGAGACGACCGACGAGGACGGCTACCGGGTGCGGGTCCGCCTGGAGCCCGCCGGTCGTGCCCGGTTGGCCGATTTCGTGGTCGGCACCGTGCCAGGAGGCAGAATCGAGCCATGAGCTCGCCCGCGGCCGACGTCCGCCCCGATCCCGTCCCGGCTGCGTACGTCCCGCCGCCGTATCCCTACGACCGGCTCGATGCGTACAAGCCGCTGTGCGACGCGTTCGACGGCGGGTGCGTGGACCTGTCGATCGGGACCCCGGTGGACCCGCCGCCGGCCGCCGCGGTGGAGGCGTTGTCGCACTCGAACGCCGAGCGGGGCTACCCGCCGTCGATCGGCATCCTGCCGTTGCGGGAGGCGGTGAGCCGTTGGATCGACCGTCGGTTCGGGGTGAGCGTGAACCCGAAGGACGTCGGCGCGTGCATCGGCACCAAGGAGTTCGTGGCCAGCTTGCCCAACTACCTGAAGCTGCGTCGGCCGGACCGCGACACGGTGCTGTACCCGGAGATCGCCTATCCGACCTATGAGATGGGCGCCACCTTCGCCCGCTGCCGGGCGGTGCCGGTTCCGGTGGACGAGCACTTCCGCATCCGGCTCGACGCGATCGACCCCGCCGATGCGGCCCGGGCTCTGGTGCTGTGGGTCAACACCCCGGGCAACCCGGCCGGCGGTCTGGACGATCTCGCCGCCGCCGCCGACTGGGGTCGCACCCATGACGTGCCGGTGTTCTCCGACGAGTGCTACGCCGAGTTCACCTGGGAGGGCCCGCCCCGCACGATCCTCAGCGCCGGCGTGGCGGACGGGTTCAAGGGCCTGGTGGCGGTGCACTCGCTCTCGAAGCGGTCGAACTTCGCCGGCTGTCGCCTGGGTTACTACGCCGGTGACCCGGAGCTCGTCTACTACCTGCAGGAGGTGCGCAAGCACGGCGGGATGATGGTGCCGGGGCCGGTGCAGGCGGCGGGCATCGCCGCGCTGGACGACGACGCGCACGTCGAGGCGCAGCGCAAGCTCTACCACGACCGGTTGCTGCTGGGGCAGGCCGTGTTCGCCAAGCTGGGCGTGCCCGCCCCCATGCCGGCCGGCGGGTTCTACCTGTGGATCCCGGCGCCGGAGGGTGACGCCTGGGCGCTGACCGAGCGGATGGCCCGCGAGGCCGGCGCGCTCATCAGCCCGGGGGAGTTCTACGGCGAGGCCGGCAAGGGCTACGTGCGGGTGGCGATGGTGCAGCCCGACGACAAGCTGCGGCTGGTCGCCCAGCGGGTCGGGGTGTGAGCGCCATCCTGCGGGATCGGCTGGTGGCCCGCACGGCCGAGTTCATCGACATCCCGTCGGTCAGCTTTGCCGAGGGTCCGATGGTGGCCCACCTCGAGGCGCTGCTGCGCGACTGCCCGCACCTGACGGTGGATCGGTTGGGGGACAACCTGGTCGCTCGCACCACGTTGGGTCGCGCCCGCCGGTTGGTGCTCGCCGGGCACACCGACACGGTGCCGGTCAACGGCAACGATCGGGCTCGCATCGAGGGCGATGTGGTCTGGGGCCTGGGCGCGGCGGACATGAAGGCCGGCCTGGCGGTCATGGCCGAGCTGGCCACGTCGTGCCCCGAGCCGGCGGTGGACGTGACCTACGTGTTCTACGCGCGGGAGGAGGTGGCGGCGGAGCACAGCGGGCTCGAGGAGCTGTTCGTGGCCCGCCCGGAGCTGCTCGCCGGCGATGCCGCCATCCTCGGCGAGCCGACCAGCGGCCGCATCGAGGCGGGCTGCCAGGGAACGCTCCGGGCTCGCGTCACCTTGCGGGGCGTTCGGGCCCACACCGCTCGACCGTGGATGGGCCGCAACGCCATCCACCGGCTCGGCGCCCTGCTCGAGGCGATGGCCCGCTTCGAGCCTCGTCGGCCGGTGGTCGGCGGGTTGGCCTTCCGTGAGGCGCTGCAGGCGGTGCAGGTGCAGGGTGGGGTCGCCGGCAACGTCGTCCCGGACGAGGCGACGCTGACGGTGAACCACCGCTTCGCCCCGGACCGCGACGTTGACGCCGCGTTGGCCGAGGTGCGTCGCGTCGTCGGCCCGTTCCTGGAGGAGGGCGACGGCTTCGAGCTGACGGAGGCGTCACCGGCGGGGCGACCGGCGTTGGACCACCCGTTGCTGGCCTCGCTGCAGCGGCGAACCGGCGCGGAGGTGGAGGCCAAGCTGGGCTGGACCGACGTGGCGCGGTTCTCCGCTCGCGGGGTGCCGGCGGTGAACTTCGGGCCCGGGGACTCGACGCTGGCCCACACCGCTGACGAACGGGTGGACGCAGCGTCGTTGCTGGCGGTGCACGCCGCGCTGGCCGGGCTGCTCACAGACGGCGCAGCACGCTGACCACCTTGCCGTAGATCTGGACCTCACCCGGGTTGAACTCCATGGGTGACAGGCGTGGGTTGGCGGGGTTGAGCACGACCCGGTTGCGGCGGCGGTTGAAGAACTTCACGGTGGCCTCCTCGCCGGGGATGCCGGCCACCACGATGTCCCCGCTGGCGGCGTCCTTCTGGGCGCGGGCGACGACGTAGTCCCCGTCGAGGATGGCGGCATCGATCATCGAATCGCCCCTGACCCGGAGCATGAACAGTTCGCCCTCGCCGGTGAAGTCGGCCGGGACGGGGACGAGCTCCTCGATGTTCTCCTGGGCGAGCACGTTGGTGCCTGCGGCGACGTCGCCGAGCAGGGGCACGAGACGCGACGGCCGGCGCTCGGTGCCGCCCAGCGACGGGTCCTGGCACACCTCGATGGCGCGCGGCTTGGTGGGATCGCGCCGCAGGTAGCCGAGCCGCTCGAGCGTGTTGAGGTGGGCGTGCACGGTGGACGGTGAGCCCAGTCCGACCGCATCGCCGATCTCTCGCACCGACGGCGGGTACCCCTTGGCGGCGACCTGACGCTCGATGACGTCCAGGATCGCTTGCTGTCGGGTGGTGAGCTTGTGGCTGGGCATCCTGCCCCTCCTGTGACCGGAAACGGGAACGGTTGTTCGACTCGGGCCTTGACTGCGAACGAGTGTACGTGGTTAGCGTGTCCGAGTGGTGGAACCCCTGTTCGATGCGTTCGTGCGCCCGCCCCGGGCGCGGCGGACGAGGGCTCCCCGCTTCACTGTCACACCCCCTGAGGAGAATGCCGGTCATGGCTTCGTTGTGGATCAGCCCTGTCGCAGTGCCCGAGCCCGTTCCCTCCGCACCGCTGTCCCGGCAGCAGCCGGTGCGCCGTCCCGCCACCCGTCCGGCCCCCCACCGGCACGCAGCGGCAGCGGTCCCGCCGGTGCGTTGGACCTACGTTCGCCGTCGTGCCGTCGCGGTGGCGGTGATCTGCGGCGCGTTCCTGCTCGGCTGGCAGGCGCTCGCCTCGCTCGGCCGCACCGCGGTGTCCGAGCCCGCCACCCAGTGGCGGTCGGTCCCCGACGTGCCGGTGGCGGAGCACAACGCAGCCCCCGGCGAGACGCTGTGGGACCTCGCGGTGGCCTACGGCCCCGACGATGACGTGCGCCGCTCGCTCGACGTGCTCATCGTGCTCAACGGGGGCAGCGCCCTGGTCGAGGGTGAGCCGGTTCGGGTGCCCCGCGCCTGGCTGGAGGTGGCCGGGTGATCGGTGATCATTTCTTCGATCTGACGGTGGCCAGTAGCCTGCGCCCTCGTGCGATGCCCCGTCTGTGCTGCCGACGACACCCGGGTGGTGGACTCCCGTTCGGCGGACGAGGGGGCCGCCATCCGCCGACGCCGCCATTGCGGTTCCTGCGGGTACCGCTTCACCACGTTCGAACGGCTCGAGGCTCGGGTGTTGCAGGTGCGCAAGCGCTCCGGCCAGCGGGCGCCGTTCGAGCGCCGCAAGATCGTGTCCGGGCTGTCGGCCGCCTTCAAGGGCCGGCCGGTGGCGCCTGACGTCGTGGAGCACATCGCAGCGGAGATCGAGGAGCTGGCCCGTCGGGCCGATCCGCCGATCACGACCGAGGAGATCGGGCGGGCGGTGCTCGAGCACCTGCGGGCGCACGATCAGGTCGCCTATCTGCGTTTCGCCAGCGTGTACAAGGGCTTCGACGACGTCGAGGACTTCGCCAGGGAGCTCCGGTTGCTCGAGGCGGGCGACCGGCCCTGAGGCCGGGGCCCGCTTGGCCCTGTTTGGGTACATTCACCCACGGTGTCCGCCGTTGGCGGGTCATCGTGGTTATCCACCGGTGCGATCCGCCCCGCAGGCGTGTGACCAGGGCGTTCCAGTGCACGTTCCACGACCGGCACGTGAACGGCGTTGTTTTCCGCAGGTGGAGGCGTTCAATCCCCAGCCGTTTGCCCGAAATTCACAAGGTCGTCCTCTTCCTGTCCACAGGGGGTACTACCTAGGGTGATCGCTGCCGAAAGCGGGCTACGGGGACGGTGACCGGATGGTGGTTGGCGTCTGCGAACGTCTGGGTGGGCGACTCCTGAGGGGAGGGCGATGATCGATGATCGATCGGGGTGCGAACTCCGGAGGTCGAGATCGCTTGGCCTCCTTACCTGGTCACCAGCCCCGGGCCTTGCGGAGCGGCGCGGCCGTGCCCGGCGTGCATTTGGGTGGTTTCCCCCAAGCGCCCGCCGGGCCGTTGACATGGTTGCAATTTCAGTGCTGTAATTCGCACCGCATCTTGTACACGGCGACGGCGGAGATGCCCGAAACCACAACATCTTGTGGTTCCGCTGTTAAGTCTTTCGGGCACGAATCCCATCGAATCCGCCGTTGCCGGTCCTCGTCCGGCCAGGTGCATTCTCTCTCGAGCAGTCACGCAACACCCCAGGAGCACATGTATGGCCGTCGCACCGGAACAGATCGGCATCGGCATTCGCCGCCGTTTCACCACCGAGGGCGTGGACCCGTACTCCCTGGTGGCGTGGGAACGGCGTGACGCTCGGATCAGCAACTACCGCGACGGGACCGTCGCCTTCGAGCAGCTCGACGTCGAATTTCCGGTCGGATGGTCACTCAACGCGACCAACATCGTGGCGCAGAAGTACTTCCGCGGGCCCCTCGGCGCGCCCGAGCGGGAGTGGTCGCTGAAGCAGGTCGCCGATCGGGTGGTCAACACCATCACCGCCTGGGGTGTGCGCGACGGCTACTTCGTCGACGACGAGGAGGCCCGCACCTTCGCCGATGAGCTCAAGTACCTCATCGTCACGCAGCGTGCCGCCTTCAATTCGCCGGTCTGGTTCAACATCGGGGTCGACGGTGTTCCCCAGCAGGCCTCCGCCTGCTTCATCCTCGCCGTCGAGGACACGATGGACTCGATCCTCAACTGGTACGTGGAGGAGGGGACCATCTTCAAGGGCGGTTCCGGCGCCGGCATCAACCTCAGCCGCATCCGTTCCTCGGTGGAGCCCCTCAAGGGTGGCGGCACGGCCTCCGGCCCGGTGAGCTTCATGCGTGGGGCGGACGCCTCGGCCGGCACCATCAAGAGCGGCGGCAAGACCCGCCGCGCCGCCAAGATGGTCATCCTCAACGCCGACCACCCCGACATCGAGGAGTTCATCTGGTGCAAGGCGGTGGAGGAGCGCAAGGCGCGGGTGCTGCGCGACAACGGCTTCGACATGGACCTCGACGGGTCCGACAGCCACTCGATCCAGTACCAGAACGCCAACAACTCGGTCCGGGTGACCGATGAGTTCATGCAGGCCGTGGTCGATGACGCGGATTGGGCGCTGAAGTCGGTCATCACCGGTGAGGTGGTCAAGGTGCTGAGGGCGCGTGACCTGATGCGCCAGATCTCCCAGGCCACCTGGGAGTGCGCCGATCCGGGCATGCAGTTCGACACCACCATCAACCGTTGGCACACCGCGGCGACCACCGGCCGCATCAACGGGTCGAACCCGTGCTCGGAGTACATGCACATCGACAACTCGGCGTGCAACCTGGCCAGCCTCAACCTGCTGACCTTCCTCGGCCAGGACGACCGCTTCGACGTCGAGGGCTTCCGGGCCGCGGTGGAGGTCGTGTTCACCGCGCAGGAGATCCTGGTCGGCAACGCCGACTACCCGACCCAGCCGATCGCCGAGAACTCCCGCAAGTTCCGCCAGCTGGGGCTGGGCTACGCCAACCTCGGCGCGCTGCTGATGGCCCTCGGCCTGCCCTACGACAGCGACGGCGGTCGGGCGTTGGCGGCCTCCATCACCGCGCTGATGACGGGTCACGCCTACCTCACCTCGGCCCGCACCGCAGCCCGCATGGGCCCCTTCGCCGGCTACGCCGAGAACCGCGAGCACATGCTGCGGGTGCTCGGCCTGCACCGGGCCGCCACCGCTGAGATCGACGAGGAGCTCGTCCCGGCAGAGCTGTTGTCCGCCGCGCAGGCGGCGTGGGACACCACGTGCGAGCTCGCGGTCGAGGTCGGCGTGCGCAACTCGCAGGCATCGGTGCTCGCCCCCACCGGCACCATCGGGCTGATGATGGACTGCGACACGACCGGCATCGAACCCGATCTCGGCCTGTGCAAGTTCAAGAAGCTGGTCGGCGGCGGCACCATGTCCATCGTCAACCAGACGGTGCCGCGGGCGCTGCGCCGCCTCGGCTACCAGCCCAACGAGGTGGAGGCGATCGTCGCCTACATCGACGAGCACAAGACCATCCTCGGCGCACCGTTCATCAAGGCAGGGGATCTGCCGGTGTTCGCCTGCTCGATGGGTGACAACGTGATCCACCACCTCGGCCACGTCCGCATGATGGGCGCCGTGCAACCGTTCATCTCCGGCGCCATCTCCAAGACGGTGAACATGCCGGAAGAGGTCACCGTCGAGGAGGTGGAGCAGCTCCACATCGATGCGTGGCGGCTCGGCGTGAAGGCCGTCGCCATCTACCGCGACAACTGCAAGGTGGCCCAGCCGCTCGCCACCGCCAAGAAGGACGACAACGTCGAGGGTGTGACGGCCGCCGCGATGGCGCCGATCGAGAAGATCATCGAGAAGATCGTCCACAAGCCGATCCGCGAGAAGCTGCCCCGCAGCCGCCGCTCGCGCACGTTCGACTTCCGGGTGGCGGATTGCAAGGGCTTCGTCACCGTCGCCGAGTACGAGGACGGTCGCCCCGGCGAGCTGTTCATCCGGGTGTCGAAGCAGGGCTCCACCCTGGCCGGCATCATGGATGCGTTCGCCATCGCGGTGAGCTACGGCTGGCAGTACGGCGTGCCGCTGCGAGCCTTCGTGGAGGCGTTCACGGGGATGCGCTTCGAGCCGGCCGGCATGACCGACGATCCGGACATCCGCATCGCCACCAGCCTCATGGACTACCTGTTCCGACGCCTGGCGGTGGAGTACCTCTCCTTCGAGGAGCGGGCCGAGCTCAGCATCTACACGACGGGGGAGCGCACCCAGCAGACGCTGCCCGGTGTGGAGGAGACGGTGGTGGAGACCCGTCAGGGCCAGGACATCCCGGCCGACCCGCCGTCGATCCCGTCGGTGGAGGAACTGCAGCTGCAACTCGACGCCGGGTCGACCCGCCCCCGCTTCCGGAGCAGCGACGCCCCGATGTGCATGCAGTGCGGTGTCCACATGGTGCGCGCCGGCTCCTGCCACGCCTGCCCCAGCTGCGGCACCACCAGCGGCTGCTCGTAATGTGAATGTTCACGCTTGGCATAGCCGAGTTGTCACGCTTGGCAACGGTTCTGGTCATTCGTGGCGATGCAGAAGCGGGGAACCTGCCATGCGTGGCAATGAGATAGCGCTTTTGTGGCTCTGTTGCTATTGAACGAAGCGGCGAGACGCCGGTGATGGTGGGGGTCCTCCAGTGGGGCCAGGGGTCCAGTGAGGTTGACCCCGTGCGACGCACGGGGTCAACCTCGGTAGCCGGACGAGTTGCGTGAGCGGGTGGTCAGGATCGTGGCGGAGGCGCGTGAGCAAGGCGAGCGCGTGGTGTTGCACGCGGTGGTGAAACGGATCGGTCCGCGTTGCGGGGTCATCCCTGACACGCTGCGGGCTGGATCGACGAGCGTGGGACGCGGTGCGATCGCCGCCCTGCAGGTCAGTCGCCCGCATCCGGGGCGAAGAAGCCGTCGGCGGTGACCGGCTGGCCGAGGCGCGGTGCGTAGACGCCGAAGAAGACGTCGGCGATGAGCTCCCGGCGGCTGTTCACCCCCGCCTTCTCGAAGACGCGCTTGAGGTGGTCCTGGACGGTGTAGGCGGACAGGTGCAGCGCAGCCGCGATCTCCTTCGTCGACGATCCGCGCAGCACCTCGACCGCGACGTCGGTCTCGCGTGCCGACAACCCCAACGCTGCGCTCAACAGCGCGACCACGTCGGGTGGACCGGCCTCGTCGATCGTGACGATGCCTCGCCGCTCGCCCAACGGTGCGCTGCGCACGACGAGCCACGTGCCGTCGACGGTGCGAGCCCGTTGCGTCACGGTGCGGCCGTTCGACGCGGCGACCGCCACCGCGGTGAGGATCGCAGGTACGGGACCGTGGCCGCGGTCGCCCGCCCCGAGCAGCTCGAGCCACCGCCGGGCGGCCGGGGTCGTCTCGAGCATCTCGGTCCCGCTCACGACGACCACCGCAGGACCGTGGACGAGCGGATCGACCGCGACCGGCGCGACGACCGAGCGGACGAGCGACGCACGGATCGCCGTCGTGATCGACGGGGTGACGTGGCGGAGGAACCGCTGCTCGTCGTCGTCGAACGGCGCAGCGCCCGTCCGCCGCATCAGCCCTGCGCCACCCCAGCTCGTGTCGTTGTGGCGCAACAGCAGTCGGAGCTCCTGGCCGAGGCCCATCGCGGCAAGGTGCTCGCCGACGAGCGCATGCGCGTCGCTCATCGCCGGAGCATCGGCTCGGAGCACCACCAGCGGGTCGCGGCCCGACAACATCCCCCGGTAGTGCCCCGGGGCCTGGACGACGTACTCGAGCTCCATGAACCGCACGCCCTCGGCGCCGTGCTCCTCGATGTTGCGGCCGACGGCGGACGTGAGCATCGTGGTCGCCGGGTCGAACGTGCTCCAGCACGACGCGTCGGCGGGCACGACCTGATCGACGAGCTCGTCGACCGTGCACAGCAGCGCCGCGGTCGTGAGCTCGCGTGCGGCGAGGCCGGCCAGCTCGGCTGCGATGCGATCGGCTCGAAGGTCGCTCCACACACCGCCATCCTCGCTGAGCGCTCCCCGCCGTCGCCATCCCACGTTCCTGGGGGGTGCCGATCCCCCAGCTTCGTGGGATCGACCCGTGGCCCATGGCCCTTCATCGTGGGCATCGCCGCCGAGCTGGTCGGCGACGCACACGAAAGGACCAACACCATGATCCGCGTCACCCTCAACCACGTCGCGCTGGACGTCGCCGATCGGCAGCGTTCCATCGAGTTCTACGCGGCGCTCCTCGGCGCGGAGGTGGTCGCCGAGGACGTCGAGCACAAGCTCACCTTCCTGCGTCTGCCGGGCTCGAACCGCTACAGCGATCTCGCGCTGCACGAGCACCCCGACGTCGACGGCGCTTACCCGAAGGACAAGGTGCGCATGGCGCACATCGGGTGGGAGATCCACGACGCGTCCCACCTGGTCGCCGCCTTCGACTTCCTGACGGAGCGCACCCGTGTGGTGCTCGCCGCCGACTTCGGCGTGGCCCGATCGGTGATGGGCTTCGATCCCGACGGCCACGTCATCGAGTTCGAGCTGTTCACCCCGGGTACGGACGGTCAGCCCGGGTTCGCCCCGCTCGACATCGACGCGCTGCGTCCGGTGCC
>JADLEF010000284.1 GCA_020846295.1 Acidimicrobiales bacterium
GTTCAACGCCCGGAGCAGTTCGATCCCGCTCATCTCCGGCATGTTCCAATCCGACAGCACCAGGCTGGGCGGATCAGACATGATCGAGTCAAGGGCTTCCTGGCCATTGTTGGCTTCGACGAAGTCGCTGTCTCCGTAGCCGATCTGGCGCATCTGCCGCATCACGATCATGCGCATCGCTTTGCTGTCGTCCACGAGCAGAATCTTCATGCCACACTCCGGTGGGTATCGCTGTTCTTGTTGGACTGTGCGTCGGTCCGAGAGTGAACCTCGACCCGCAGGATGTGGCCCTCGAACCCGACGGCCACCTGGCTGATGATCTCGGTGCCGGGGAAGCTGACCTTGTAGCTGTCACCCTCCGCGACGGAGGGCAGCGACAGCTTGGCCGGCTGCGGCACCAGCGCCTTGAGGTTGCCGCCGACCATGTTGGCGAGCTCTCCCACTGCGTCGATGCATTCATCGGCAGAAACCTCGTCGGTCTCCATGCCGAACATGAGGGCTGCCAGGTTGCGGCCGACCGACGAGGACAGCTGCAACGTGACGCCGCCCTCGTAGGCACCGGTGATCAGCACGGTGGCCGTGATGAACGGCCCCTCGTCGAGGGCCGCTTCGGGGCCCATGTCGTAGCACTCCATGCCGAGCATGGATTGCCACACCGCATTGACCACCTCGACGACTTCGAACTCGCTGACCGTCATGACACGCGCCTTTCCACTGTTTTGCCCGCGCCCAGCACCCGATAGCAGCCTCCGCTGCCGATGTGCATACTTTCGAATTGATCGTCCAGACCGCGGGTGGTCTCCGCCGCGCCCAGGAAGAGGTACCCCTCCGGCGTGATCAGATCGCGGATCCGGCGGAGGATGCTGCGCTTGGTGTCCACGTCGAAGTAGATGAGGACGTTGCGGCAGAACACGACATCCTGCTTGCCGAGCGTCGGCCACGGAGCGGCCAGGTTCATCTGCCGCACATCGAGCCAGCGCTTCAGTTCCGGGGCGGCCTCCCACTCGAGACCCACCCGGTTGAAGTACTTCAGCAGCATCGGCGCCGGCAGGCCGCGGCCGATCTCGAGCTGCGAGTACCGACCGAGCTTGGTCCGGGTGACCATCTCGGTCGAGATGTCGGTGCACAGGATGCGCACCTGCCAGTTGAGCAGCTGCGGGAAGTGCTCCTTCAGCGTCATGGCGATGGTGTACGGCTCCTGCCCGCTGGAGCTGGCGGCGCACCAGATGTTGAGCTGGCGGCTCGCGCTCTTGCGGGCGATGATCTCGGGCAGCACCGTGCTCTTGAGCGTCTCGAACGGCTTGACATCCCGGAAGAACGCCGTCTCGTTCGTGGTGAGCGCCTCGACCACCCGATCGCTGAGGCTGCGTTCGGTGCCGTTGCGAAGCCGCCCGATCAGTTGGTTGATGGTGCACCCGTCGGCCCGGGCGAGCGGCCCGAGTCGGGCCTCGACCAGGTACTCCTTGCCTGGTTCGAGAACGATGGCGGCGCGCTCGTAGATCATCTTGCGCACGACATCGAATTCGAGGGACGTGATCGGCATGGGGCTCAGCGCCCCCTTCGACTGACTTTGGAGGTGATGGCGTTGCCGATCTCCCCGAGGGCGAGCACCTGGTCGGCGAGACCGGCGCGAGCCACCGCGCCGGGCATGCCCCACACCACCGAGGTGGCCTGGTCCTGGGCGATGATCTGCGAGCCGGCGTCGCGCAGCACCAGCGAGCCCTTCTCGCCGTCACTGCCCATACCGGTCAGTACGACGGCGAGGGCTCGGTTTCCGTACACCTGGGCGACGGAGCGGAACAACACGTCGACCGCAGGGCGGCAGGAGTTCTCGGGCGCGCCCTGGTTGAGCTCGACCTTGGTGTGGGTGCCCTCTCGCTTGACCATCATGTGGTAATCGCCGGGGGCGATGTAGATCTTGCCCGGTTCGACCACCATGCCGGCCGCTCCCTCCATCACCGGGATGCCGGTGGCGTTGGAGAGCTGCTCGGCGAGCAGCTTGGTGAACATCGGCGGCATGTGCTGCACGATGACCACCGGGACCGAGAGGCCCTTGAGGCGGGGCAGCACCTGGCCGAGCGCGTTCGGGCCGCCGGTGGACACACCGATCGCCACGATGTCGATCACGCCCGGCTGGGGCCGAGGGCGGTTGGACGCCGGCGCGGCGGCCGCGCCGGCCGGTACCGGGGTGGGCACCGTCGGCGTGGCGACCCGCGCCGGAGCCGGGCGGGCCGGGACGCCGGGGCTGGCCGCACCGGGGTTGGGGTGGAGGTGGCTTCCGCCGGTTCGCATGTTCGGCCTCGAGCAGAGTGCTTTGACCTTCGGCACCAACTCCGCCCGCACCGACGCCATGGCGTTGGCCAGGTTCCCCTGCCCGGCCGGCTTGGTGACGTAGTCGGAGGCGCCTCGAGCCAGGGCTTCGATGGTGATCGCAGCGGACTTCTCGGTGAGCGAGCTGAACATGACCACCGGGACCTTGCGGTAACTGGTCCGCAGGGCCGACAGCATGGCCAGGCCGTCCATCTCGGGCATCTCGACATCGAGGGTGATCAGATCGGGCTGCAGCTCGTTCACCTTGTCGAGCGCGACCCGGCCGTTGATGGCGGTGCCGACCACCTCGATCTCGGGATCTTCGTTGAGCACATCGGTGACGACGCGGCGGATCACCGCCGAGTCATCCACCACCAGCACTCGGATGACGCCGAGGCCCCGGGTGCCGGCGACGGGGGTGGCGGGTCGGAGGCCGGTCATGACGTACCGACCGGCATGCCGATGAGCGCCATCTTGTCGATGATCGTCTCCGCCGTGAACGGCTTCATCACGTATTCGTTGGCCCCGGTGAGCAGCGCCAGGGTCATCTGGCTGACCTCGGTCTCGGTGGTGCACATGATGATCTTGAGTGCATCGAGCTCGCTGTTGTCACGGATGGCTTCGATCAGTTCGATGCCGTTCATCTCCGGCATGTTCCAGTCCACGAGAGCGAGATCGGGCACGTCGAAGGGGATCCAGGAGCACAGCAGGTCGTAGGCGACCCGTCCGTTCTCTGCCTGTTCCACTTCGAAGCCGATGCTCTCGAGGATCTTGCGAAGAATCATCCGCGTGGCGCGAGAGTCATCTACGACGAGTGCACGCATTGGTCTCTTCTCTCCCCTCAGGCGGCGAGGGCCGGTGCTACGTCGGTTGCTTTCACCACGTCGAGCACCAACAGCAGGCGCCCTTCGAGCTTGTGCACACCGAGGATCAGTTCCCGGACCCACTCGTCGAGCGTGTCCGGCGGGCGCTCGAAGCTGCTGGAGCCGGCATCGACGACGTCGCCGATGGAGTCGACCAGCATGGACACGGCCGCACCATCGACGTTCACGACGACGTGAACGGAGGGCTCCGCATCCTGGCGACCGGGCAGCTCGAGCCGCTGACCCAGATCGATGGCGGTGACGATCTGACCACGAAGGTTGATCAGTCCCCGGACGGCCCCCGGAGCCAGGGGGATGGTGGTCATCTCGCGGTTGCGGATGACCTCCTGCACGTGCAGCGTCTCGATCCCGAAGTGCAGATCGCCGAGTGTGAAGGTACAGAACTGGGTCACGACGCCAGGCCTCCGTAGGCATAGGTGTCGCCGGCCGCCATCGCCCGCTGGGCTTGTTGCGCTTCGGCGATCGCTTCATTGACGAACAGGTCGGGTCGGCAGGCCCGGATGGCCCGACCGACCTCGAGCAGCTCGGTCACCCGGCCGTCGGCGACGAGCGGGGAGGGCTGCGTGCCGCTGAAGGCATCCTCGCCGCCGGCGATGGCGTCGATGAGCGTCTGGGGCAGGTCGATGATGTCGACGATCCGGTTCACGATCAGACCGAACTGCTGGTTGCCCTCGTGGCAGACCACGGTGGGCAGCAGGTCCAGCAACCCGGTGTCGTAGCCGCCGCCGATGAGCTCGCCGAGGTCGACGATGGGCAGGATGCCGCCGTCGTACTGGACCACGGTGCGCCCGAAGGCCCGTTCCAGGGTCTCCCGGGGCAACGTCTCCAGGCGGGACACCGACTTCAGCGGGATCGCCTGCCGTTCCCCGGCGAAGCCCTCGACCAGCACCACCGGCACCGTCTCCTCCCGATTGGAGTGGCGGTTCGGTCCGCCGAGGTCGGCGCCGTCGGCGCCTCGCATGTCCACGATCACCCGGCTGCGCTGGGCGATGCCGACCACATCGAGGATCAGGGCGACCTTGCCGTCGCCCATGATGGTGGCGCCGGCGTAGACCGGGATGGCCTTGAGCTGGCGGGCCAGCGGCTTGACCACGATCTCCTCGGTGTTGTGCACCCCGTCCACCACGAGGCCGAACATCCGGTCGCGGGCGGCGAGGACCACGATCGCCACCGAGGCGTCGGGGTCGTGCGCCGGCAGGCCGAGCTGCTCCCGCAGGTAGACCAACGGCAGCAGGTTGCCGCGCAGTCGGTACACCGGCACACCGTGGAGCTTCTCGATCCCGGAGCGGGCCTGTCGGGCTGCAGCCGGACGAGCTCGATCACGCTGTTCTGCGGGATGGCGTAGCGATCGTCGTGGCAGTTGATGACCAGCGCCGGGATGATGGCCAGCGTCAGCGGGATCTTGATCTTCAGGGTGGTGCCCAGGCCGACCTTGGAGTCGATGTCGAGCAGGCCGTTGATCTTCTCGACGTTGGTCTTGACCACGTCCATGCCGACGCCGCGACCGCTGATGTTGGTCACCGCCGCCGCAGTGGAGAACCCGGGCAGGAAGACCAGGTCGAGCGCGTCCCGATCGGACATCTTCACGGCCTGGTCGTGGGAGATCAGGCCCTTCTCGACGGCCTTGGCCTTGACCTTGTCGGGGTCGATGCCGGCGCCGTCGTCACGGATCTCGATGTGGACCTGGCCGTCCTCGTGGAAGGCCCGCAGCAGCAACTTGCCCTCGGGGGCCTTGCCCTTGGCGATGCGGTCCGCCGGCGCCTCGATGCCGTGGTCCACGGAGTTGCGCACGATGTGGGTGAGCGGGTCGGTGATCGACTCGATGAGGCTGCGGTCCAGTTCGGTCTCCGCACCCTCGAGCTCGAGCCGCACGCTCTTGCCGCAGGCCGCGGACACGTCCCGCACGAGGCGGGGGAACCGGTTCCACGCCGAGCCGATCGGCTGCATCCGGGTCGTCATCACCCGGGCCTGCAGCTCGGTGGTGATCAGGTCGAGGCGTTGGGCCGCGGCCGCCATCGGCGTGCGCTGACCCGAGTTGTACTCGATGATCTGGTTGCGGGCGAGCACGAGCTCACCGACGAGGTTCATCAGCTCGTCGAGCAGGCGCACGTCGACCCGCACCGTGGCGGAGGCCAACGTGGGTTGACCGGCGGCCTTCGGGGCGGTCGGGCTCGACGGCGTGGCGCCGCCGGGGGCCGGTGCTGCGCCAGGCGCGGCCGCCGGCGCGGCGGGTGCCGCAGACCCGGGAGCCGGTGGGGTGGGGGCGACCTCTGCCTTGGGCGAGGTCTTGGTCACGGCGGCGGGGGTCTCGGTCGTGACCGCCTCGTCGGTCTCGGACTGCGCCTTGATGATCGCGTCGACCTCGTCCTCGGTGGCCACGCCGTGTTCGGCCAGGATCTCGCCGAGCGGCCGGGGGTCGCCCATCTCCTGCTCGTGCACCGCGAGGGTGACCTCGTCCGCGCTGATCAGGCCGGAGTCGATGAGGATCTCGCCCACCCGCTTGCGCTTGCGGGTGGTCGCCTCGTTCCCGGCGGGCGCCGTCGCCGACGGCTCGGTCGCCTTCTTGGCCTTGGACCGGCGGGACTTCTTCGGCGGCTCGGCCTGCTGCTGTGGCGTGCCGTCGACCGACGCTGGCTCCTCTGCCGTCCCGGTGGCGTCGGCCGCCGCGTCGGCCTCGTGCTCCGTGCCGACCTCGGGTTCGGCGGCAGCCGGCTCCGGCTCGGCGGCTACCGGCTCGACGGCTGCCGCCGCCGGCGCCGAACCGTCGTTCAGCAGGTGGGTCAGGGTCTCGATCAGCGCCGAGTTGTCGGCCTCGCCCTCCTCACCGGTCTGCTCGATCGTGTTCAGCAGGGCGTTGACCGCATCGGACATGGCCAGCAGCGCGTCGGCGATCTCGGGGGTCATCACCTGCAGGCCGTCGCGCAGGCGGGACAGCAGGTTCTCCCCGACGTGGGTGAGCTTCTCCAGCTGGGAGAAGCCGAGGAAGCCGCTGGTGCCCTTGATCGTGTGGATCGTCCGGAAGATGCTCGCCAGCAGCTCGCGACCGGTGGGGTTGTGCTCGAGCTCGACCAGCTCCTGGGCAAGGCGCTCCAGGTTCTCGTAGCTCTCGACCAAGAACTCTGCGACGATCTCGTCGACTCCGTCCACTGCCGTTCACCTCGTGCTTCTCCGCGGGGCACGGACAGTCCGCCACGGTGCTTGCCGTCGAGCGTGCGGTCGCCCGATCAGTGCTGGGGAGAAGTTCGGCACAACGACCACTGCACCTTTAGGCCCCGGGCGGCCCTCGCTGCCCCCCGAACGGAGGGTTTTGCTGCGCATCTGCATCAATCGCCACACGGCGGTGCAGAGGACCCGGGGGGGCGCTGGCACGGGGAGACCAAGTTGCATCCAAGGTGATCAGGCCCGAAGCTGGCAGGGTGCAAGGGCGCAGCAACGACGATGTCGAGCTCATGGCGCTCCTGGCCGGCGCCCTCGGCCAGGCCGTGCTGCTGATCGACGCCGACGGCAACGTACGCCACGCCAACGACGAGGTGGCCAGGGTGTTCGGGGTTGACCGTGACCGCCTCGCCGCCCTGGGGTCGCTGCCCCGGGCGTGGGCCGGCGTCGTCGATACGGCCGGCGAGCCGGTGCCCTACGATCGCTGGGCCGTGGTGCGTACCATCCGGGATGGTGTGCGGATCGACGCCGAACCGGTCGGACTGCGCCGCGCCGACCGCACCATCTGGCTCACCGTCACCTCGATCCCGGTGGCGGATCCGGACCGGCCCGGGCGGCGCATGGCCATGCTGCTGCTCGACTCGGTCCGCCACGAGCTGTTCGCCGAGCTGGGCCCGCTCGACCAGCACGCCGTGCTGGCCTCGGCGTTCGACGCGTCGCCGGTGGCGATGGTCGTCGCCCGCCTCGACGGGCAGATCGTGCACTGCAACGGCGCCTACAGCCGGCTCCAACCGGGCCGCTCGACCACCGACGGCAACCCCTGGTGGTCCTTCGTGGACCACGGCGACCGGCCCGAGCTGTTCCAGCGGCTGGCCGAGCTGCCCTGCGACGGCGCGCTGCAACTCGAGTGCCGGGGCCGGGTGGGCGGGGACGGCGCCCCGGTCATCGTGCAGATCACCGCCGCCGCGGTGCGGCGCAACCCGACGCTGCTCAGCATCCAGATCAGCGACGTCACCGAGCTGCGCCAGTCAGAGCTGCGCTACCGCTCCCTGGCCGAATCCATACCGGTCGGCATCTTCGAGCTGGACCGGCGGGGGAGGTTCATCTACGCCAACCCACTGATGCACGAGGTCACCCGCTGCCCGGGCGACCTCGCCGGCCGTCGCTCGCTCGCGTTCATCCACCCCGACGACCGCGAGCGATCCATCGAACGCTTCAACCAGGCGCTGCAGGGCCACAACCTGTCCCTCGAACAGCGCCTGGTCACCGCCACCGGCGAGCAGCGGCGGGTGCTCACCGTCGGACGGCCGATCCTCGACGCGGGCGGTGCGGTGATCGGGGTGCTGGGCAACCTGGTGGACTTCACCGAGCACCTGCTGCTGGAGGACCGCCTCCGCGAGCTCGACGCCCGCTACGAGTCCCTCGCCGCCCAACAGGCCCGCGAGCGCCTCGAGGCGCAGCTGGCCCAGGCCCAGCGCTTCGAGACGATGGGCCGGCTCGCCGGCGGCGTCGCCCACGACTTCAACAACCTGCTCGGGGTCATCTCCAACTACGCCGGGTTCCTGGCCAAGCGGCCCGACCTACCGGCGGCGCTGCGCCACGACGTGGACCAGATCGCCGAGGCGGCCCGACGGGGGGCGGAGCTGACCCGCCAGCTCCTGCTGTTCTCCCGACGCGAGCAGCTCCGGCCGCAACGCTTCGACCTCGGTCGGGCGCTGGCCGAGGTCGGCGCCCTGATGACCCGGCCCCTGCAGCCCAGCGTGGCGCTGCGGATCGAGGCCCCGACGGGCCTCTACATCGAGGCCGATCAGGGCCAGATCGAGCAGATGCTGCTCAACCTGCTCATCAACGCCCGTGACGCCCTCCCCGAGGGTGGGCACATCGCGATCAGGGCGACGGTGGTGCCGGCCAGGAGCCGGCCCGCCGATACCGAGGTGCTGCTGGAGGTCACCGACGACGGCACCGGCATGGCACCCGAGGTCGCCGCCCGGGCCTTCGAGCCGTTCTTCACCACCAAGCCCCGCAGCGAGGCGTCGGGCCTGGGCCTGGCCACGGTGCAGGGCATCGTCGAGCAGGCCGGCGGCAGCGTCTCGATCACCCGCGCACCGGGACAGGGCACCACCGTGCTCGTCCGCCTGCCGGCCTGCTGAAGCGGTGCCGGCCGGATCGGGCCGGCCGCCGGGGTCAGGTCAGAGCAGGCCGCTGCGGCGGGCGATGGCGACCGCCTCGAGCTTGGAGTGGGCCCCCAGCTTGGAGATGACCCGCTGCACGTGTGCCCGAACGGTGTTGCGGCTGATGAACAGCGCCTCGGAGATCGCCTCGGTGCCGAGCCCGTCGGCCAGCATGCGCAGGACCTCGCGCTCGCGCCGGCTGAGCCGGGCCGACCGGCGACCGTCCCAGCCCGGCACCAGGTTCATGGCCGGCTGGGCCAGCGATGCGACCCCCGAGTGGGCGGCGCGCACCGCGTCCACCAGGTCCTGGGCCGCCTTGTCCTTGGTCACGAACGCGACGCAGCCGACCTCGGCCGCGGCCCTGGCCGCAGAGGTGTCGGCGTGGCCGGTCAACATGACCACCCGCACCTCGGGATCGCGGTGCCGCAGCACCGCGGTGGCGCGGGCGCCGCTCTCGTCGGGCAGTTGGTAGTCCATCACCACGACGTCGGGCTTGGTCTCCTGCACCGAGGTCAGCGCGTCACGGCTGGATCCGGCGACGGCCACCACCTCGATGTCGGTCTCGTCATCGAGGAGACGGACGAGGCTCTCGACGAACATCTGGTGGTCATCGACCACGACGACCCGGATCGTTCGCTCAGCAATGACAGTTTCCACCGAGCGGCCAGGCTACCGCCGTGGGTGCTCGCCCCTGCCGGGTACCGGTCGCGCACGTGCGCGGTTCCTCATGCGATGAACCGAATCGTCGGCACGGGACGCGGTGGAGCCGCCACGTCCCCGTGCGGAAAGCCCAGATAGATCAGCGCAACCAGCTCGTCGGACGGCTCGAACCCGCACAGCGCCCGTACGCTGGGCAGCTCCAGCACCTCGCCGCTGCCCCAGTAGCTGGCCAGCCCGGCCGCGGTCGCCCCGAGCAGCAGGTTCTGGATGCCGGCGGCCACCGCATCGCGATCCTCGGCCCGGCGCACCGCATCGTCGGCGGCTCCGTGGTGCACCGCTACCGCCAGCATCAGCGGCGCCCGGCAGTACTTGGTCTCCGCCTTGGCGACCTTCTCCGGCGCCGCGCCACGGGCCCGCAGGTGCTCGGCCGCACAGGCGCCGAGCCGGACCCGGGCATCACCGGTCAGCGCGGCGAAGCGCCACGGCCACGTGCGATGGTGGTTCGGCGCCCACTGCGCCAGCTCGCACAACCGGCGCACGGTCGACTCCGGGACGGCCCGCTCGGCGTCGATGCGCAGGTTCGTGCGGCGCCGGCGGATCAAGGCGTCGAGCGCGTCGAGCGCCTCGAGCCCATCCGGTGACCCGGTCGGCAGGGGGGTTGCATCCATCGGTCCATCCTCCACGGCTCGGGCGGCGCCCGCATCTTCTAGTCTGCGCACAGGGCCGGGCCGCAGTGCGCCCGGCGGTGTGATCAAGGGGAGCGCACACGTGAAGTTCGTCTGGTTCAACCTCCAGCCCTGGCCGTACCTGCCCGACGACTTCCGTGAGAAGCACCGCTCGGTCTGGGTGGACATCCCGAACACGCTGTTCGATCCCGAGAAGGGCCACCACGTCTACAACACGTATCTGGACCAGCTCGAGTTCGCCGAGTCGGTCGGCTTCGACGGCATCGGCTGCAACGAGCACCACCAGAACGCCTACGGCCTCATGCCGAGCCCGAACATCATCGCCGCCGGCCTGGCCCGGCGCACCTCCGACGCCGCGATCTGCGTCATCGGCAACTCCATCGCGCTGTACAACCCGCCGCTGCGCGTGGCCGAGGAGTTCGCCATGCTGGACTGCATCTCCGGCGGGCGGCTCGTCGCCGGCTTCCCGGTGGGCACCGCCGTGGACACCAACTTCACCTACGGCCAGATCCCGGCGCTGACCCGCGACAAGTACGCCGAAGCCCACGACATGATCATGCAGGCGTGGACCCGCGACGAGGTGTTCGCCTTCGACGGCAAGTACAACCAGCTGCGCTACGTCAACCTGTGGCCCAAGCCGATCCAGAAGCCGCACCCGCCCATCTACATCCCCGGTGGCGGCTCCATCGAGACGTGGGACTTCTGCCTCGACCACGACTACAACTACAGCTACCTGTCCTTCAACGGGTACAAGGGCGGCAAGGCGCTGCTGGACGGGTTCTGGGAGCGCCGCGCCGAGCGCGGCGACCGCGACGAGTCCCCCTTCCGCACCAGCTTCGCCCAGATCGTCTGCGTGGCGGACACCGACGAGGAGGCGGAGAAGCTCTACGCCGAGCACGTCCTCTACTTCTTCAACCGCTGCCTGCACGTGTACCCCGGCTTCAGCGACCCCGCCGGGTACCGCACGGTGGACACCATCAAGGCCGGCAAGCTGAACCAGCTGCGCAAGGAAGCGATGGAGCTGTTCACCAAGCTCACCTGGAAGGACCTCGTCGACGGCGGCTTCGTCATCGCCGGCAGCCCCGACACCGTCGCCGAGCAGATGGAGTACCTGGCCAAGTCGCTGCGGGTCGGCACCGTGTTCTGCCTCATGCACATGGGCGACATGCCGGACTGGAAGACCCGCTACTCCACCCAGCTCTTCGCCGAGAAGGTCATGCCCCGGCTGCGCAACGTGTGGCCCGAGTGGGACGCCGAGCAGTGGTGGTGCAAGCCCATGGCCGACCGCCGCCGCCAGGAGGGCGACGCCCTCGACGTGGCCCGCCGCTACCCCGACATGCCGGAAGAGGTCCTCTGATGAGCGAGGTGCGCACCGTCACCACCCGCCGGGGGATCGACGCCAAGGTCCGCGTGCGCGGCGAGCGGGGCAACCCGGCCCTGGTCTACCTGCACGGCGCCGGCGGGCTGTTCCCCACGGAGCCGATGCTCGACGCCCTCGCCGAGCGCTTCGAGGTGTTCGCCCCCGAGTGGCCCGGCTTCGGCGAGGAGCCGACCGAGGGCCACCTCGAGGACATGCTGGACTTCTCGCTGCACGGCTGGGACCTGATCGACGCCCTCGGCCTCGATCGACCCCACCTCGCCGGCCACTCGATGGGCGGCATGATCGCCGCCGAGATGGCCGCGCTGAACCCGAGCGGCCTGGCCGGGCTGGCGCTGGTGGCCGCGGCGGGTCTGTGGCTCGACGCCCACCCCGTACCGGACATCTTCGCCATGGTGCCCTTCGAGCTCGCCGAGGTGCTCTTCGTCGACCCCGCCGCGGGCGAGAAGGTGCTCACCGCCGGCCTCGACTTCGCCGACGACGACGCCCTCAAGCTGTTCCTGGTCGGCAACGCCCGCAAGCTCGGCACCGCCGGCAAGATCCTGTTCCCCATCCCCAACCGACGCCTGTCCAAGCGCCTCTACCGGGTGACCACGCCGACCGTGCTGGTCTGGGGTCGCCAGGACAAGCTGTTCCCGCTGGTGTACGCCGAGCGCTACCAGGAGCTGCTCGGCGCCACGCAGGCCCGCCTCGAGGTGGTCGACGAAGCCGCGCACATGCTGCCCTATGAGCAGCCGGCGGCCGCCGCGGCGGCCATCGCCGGCCTGCTCGGCTGAGGGCGGGATCGCAGCCGTGCCCCGCATGAGCGCCGACGTGCTGGCCGAGTTCCTCGAGCAGCCGCACGTCGGCGTCCTCGCCACCCTTCGCAGCGACGGCCTGCCCTACACCGTGCCGGTGTGGTGGCTGTGGCGGCCCCAGGACGGGTCCCGGGGCGCGTTCTGGCTGACCGGCACCACCAACCGGGTGTGGTGCCGGCAGCTCGAGGCCGACCCGCGCTGCTCGCTGTGCATCGAGGCGATGGCCCCGGTGGCCGGCCACGTCGGGGTCGACGGCGCCGCGGCAGCGCTGCGCGCCGAGGCGTTCGACATCTGGCCCATCTCCCGGTTGCTGGCCGAGAAGTACGTCGGCCGCGGCGACCCGGCCAACGCCGCCGCGGTCGACGCCTTCGTGGCCAACATGCGAACCGAACCCCGCATGCTGTTCCGCCTCGAGCCGGAGGACCGGCCCAACGCCGTTCGGGCGATCGACATGCGCGTCTACCGGGGCAAGCGGGCCGACCGGGAGTTCCAGGAGCGCCGCGAGGCCTGATCGATCAGAGCTCGTGGGCCATGAGCGCCCGGGGCGAGCGGAAGAAGTGGTTGGCCGGGTAGCCGCCGAGGTTGGACACCCGTTCGGTGTACAGCCAGGCGTACTGCTCCACCTGGGCGCCGAAGCTGCTGAGCTCGCTGCCGGCCTTGAACAGCGAACCCCAGTAGGGGTGGAACGACTGGTCGATGGCGGCCTCGAGCCGATCGCGCTCGAGCTCGAGCTCGACCGCCCGGTTGGCCAGGCCCGCCATCCGCCCGTTGCCGGCCGCGCCGTTGCCCGCCGGCGTCGCCCGCCGCTCCTCACGGGTCAGGCGCAGCAGGTGGTCCAGTTCGTCGGCGTGCAGGATGTCCGCCTCGTGACGGGCGAGGGCGTGCAGCTCGTCGGCCATCTCCTGGATGATCATCAGCGTGCGCCAGCCGGACTCGACGTTGGCGCGCAGCACGTCGCCGTAGATGTGATCACCCACGTAGAGCACGTCGGTGCCCGACACGCCCAGCATCCGCTCGAAGTCGGCCATGTTGCCGCCCCGGTACACCCGGCCCCGGCGCAGCTCCGTCACCGGGGCACCCGGGTCGTTCGGTTCCGTGAACGGCGCCCGATCGGTGAAGAACAGCGGCTTGCGGGCGGCGGTGACGATCACGTCGAAGAACTGCCGCCACGACGAGTAGCCCGGCACCGACCCGTCGAGCAGGTGGGCCATCATCGGCTCGGTCTGCTCGGGCCTCGAGTTCGTCAGCAGGAACAGCTTCTTGCCCGCGCTGCGAAGCCGGTGCAGCGTGGTGCCCAGCGCCGGGTCGCGCACCACGTAGCGGGCCAGGTCGCGTTCCATGACGGCGTTCACCGCTCCGCCGGCGTGGGCCTCGTCGGCGCAGAGGCGCACGTCGGCGAACAGCTGTCGATAGTCCGGGCGGCGACCGGTCCGCTCCAGGTGGTCGATGATCCCGGCGTAGACGGCCACGTCCGCCAGCGAGTACAGCGTGTCGACCCAGTGGTAGCGGTCGACCCCCGGCCGCAGCCGCCGCGACTCGTACAGTTCGCGCCGCTCCGCCCGCGACAGCGGGTGCAACCCGTGGTAGGCCCGCTTGACGTAGCGGTACCGGTCCATCTTCAGCACGTTGCCGCGGCGCACATCGACCAGCAGCCCACGGATGGCGAAGTCGGTCGGCACCGGCACCGCGCGCAGGTCCTCCGGGTAGCCGCGGCCGACGAGCCGCTCGATGGTCAGGCGGGCCTGCAGCTCGTCCATGTGCCGCTGGTGGTAGATGGCGAGCGTATAGTCCATGTCGAACCCGACGGCGCGCACATGGTCGAGGCGAAGGCTTCGGTTGCAGTACACCCGGCGCACGCCGACCGGCCGCTCCGCCACGCCGGGACCGGCCGGTCCGTGCAACGGCGCCGGCTCGCCCTCGGCCTCGGCGAGGTGTTGCCCGTTCACCGGGCCGGCTCGCCCACGTCGACCGCCGCAACGGCCGACATACCGATCGGCATGCCGGTCGCCGTACCGATGCGGCGATCGCTCAGGAGACCGAAAGGTACGGTCAGAGGGCGACGGTCGACCCGGCGACCAGCGTGAGGTTCGGTCGCCGCCGTGCGGCCCGCGCCGACACGACCTCGCTCGCCGCCAGCGCCAGCAGCAACACCGCCGCAACGCACAACACGTACAGCGGCGGGCGCCACGCCAGCACGGCCGCGGTGGCCCAGCACGCGACGCCGACCCGCCGAACGATGGTGCTCACATCGATGTAGGGCACTGCGCCACCTCCGCCCGGTGTCCGTCCTGGGTTCGCAGAGTACCCCCGGCCTGTGACAGGGAAACGGAGCGCGCCGCAGCCGACGCCAAATCGTCATCGGTCGACCTCGGACGCGTGGGCATCGTTGCTCATCGACAGCTGTGTCGGCGCGTCGGGGGCGCGGATGAAGACCTCGAGCAGCCGATGATCAGGTTGCGGCCAGGCCCACCAACCGCTGATCGGCGGCGGCGGAACGGGCAGCGCGAACGAGGCCGGCGGCGGAGCGTCGGCGATCATCAGCAGCGCACGCTCTTCGCGGCGACGCAACAGGCGGACGGTGAGCGGCGCCGCACCCGACCACCCGCAGGTCGCCGTCGCCAGGGCATCGACCGCCCGGGGCCAGGCCGCCAGCCACGGCAGCGCCGAGGCCACACCGCCCGGCAGCACCGGCGGACCGGCCGGTGGCTGCCAGCGCAGCTCGAGCTCCGCACCACACCGGTGGCCACCCTCCCCGGCCGGGCGGCGCAGACCCGTGCGACGCAGCAACCGCACCAGCTCGCGCGCACCGATCGGCACCGCCCCGGCCGCCAGCGCGGCGTCGCGCTGCGCGTCGGTGACGTCGTAGTGGTCACCCCCGAAGGCGATGCGGTGCACCCCGAGCGACGCCGCGAACCGGTGCAGCTCGTCGAGGTCACCATCGCAGGACAGGTGGGCCCACCGGCGACCGCGGAACCACCAGATCGCCTCGTCAACCACGACGCTCAGGCTGTGTCCCTCCCGCTCGATGAAACCGGCGGACGTCGGCGTCGATCCGGCCGGCACACCCTACGCTGGCGACATGCCCCCTGGGATGGCGCCGCCGGGTGCCAACCACATCCGCCTGCGGGTCCCCGCGCTGCGGGCCTTCGGTGGGCTCACGCCGCTCACCGCCTCCGGACTGGCCGAACGGGCCGGCTTCAGCGCAGCGGAGATCGAGCGGCTGGTCCAGGCGATCGGCCACACGGTCGAGGCGCTCGTCGACGCCCTCGTCGACACCGGCCACGGCGACGGGGACGTGCTCGACGTCGAGTTCGCCCTGACGCCCGGCCACCTGGTGGTCGACCTCGCCGCGGCCGCACCGCAGCCCGCAGCCGCCGGGCCCGGGCTCTCCCCCGAGGACTGGCGGCGGCTCGACCGCCGCGTCGCACCGCTGGTGACCAAGGTCGAGCCGATCACCGGTGGCGCCCGCCTCTCCTTCGGCGGGGTCCACCACCCCACCTGAGGGCGCGCCGGTCAGCGGGCGTCGGCGAGGCCCACGTCGAGCCGCTGGCGCGTGTGCCACATGGTGATGGCCACGAACCCCAGCGCCGACGCGCTCAGCAGCACGTGCAACTCGAAGGTCGCCCGGTGCGGGCCTTCGTCCAGGCTCAACGCCAGCAACGAGACCAGCCACAGCACGGTCACGCCGATCGAGACGGCCCGCCCCCGCACCACCCGCATCGGGTGCACGAACACCACGTTGCTGAAGCTCAGCGCGGACAGCGCAGCGATGATGGCGGCCTCGAGCAGCGACGGCAGCCGCAACAGCAGCAGCGTCGGGATCACCAGGTTCCACGCCGCCGGGAACCCCCGGAAGCTGTGGTCCTCGGCGCACATGTCCAGCCGGCTGAACCACAACCCGCCCGAGATGAGCACCACCGAGGCCAGCACCAGCCCCTCCCAGGGCCCGAAGCCAAGGAACTGGTGCAGCAGCAACGCCGGCACCGCCACGCAGGTGAAGTAGTCGACGACGAGGTCGAGGATGTAGCCGTCGATGCGCGACGGCTGGCTGTCGAGGCCGTAGGCGCGGGCCAGCGGACCGTCGAGACCGTCGAGGATCTGTGCCGCGACCAGCCAGACCACCGCGGCGTACGGGCGGCGGTCCATCACCGCCACCAGGGCCAGCAGACCGAGCACGGCGCCGGCGGCCGTCAGCACGTGGACAGCCCACCCCGCCGGTGAGGGGCTCGGCAGGTTGGCTCCCTCGGAGGGCCCGATCGACGCAGACACGAGGACTCACGCTATCGGTGGCGTCGGGCCGGGCGACGCACCCCGCCACATCGGTAGCCTGCCGATCGTGGTCGACGGACGCGGGCGGCGCAGCCGAGGTGGGCACTACGAGCTCGTCTGGGTGCTCGGCGCGCTGTGCTGGAGCTGCCTGCGCATCTGGTTCGTCGGCGCCAACCTGGGTCGTTACGGGGTGGACGTACGGCTCTACGCCACCGTCGAGCTGTGCTCCACCGTGCCCTACTCGCTGGGCGCCAGCCGGGCGGTGCGCAGCCTCGCCGCCCGCCGCCCCGCGGCGGCGTCACGGTGGTTGGCGTTGACCGTCACCTGCTTCCTGCTGCCGGACCTGGTCATCCTCCTCAGCGCCGACGGCCTGCCGCTGTGGGTCTACGCCGTGATCGCCTCGGTCCTCGGCGCCGGGATCGCGCACACCGTGCGCGACGGCAGGCGACGACTCGGCGAACTGCGCCTCGCCCGACAACCCGGCTGAGCGCCACGTCGGGGCCGGCGGCGATCCGGGGCCTCAGCGGCCGGTGTGGCCCCAGCCCGATTCGCCCCGGTCGCTGTCCTCGAGCTCGTCCACCTCGACGAAGCGCACCGCGACGAAACCCATCACCACCAGCTGCGCCACCCGGTCGCCTCGCTGCACCGTGTACGCCTGTGCCGGGTCGGTGTTGATCAGCAGCACCTGCAGTTCGCCCCGGTAGCCGGCGTCGATCAGCCCCGGCGTGTTGAGGCAGGTCACGCCGTGGTGGCGGGCCAGGCCGCTGCGGGGCAGGATCAGCCCGCAGCACCCGAACGGGATCGCCACCGCCAACCCGGTGCCCACGATGCCGCGGCCCCCGCCGGAGGCCAGCTCCAGGTCGTGCGCGGCGAGCAGGTCGAGGCCGGCGTCACCGTGGCGGGCCGGTCGGGGCAGCGGCAGCGCCGGGTCGAGGCGCCGCACGTGCAGCTCGAGCGCCGCGGTCGGTTCAGGGGGGACGGCCACCCCGTCAGGTTCGCACGTACCCGGTGACGTCCACCACCAGATGGGTCGCCGAGGTGGACCACAGGCACACGTTGCCCGAGCCGTCCAGCTTCGCCATCACCGCATTGGGCACCGACTGCGAGGCCACGAAGTTCAGGTTCGACGCGTACGGCACCACGCCGCACGGGTAGACCACGGCGTACCCGGCGGCTGCGGGCTCGGTCACCGTGACGTTGAGGATCACCGAATCGACGCCGCCGGCCGGCACCCCGGCCCGTCCGGCGACCGGCACGATGAGCGGGCTCTGCCCCGCCACCCGGACCTGGTTGTCGCGGGTGTCGACCAGACGGGAGGGCGGCACCGTCTTGACCGTCCCCGTCCCCGAGTCGGCCACCCAGCCGTTCAGATCGACGACGAGGTGGGCGGCGAGCTCACTGTAGAGGCACACCTGCCCCGACGGATCGAGCTGCACCATGACCGAGTTCGGCACGTCGCGACCGCGCACCGGGTTGAGCGAGGAGGCCAGCGGCCGGGACGCGTTGCACGGCCAGACGGTCACGAAGCCGTTGGCGTCGGCGTCGGTCGAGGTGATGTTCAGCACCGCCGCCTTCGCGCCGGCCGGCGCGGCCCCGGGCCCGGTGACCTGCACCACCGCGGTGCCGCCGTTCGGCAACTTGGCGTTGGGGGCGACCCGGCTGTCGAACACCCGGACCGGCGCCGCCGAGCGCACCGCCCGCTTGGAGGCGCCGTCGGCGCCGAGCCAGCCGGTGACGTCGACGATGAGCGTGGTCTCCGCCGCCGCCCGGAAGCACACGTCGCCGTTGCGGTCCACCTTCGCCACCACCAGGTTGGCCACCGTCTGACCCGGCTCGAAGTTGACGTTCGAGGTGCCGTTCCAGCCGTCGAGGCAGGGGTACACCGCGACGAACCCACCGCCTTGGCCCTCCACCGTGACGTTGAGCACGACGCCGGCGACCCCACCGGCGGGCAGGCCGGCCACGCCGTTCGCCCCGGTGATCGGCCGACGGGTGACGAACCCGGTGGGCAGCGTCGGGATGGGCAGGTACACACCCTGGCTAGCCGGCTCGAAGAGGGTCGGCGGGATGAACGACACGCCCTGCCCGAAGCGGGAGTCGATGATGCGGGTGGGCACCAGGGGGTTGAAGCTCTCGCCGTACCGGCCGTTCTGGGCCTGTCCGGTGACGGCGCCGACCCAGGCGGCGAGCCAGGTGGAGCGCACCCCCACGTAGGCGCTGCCGACCGCGCAGTTCCCGGCCCCGCCGAAGATCACGCCGACCACCCACCAGGTGCCGTCCTCATCGCGCGAGAACACCGGCCCTCCCGAGTCGCCCTTGCAGGTCGCCGCGGTGGGGCTCGAGTAACACATGTTCGGCGCCGCGCTGTAGTACTGGCGCCAGGTGACCTCACAGTAGGTGGTCGTCCCCACCGTCATCTGCGCTTCCCGCAGCGACGTCGGGATGGTGCTGCTCGAACCGCTCTCGACCCCCCAGCCGGCGACCCAGATCGTCGAGCCGGCCTGCGACAGCGACTCGTCCACCGCCAGCGGCAGCGGCGTCGCACCCACCGGGGCGGTGGTCAGGTGCAGCAGGGCGTAGTCGTCGAGCGAGGGGTGGTTGGCGAGGTTCGCCTCACCATTGCGCCAGGTGCCGTTGGGATCGCGGTAGCCGGGCACGTCGTCGGACGAGGTGCGGATCAGGTAGTCGTCGTTGAGCCGGATCTCGCTGACCGCGTAAGGCGTGCCGGTCGCGTTGGAGCCGACGTAGACCGTGTAGAACCCGGGCGTGTTGAGGCGCCGGGTCGGCGTGTTCGGGTTGTCGAACTGCACTGCGCAGTGCGCCGCGGTCAGCACCCACTGCGGTGCGACGAGCGAGCCGCTGCAGCTGAACTGCCCGGCCGGATCGGTGTAGAGGACGAGCGCCACCGAGCCGGCCGGCACGTTGGAGGCGGCCTGCCCACCGACGATCTGCGGCTCGAACGACGGCGCCGGGGACGGGTCCGTCGGGCGGGCCGGGGCGGCCGACCAGGCGGCCTCGACCTCGTCCGGATCGGGGGCGGGGACGGCGGGCCCGCCGGGGGCGGCAGCGAGCGTGTCGTCCAGGGGGGCGGGTGCGCTGACCTGGGCCGCGGCGGTGACCGGGGCGACGAAGGTGCACACCGACACCGCGCTGGCCAGACCCACGAGCGCAGCCAGGACGCGGCGGCGGAGACGGTGGTTCACGTGGAGTGCCTCGCGGCATGTGGGGACGGCAGGCGCCCGTTGGCTGGAAGATGCGTCATGGGTCACAGCTCGACGCAACGCGGCGCCGACAACGAGAGAACGGCCGGACACCAAGTAGGGTTGCACGGCCCCGTTTTCTCACGTACCCGGCGAGCATATGACCTCACGCACCGTTTCCAACCTGCGCAACGTGGCCATCGTGGCCCACGTTGACCACGGCAAGACCACGTTGGTCGACGCCATGTTGCGCCAGGCCGGGGCGTTGCGCGCCGGCTCCGCGGCCGATGTCGACCGCGTCATGGACTCGATGGATCTCGAGCGTGAGAAGGGCATCACCATCCTGGCCAAGAACACCGCAGTGCGGTGGCCGGCCCCCGATGGCACCACGGTGAAGATCAACATCGTCGACACCCCCGGCCACGCCGACTTCGGCGGCGAGGTCGAGCGCGCCCTCACGATGGTCGACGGCGTGCTGCTGCTGGTCGACGCGTCGGAGGGTCCGCTGCCGCAGACGCGCTTCGTGCTGCGCAAGGCGCTCGAACGCGACCTGCCGGTCGTCGTCGTCATCAACAAGATTGACCGACCGGACGCCCGCATCGACGAGGTGCTCCACGAGATCGGCTCGCTGTTCCTCGATCTCGCCCACGCCGACCACCACCTCGACTTCCCGGTGGTCTACACGAATGCCCGCGCCGGGACGGCCACCACCGACCTCGGCGTCGAGGGCACGGACCTCAAGCCGCTGTTCGAGATGCTGCTCGAGTTCATCCCCGCCCCGAGCTTCGACCCCGACCACCCCTTCGCCGCGCTGGTGACCAACCTCGACGCGTCTCCCTACCTGGGCCGCCTGGCCCTGTGCCGCATCCAGCACGGCTACCTCAAGCGCAACCAGTCGGTGGCGTGGTGCAAGCTCGACGGCGGCATCGAGACGGTGAAGCTCTCCGCCCTCTACGTCACCGAGAGCCACGAGCGGGTGGAGGCGGATGACGCCGGGCCCGGGGAGATCATCGCCGTGGCCGGCCTGGCCGAGGTCACCATCGGCGAGACGCTCGCCGACCCGGTCGACCCGCGCCCGCTGCCGCCGGTCACGGTGGACGAGCCCTCGCTGTCGATGACCATCGGCATCAACACCTCGCCGCTGGCCGGCCGGGACGGCAAGAAGGTCACGGCGCGCCTGGTCAAGGGCCGCCTCGACCAAGAGCTCATCGGCAACGTCTCCCTGCGCGTCTACAACACCGACCGACCCGACCAGTGGGAGGTCCAGGGCCGAGGCGAGCTGCAGCTGGCCGTGCTGGTCGAGTTGATGCGCCGCGAGGGCTTCGAGCTCACCGTGGGCAAGCCGCAGGTGCTCACCCGCTTGATCGACGGCACCCTGCACGAACCCGTCGAGCGGGTGTCGGTCGACATCCCCGACGAGTACCTCGGCGCGGTGACCCAGCTGCTGTCGCAGCGGCGCGGCCGCATGGAGCAGGTCCTGCCCCAGGGCGAGGGCTGGGTCCGCATGGACTGGAGGGTCCCGGCCCGAGGCCTGATCGGGGTGCGCACCGAGTTCATGACCGAGACCCGCGGCACCGGTGTGCTCAACCACGTGTTCGACGGTTGGGACCCGTGGGCCGGCGAGATCCGCACCCGCCAGAGCGGCACCATCGTCGCCGACCGCACCGGCGTGGCCACCGGGTACGCCATCGAACAGATCCAGGAGCGATCGACGCTGTTCATCGGTCCCGGGGCCGAGGTGTACGAGGGCATGATCGTCGGCGAGAACAGCCGCGCCGAGGACATGGACGTCAACATCTGCCGGGAGACGAAGGTGACCAACATCCGGTCCTCCACCGCGGAGGACTTCGTGAAGTTGGTCCCGCCCAAGCAGATGACGCTCGAGCAGGCGCTGGAGTTCGTGGCCGACGACGAGTGCGTCGAGGTCACCCCGACTGCGGTGCGCTTGCGCAAGGTCCAGACCGACGCCACCCAGCGAGCCCGCGCCCGCAAGGCGCTCAAGGCCCCGCGCAGCTAGGTTCCGGAGCCCGTCGATAGCCTGCATCGCATGTCGTTGCTTCTGGCTGTCGGCGGGATCCTGGATCCCGAGCGGCTCATCGCCACCTTCGGGACGATCGGGCTGTTCCTGATCATCTTCGCCGAGTCGGGCCTGCTCATCGGCTTCTTCCTGCCCGGTGACTCGCTGCTGTTCACCGCCGGCCTGCTGTCCTCGCAGGACAAGCTGCCCAACATCGCGCTGCTGGTGCTGGGCTGCGTGATCGCCGCCATCAGCGGCGACCAGGCCGGCTACGTGTTCGGGCGGCGGGTCGGCCCGGCGCTGTTCCGTCGTCCGGATTCCCGGCTGTTCAAGCAGGCCAACGTCGAGAAGGCCCGGGCCTACTTCGAGGAGCACGGCTCCAAGACCATCGTGCTGGCCAGGTTCGTGCCGATCGTGCGCACCTTCGCCCCGATCGTCGCGGGTGTGAGCCACATGCCCTACCGGACCTTCGTGATGTTCAACGTGGTCGGGGGCGTGCTGTGGGCGGCCGGGGTCACCACGCTGGGCTATGTCCTGGGCGCGACGGTACCCAGCAGCGACAAGTACCTGCTCCCGGCGGTGGGCGTGATCATCGTCGTCTCACTGATCCCCGTCGCGCTCGAGATCCGCAAGGCCCGCCGCGAGGCCGCCGAGCTCCGCTGACCGGGAAGGGGCTCGGACGGCTGGTCCCGGGGCGTTCGGGGCGAACGATGGCGCTCGCTCTGGGGTTTCGGATGCTTGTTGGTCGGCTCCCTGTCGGTCGCCGACGTGCAGGCGGCTCGCTGGCGCTCGCGGCGCCCGCCTGGCGCCGCCACGGGTGTTGAGCAGCACCGCTCCCCAGGTCTCCGTGCGGCGCCGGCGCCGGCCGTCATCCCGCCGGGGCCCCCTCGTGGGGCCTGGTCAGGCGGAGCCGGGCCTGGTTGGGTGGGGCGCCGGGGGTGTCAGGCGAAGTTGGTGCGGACGATGTCGGGTGGGTTGCCGCCGGCGGAGCGGCCCCGGTTGCGCACACGGCGGACCGCCTCGAGCAGGAGGCCGGCCACCAGGAAGGCAAAGCCGAAGACGCCGAACCAGTGCAGCCCCGGCGGGGCCAGGGTGCGGACCTCGATGTCGGCGCCCCGCACGATCTGTTCGCTGCCCTTGTACGGCACCGGTGCGCTCACCGTGCTCTCCGACAGCGCGGCCGTGGACAGCCGATCCACCCGCACCCCGATCTCGAGGGCGTTGATGCGGACCCGCTTGATGCTCACCGGCTCCGGGCTGCGCACCGCGATGCCCACACCGACCTGGCTGATGGCGCCGCCCTCCACCGAAGCCGGCGACCGCAGGTCGATCCCGATCAGCCCGCCGGTGACGTCGACCTCGACCACCTGCGACGCCGGGGCGTCCACCGAGATGCCGATCTTCTCGGAGTTGCGGACCAGCGCACCCTCGATGCGGGTCGCGCTCGCGCCACCGTAGAGCTGGATGCCGGTGACGTTGCTGTCGACCGTGTTGCCCTCGATGATGTTGCCGGTCGACCGCTCCCCGTTGATCCGGATGCCCACCCGGTTCTCGCGGACCTCGTTGTTGATGATCTCGTTGCGTCGGGAGTTCAGGACCACGATCCCGTCGATGGCGTTGTTGGCGGCCACGTTGCCCTCGATGACGACATCGAAGGAGTCGCTGTCGATCACGAAGCCGTTCCCGCCGTTGCCGACCGAACGGTTGTCCCGGAAGGTGGTGGCCGACACCTCCTTGGACACGATCGCCCCGTGGCTGCCGTTGTTCTCGAACAGGTTGCCGCGGAAGGTCAGGTTGTGCGATCGATCGTGGGGGTCCACGCCGTAGAACACGTTGTCCTTGAACGAGTTATCGATGAACGTGAGGTTCGCCGCCTCGTAGGAGTACATCCCGAAGAAGTTGTTCGAGAACGTCGAGTCGGTGATGGTGCCGTTGGTGCCACCGGTGCGCCACGACACGCCGTAGGCCGAGGACCGGTCCGAGCCGAGGAAGCTGAAGAACGAGTCGGTGATGTCGAGCGTCGAGCCGTCCTCGTAGAGCACGAACGGCCGACCGTCGCCGTAGTTCGTGTCGGCTTCGGCTGCGGTGCGTGACTGCGAGGTGACCCGCACGCCGTCGAAGCGGGCAACCGCCTTGCGGCCCCCGATGAACACGTGCGGGTTGTCGACGAGGTGCACCTCGGTCACCGGTTCGTTCACGGTCAGCGTCGTGTTCTCGGTCTGGATGATCGCGGCGCGGACCTCGATCACACCGGGCTTCGGCTCGCTGACGAGATCGGGCCGGTCGAGCACCCGAGCCAGCTCCTCGAGCCGGTACACGCCGCCCGCCGGCCAGGCGATGCTGCTCTCCTTCGCACCGTCGCGGATGCGGATCTGGCCCACCCCGAGCGCGACGGCGCGGAAGTCGGCCGGGAAGGCGCACTTGGTCTGCAGCAGCCGGAACGGCGAGTAGGGCGAGAGCGTCCGGCTGGTCCCGGTCCCGGTGTAGAGCGGGTTGTCCTCGCTGCGCTCCGGCGGGTCGTCGGGCTTCTTGCAGGCCACCGTGCCCGCCGGCGTGCCGGAACCGGCGACCTTGGCCGTGGTGGTGGTCTGCTGGCCCGACACCGCGCCCCCCGAGGCAGCGGGTGCGCCGGCCGGCGCGGTCTTGGCCGCTGGTGCCGGTGCGCTCGCGGTGGTCGAACTGGGCGTCGTCGCCTGCATGGCGATCGGGGCGAAGGGCTTCGTCGTCGGCCCGCGCAACGCCTGCTGGGCCTGGGCGAACCCGGCGCCGCCGACGACCAGCGCGCTCACCGCGCCGACCACGCCGACGGCGATCCAGCGGCGGCGGGCGGTGCCGGCCAGCGGCGCAGGCCGCGAGGTGCCCGGCACCACGCGGGTGATCTTGCCGTCGACCACCTCCACGTCACGGGTCAGCCACCGTTGGCGACGGATCGACAGCAAGGCCACGATCTTCATGCCGGCCACCACGAAGGTGACCAGGATGAACGCCGGCAGCAGCAGCACGTCGAGCGGGCGGCGCTGCAGGTGGGGCAGGTACTTGATGCCGCGGCTCACCAACCACCACAGCGCGAGGAACCCGGCGATGGCGAAGTGACGGGTGACCAGCGCGAAGATCATGAACACCGGCGCCACCAGCAGCGTGAAGCTCGACACCGCCTTGTCCAACATGGAGAAGGCCAGCCACTTGTGGCGGAACACCCACCGCTCACGCAGGGCCCGCAGGTCCGAACGCCAGGTGTTGCGCGCCCAGCGCAGGCGCTGGCGGAAGAACGTGCGGGCGCCACGGGGGAAGGTGGACCACACCCGGGCGTTCTGCTGCATCCACGTCTTGTAGCCCTTGCGCAGCGTGAGCATCGTCAGGCGCTTGTCCTCGCCGGAGTTGCACGGCACGCCCATGAACGTCTCGGTCATGAAGTCGTGGCTGATCTCGAGCAGCAGCGAGCGGCGGTAGACCGCGGTGCGGCCCGACAGGCAGGAGACCGCCTGGCCCCACTGGGTCTGGCCGGCCACCTCGTCGAGGTAGCGCGAGTCCAGGTAGAAGTCGTTGATCCGCTGCCACAGCGTCTCGGGGTTGAGCACGTTCTGCCGGGTGCCGACCCCACCGACCTCGGGGTCCACGAACGGCTCCACCACCCGGGCGGCCACGTCGTCCGCCCAGATGGTGTCGCTGTCGACCAGCGCCACGATCTCCGTCTTGGCCGCCTCCCACCCACGGCGCAGCGCGTCGCGCTTGCCGGGCACGTCGGTCACGATCAAGGTGACCGGCGACCTCATCGAGAGCTGCTTGGCGATCTCGATGCAGGTCGTGTCGGTCGTGTCGACGACGCAGATGACCTCCTGCACCCCTCGGTTGGCCAGCCACGAGGCGACCGCGGCGCGGAAGATCTCCGGATCCTCCTGGTACACCGGGGTCACCACGGTGATCGGCTCGTAGTGGCCCTCGGGGTACGGACGGTACAGCACCGCCGGCACCCGTCGGATCAACCAACTCGACCAGCGGATGAGGCCGAGGATGCCGATGGGGATGACAAACAGAAGGGCTCGCACCCTGGCTACCTCCGGGGGACCCCGGCCGGACCCGGTTCGGGCCCGATCGGCGTACGCAGATCGATCGTCGGTTGGTCGGCCTCACGGGCGAGCCGGTCGTTCACCGCTCGCGTCGCTGCAGCCATGGGTGCTGCGAGTCCCAGCTCCCGGGCGAAACCCAGGAACCCGCTCACATCTTTCGGCAGGCACGCCCCTCCGTAGGGGCGGCCGCCACGAATACCGTACGCCGGATTCCACGACGCCTCCGCGGATTGCGCCACTGTGGCCGCGATCCGCTCGGCGTCGAGGCCGAGGTGCGACGCCATCGACCACACCTCGTTGAAGAAGCTGATCTTGGTGGCGTTGAACACGTTGTGCACCAGCTTCACGAACTCGGCCTCGGCCGGATCGGCGAAGACCTGCAGCGACCCGCCGAAGGGTCGGTACAGCTCGGCAAGGCGCTCCCGGGTGCGCTTCGAGCGCGACGCCACGACCGTCATCCAGGGGGCCAGGAAGTCCTCGAGGGCGCACTCGGCCCGCAGGAACTCCGGGTTGGAGGCCAGCGCGAACCCCTCCCCCGCCTTCAGGGACGAGCGCTGCTCCACGATGGGCTGCAGCGTGCCCTCCAGCGTGCCGGGGGCGACCGTGCAGCGCAGCACCACGGTCGTGAGGTCCTCCGCACCGCGCAGCGCCTCACCCACCGAGGCGGCCGCACCGCGCACCGCCGACAGGTCGTACCCGCCATCGGGGGTGGACGGCGTGGGGACGCTGAGCATCACCGTCGCCGCCGGGCCGCTCAGATCAAGTTCGGTCGAGGCGGCCGCGCCCTCGCCGCGCAGTGCGTCGACACGACGGACATCGGTGTCCACGAACGCCACCGCATGGCCGCGGCGGGCGAATCCCTTGCCGGTCGCTGTACCGACGACGCCGGCACCGACGATCACGATTCGCACGTGTCACTCCTTCGGACTGGGGCCGCGTACGACTGCACCAATCGGGGGTCCGGTGTGGTCCATCGAAGGCGGCGCGGGTTTATCACGGTTAGTGCGGGGTCGCAATCGGTGGGCAACACGCACAGGACAACTCCGAGCGCCGTCGTCCGTTGCAGATGACGCGGACCACGAGTCGGGGATGCACGAGCCAAGCTTCGGCACCATCGGCGGGAATGTGAGCGGTGGCGCCGGCTTTTCGACAGATCCTTTTCCATGCCGAAAGTCCTGATGAGACCGTGTATCAGTGCGTGGTCGGACCGATCGCCGGCGCGGCTGCGACACCGCCGGTGGGGCCAGGCGACCCGCGCTCGGCAGCCGGCAACGCTGCCGAAATTCCGCCTTAGCGGCGTTTCGCCTCGGTCCTTGCCGGTCACTGGCACCGCAGCGCGTGCCGCTCACCGCGCGCCACGCGAGATCACCAGCGGAACCTGAACGATGTCCGCGACCTTCGAGCACACGCCGCAACCCTCGGTGAACATCGTTACGCACGATCGACTGGGGTCACGCAGAGCGTGAGCGGGCGGTCACGGCGAGGGCGGTGAGGTTCCGGCGGCGCGCTACGGTTGGCCCCCATGCTGGCGTGGATGGACCTCGAGATGACCGGGCTGGACCCGACGACCGACCTCATCGTGGAGATCGCCACGCTGATCACCGACGACGAGCTCACCCTCGTCGCCGAAGGCCCCGACCTCGTCATCCACGTGTCGGATGAGGTGCTCGCCACGATGAGCCCCGTCGTGCAGCGCATGCACGCCCAGAGCGGGCTCACCGAGCGCATCAGGGCGTCGACCGTGACCCTCGAGCAGGCGGGGGCGGAGACCCTCGCGTTCCTTCGCACGCACATCCCCGACGCCCGCTCCGTCCCCCTGTGCGGCAACTCCATCGGCACCGATCGACGCTTCCTCGCCCGCTACCTGCCCGACATCGAGGAGTTCCTCCACTACCGCAGCGTGGACGTGTCCACCATCAAGGAGCTGGCGCGCCGCTGGTACCCCGGCGTGCTGGAGAGCGCTCCCCGGAAGGCGACGTCGCACCGGGCGCTCGACGACATCCGCGAGAGCCTCACCGAGCTGCGCTTCTACCGCGAGCGGGTGTTCCTGCCCGTCGTCCCCTGACCGGGGCCGCAGGCATCGGCGCCGATCCCCTAACCTGCGCCCATGGGCGACGCTGACACAACGTCATCAACGGCGACGACGGCTGGCTCCGTCCCACCGGCCGGCTCCGCCCCACCGGCGAAGACCGTTCGCCAGGAGAAGCTCCCGCCCGCCGACGAGGCGGTCGAGGTGGCGCCCGGCGTGGTCTGCGTGCAGCTCACCATCGCGCTGCCCGGCCTGGGCCACGTCAACTGCTACGTGATGGAGGACGAGCGCGGCCTGACCCTGGTCGACCCCGGTCTGCCCGGCCGCAAACCATGGCAGGAGCTCGTGGCTCGCCTGCACCGCGCCGGCATGGACATCCACCGGGTGCACACCGTCATCGTCACCCACTCCCACCCCGACCACTTCGGTGCGGCCGGCCACATCCGCCGCCTCACCGGCGCCGAGGTCGTCACCCACGAGCACTTCAAGACCTTCTTCGATCCCAACGAGGAGGACGACGAGGACAAGGAGCTGGCCACCCCCGGCGAGCTCGACTCGTGGGCCGCGGCCAAGGAGCGGCTGCACAAGGCCCGGGCCTGGCTGCACGGCGCCGCCGGTGAACGGGGCCGCGATGTCGCGGAGGGGGTCGGCAACCAGCTGCGCCAGTGGCAGCGCTGGAACGGCCCGACGCCCTGGGGCGGCGAGCACCCCCGACCGCCGCGCAAGATGCAGCTCACCTACGCCGTGAACCAGCTGACCGGCGGAACGTACTTCCGGCCGCCGCGCCCCTCCGCACGCGTGGTGGACGGGCAGGTGATGCACCTCGGCGGGCGGGAGTGGGTGGCCGTGCACACACCGGGCCACACGGTGGACCACCTCTGCCTGCTCGACCCGGCGGCGGGCACGTTCATCTCCGGGGACCACGTGCTGCCCACCATCACCCCGCACATCTCGGGCCTGGTGCGCGCGCCCGACCCGCTCAAGCTGTACTTCGACTCGCTGGAGCGCATGGTGTCGCTCGAGGACATCCGCACGGTGCTGCCGGCCCACGGTCTGCCCTTCGCCAACCTGGCCGAACGGGCCCGCGACATCCAGGCCCACCACGACGAGCGCCTCGAACTGCTGCGCACTGCCGCCGCGGACCTCGGCGAGGCCACCGTGGAGGAGTTCTCCCAGCGGCTGTTCAAGCCGGCGTCATGGGGGCCGATGGCGGATTCGGAGACCTACGCCCACCTCGAGCACCTCGCGCTGCTCGGCCAGGCCGTGCGCCGTGACGTGCCCGGCCAGCCGGTCCGCTACCGGCTGAACGGCTGAACGGCTGAACGGGGCTCACCCGTTCTCGGCGGTGACCTCGGCTGCGGAGGCCGCCACGGCCAGCCGCTCGCCGTCGAGCACCCACAGCCGCTCCTCGGCACGCACCAGTCGCAACGAGGCTCCCGCGTCGATCACCTGGTGGTGCTCCAGCTCGAAGCGCCCCCCACGCTCGCAGCGCTGGGGCATCGCCTCCTCGACCATCGCCCAGGCCACGGCGTTGTTCACGTGACCCAGCACGTCGAGGTCGCAGCGCCGCAGGGCGAACGGGGAGCCCGCCCGCACCGCGGCCGGATCGGGCCCGACGGTGCCGAGCGCCAGCTTGGCCCGCACCCGACGCCCCTGCGTCGACGGCCCGTACACGACGTCGAAGTCCGGGCCGAGCCGGGCCGGTCGGCCCGACACCGGATCGAGCTGCACCCACAGCGACGCCGCCTCGATGCGGGCGCCGCTCGCACCCTGCACCGCAGTGCGCCGCTCGGCCCATGAACCGCCCGCCCCCGAGCACCAGGTGGTCAGCTCGAGGTCCTCGCGCAGCGCTGGCCAACCGTGGACCTGCAGCACGGTCCGGCGCACCACCCAGGCGCCGGGGTTGTCGATCTCGCTGGCATAGGCATCGTCGTTGGCGATGTCCTGCAGATAACGCACCACGGCGTCGAGGCGCAGCCGACCCGACGGGGTGACATCCCCCAGCCGCACCCGATGGACCAGCCGGAACAGGCGCCCGACGCCGCCGAAGGGCTCCAGCACCGCTCCGACCAGGTCCTTTGCTTCGCTCATCGCCCGGCACGCTAGCCAGTGCGGCCCGCCAGGGCGCCGTGCAACGCGGCCTTCCCCAGCCGTCGGGCTCGGCGGCAGCGCGCCGGATGCGAACCATGCACGCGAAATTCGATTGACGCCCTTTCGGCGATCGTGGTGAAGTCACGGCCGACCCGGGCGACGGTACACTGCCTGCGTCCCGACCCTCCGGGGTCGGAGTTCGATCCAGCTCCCGAACCGGCGACGAAAGGCCGACCAGATGAACAACCACCTCGAGCGCATGACGCAGAACGGCAGCAACGCCGTCGCCGCGCGCCGTCGTGGTTACGACGCCGCCGGCATGGCGTGTGACTGGTCGACCGTACTCATCACCGTGGCGAAGCCGTCGACCTTCTCCATCAAGCACCACGGATCGCGGCCCGAGGAGGCACCGTACGGGTAGGGCACAGCCCTCCACATACGGAGCACATCCGAAGGCCGCCGGGATCACCCGGCGGCCTTTCTGCTTCTTATCCCTCGACACACCGCCTCAGCCCTCCCTCTCTCGACGACACGAACTGCGAACAAGCGAGCCTCCACATGACCGTGCGGTCCGGATTCCTTCCTCACAACGACGAACCCCCCGGCGAGCTCTTCTTCACCCCGCGCGACTGGTGGGACCAGGCCGGCTGCCGGGACAACAACGGCACACTGGTCGGTCTGTTCTTCTCCGAAGAACTGCACGACATCGCCAAGGCCAAGACCATCTGCGCCGGCTGCCCGGTGCTGGCCGACTGCCTCGAAGGCGCCATCGAGCGGCGCGAGCCGTGGGGCGTCTGGGGCGGTCAGCTCTTCCTGAACGGTCGGATCCTCGCCGCCAAACGGCGTCGGGGCCGACCGCCCAAGAACCCCCGACCGGAGGACCAGCTGCCGGAGATCCCGATCCCCGAGCACCTCCGGCCCACCGCGGTGTACGTGGCCCGACCGGCCTGAGCACCGCCCCCAGGACGGCCGACCCGCCGCCTGCACCGATCCGGCGAACGCCGGTGCCGCCGGTTCCCCGGAGCCGACGGCACCGTCGCTACCGCTGCCGCTCGCGACACCACGGACCGGGCAACGCCCGGCGAGCCCGGTCCGTGCGTGAGCCCAGCAGCCGCCCGGAACCGGGGCGGGCCGACGGGCCCCGGTGGTCCCCCCCGGGTCGTCCCCCGCGGTGAGGAGCCGTTCGGCCCCGCCGCGGGGGACGGACTGCCATTCGCCCGGCGATCGCCGCCGGGTAGCTTGACTGTGCGTATGCGGCGTTCCTTCTCCACGCTCGTTCCCTCGCTGGCGCTCGCCGGCGCCCTGCTGCTCGCCGCCTGCACCGGCGACGACGGCGCCGCCGGTGGCACGACCTCCGGCGGCGGGCTCACCGTCGGCGGGCTCGAGACCTCCGACACGATGCCCGACGGCAACATCGCCGAGCGGTCCTTCGAGGACTTCGAGGGCGAGGAGGGCACCTTCGAGGACTTCATCGGCAAGCCCATGGTGGTGAACTTCTGGGGCTCGTGGTGCGCGCCGTGCATCAAGGAGATGCCTGACTTCGAAGCCGTCCACCAGGAGCTCGGCGAGCGGGTCACCTTCGTCGGGGTGAACGTGCAGGACACCGTCGAGCAGGCCCAACAGATGGCGGAGGCCACCGGGGTCACCTACCCGCTGGTGCGCGACACCCGCAACGAACTGCTCAGCTGGGTCGGCGGCGTCTCCATGCCGACCACCGCCTTCGTGTCCGCCGACGGCACGGTGGTCAAGGTCGTGAGCAAGACCCTCAGCCCCGACGAGCTCAGGACCGAGATCGAGGCGATCAGCTGATGGGCGGGGCGCCGCTGGCACTGGCCTTCGCGGCCGGGATGCTCGCCACGGTCAACCCGTGCGGCTTCGCCATGCTGCCCGCCTACCTGTCCTACTTCGTCGGCCTGGAGGACAACCCCTCCGCCGCCGGCACCGACCGCACGATCCTGCGCTCCGTCGCGGTGGCGGCGGTGATGACCCTCGGATTCGTCGCCGTGTTCGGTGTGATGGGCGTGCTCATCGTGCAGGTCTCCTCCCGGGTACAGGAGCACCTGCCCTGGGTCACCATCGTGATCGGGCTCGCCCTCATCGCTGTCGGCATCGCCGCCCTGACCGGCCGCACGCTCACCGTCAGCCTCCCCAAGCTGCAGAAGGGCACCTCCAGCCGGGAGCTGCCCTCCATGTTCCTCTTCGGCGTGTCCTACGCCCTCAGCTCGCTGTCGTGCACCATCTACCCGTTCCTGGCGGTGACGTCCTCCACGTTCACCAACGACGGCGCGGTCGCCGGCATCGCCACCTTCGTCACCTACGGGCTGGGCATGGGCGCCATCGTGGGACTGCTCACCCTGGCCGTCGGCCTCGCCCGCAACGGCGTGGTGGCCCGCTTCCGCCGGCTGCTGCGCCACGTCAACACCATCTCCGGGGTGTTCATGCTCGTCGCCGGGGCGTACATGGCGTACTACGGGTGGTACGAGCTGCGCATCCGCAACGGCCCGGTGGACGACCCGATCGTGGACCGGGCGCTCGCCATCCAGGGATGGCTGGCCGAGCAGGTCGATCGCGTCGGCACCGGGCGGCTGGGCGTGCTCGCCGCCGTCGCCGTCGGCGCTGCGCTGCTGTCGGTCACCGGTTGGCGGCTGACCCACCGCCACCACGCCGACCGCGGCATCAGTGGCCCGCTCGAGCGGCACTGAGCGCGCTGCCGTGTTCGCCCGCCTGCTCAGCCACCCCGGCGTGCGGGAGCACCTCGAGCTGCGCGGTCGGTTCGGGTTCCTCGCCTTCCACGGCGGTTCGCTCGAACGCGGCACCGACGACATCGCCGCGGCGGCCGCCGCCCGCTCCGCCAGCTCGTACTACGCAGTGGTCCAGCCCCCGGAGTTCCGCTGGCACCTGCCCTCCAAGCGGGTGGACCCCGCCTGCTCCGAGCGGCTCACCGCGTTCCTGGACCACGTCGACGTGGCCGTCGCCGTCCACGGCTACGGGCGCGCCGGGCTGTTCACCACCATCCTGCTCGGCGGGCGGCACCGACCCCTCGCCACCCACCTGGCCTCGATGCTGCGCAGCCGCGTCGGTCACTACGAGGTGCGCGACGACCTCGACACCATCCCGGGGGACCTGCGCGGCCTGCACCAGGACAACCCGGTGAACCGGCCCCGCCACGGCGGGGTGCAACTGGAGCTGCCACCCCGGGTGCGGGGCATGGGCCCGTACTGGCAGGGCTGGCCGAAGGACCGACCCAACCCGCACACCGAGGCCCTGATCGACGCGCTGGCCGAAGCCGCCCGCTCCTGGGACCCGACCCGCGAGACGGCGGCCACCAGCCAGTAGGTTCCCGACGCATGGAACTGTGCGTCTTCACCGAACCGCAGCAGGGTGCGTCCTACCAGCAGCTGCTCACCGTCGCCCAGGCGGCCGAGCGCCTCGGGTACGCGGCGTTCTTCCGCTCCGACCACTTCCTGCGCATGGGCGGGGCGAGCGGGCTGCCCGGTCCCACCGACGCCTGGGTCACGCTCGGCGCCATCGCCCGCGAGACCTCGACCATACGGCTCGGCACGTTGGTGACCGCGGCCACCTTCCGCCGGCCCGGGCCGCTCGCCATCGCGGTGGCGCAGGTCGACGAGATGAGCGGCGGCCGCGTCGAGTTCGGGCTGGGTACCGGGTGGTACGAAGCGGAGCACACCGCCTACGGCATCCCGTTCCCGTCGTTGAAGGACCGCTTCGAGATCCTCGACGAGCAACTGTCCATCATCACGGGCCTGTGGAACACACCGGTCGGTCAGACCTTCTCGTTCGCCGGGCGCCACTACCAGCTGGCCGACTCCCCGGCGCTGCCCAAGCCGGTGCAGCAGCCGATGCCCGTCGTGGTCGGCGGGGCGGGCAAGCCGAAGACGGCGTCGCTCGTCGCCCGCTTCGCGTCCGAGTACAACCGCCCGTTCGCCGCGCTCGAACCGTTCCGGCGCAGCGTGCAGCAGGTGCGCGCCGCCTGCGAGCAGGTGGGCCGGGATCCGCAGAGCCTGCGCTGCTCCGCCGCGCTGGTGCTGTGCTGCGGGCGCGACGAGGCCGAGATCGCCCGCCGAGCGGCGGCCATCGGTCGAGACGTGGCCGAGCTCCGGGAGAACGGCGCGGCGGGCACACCGGACGAGGTCGCCGCCAAGCTGGCCGCCTACCGCGACGCCGGCGCCGAGCGGCTGTACCTCCAGGTCCTCGACCTCGACGATCTCGAGCACATCGAACTCATCGCCGACACGGTGATGGGCCGGCTCTGAGCCGGCGACGAGGCCCGACACACGCCCGCACCCCTCATCCCGGACCCTGACGCA